>DFGF01000085.1:4618-35608 GCA_002371715.1 Prevotella sp. UBA3757
CCGAGTCGTTCCTGCGCGCCTGGGACGAGCTGTGGGAACCACTGGACGCCCAGACCAAGCAGCGCTACGTCAAGGAGTTCCAGAACCTGCGCCGCATTGACCCGCCATACACCAACTGGTTCCTCTTCTCGTCGACCATCGAGAGCCTGCTGGCCAAGGCCAAGGCCCAGTTCGACGAGTTCCGCGTCAACACGGCCTGCCGCAAGGTTGAGGAATGGTACGTAGGCGACGGCTGGTATGCCGACGGCCCCGTGTTTGCCTTCGACTACTACTCCAGCTACGTCTTCCACGCCATGTACCTGGAGACCCTGCAGGCCATGGTCGACGCCCGTGTCAACTCGCGCCTGGACTACAAGAAGTACCACGACCGCGCCCTCCAGCGTGCCCAGAAGTATGCCATCATCCTGGAGCGCTTCATATCGCCCGAAGGCACCTTCCCCGTCATCGGACGCTCCACGCCCTACCGCCTGGCCGCCATGCAGCCCCTGGCCCTGATGGCGTGGTACCAGACGCTGCCGCGCGAGCTGAGCAACGGACAGGTGCGCGCCGCGCTGACCAAGGTCATGCACCGCATGTTCGACCATCAGCAGAACTTCAACGACGCGGGCTACCTGACCATCGGTTTCTGCGGCCACCAGCCCGAGACTGCCGACTGGTACACCAACAACGGCTCGCTCTACATGACCTCGCTGGCCTTCATGCCGCTGGGACTGCCCGCCGGACACCCCTTCTGGACCGACGAGCCACAGCCCTGGACACAGGTGAAAGCCTGGAACGGACAGCCGTTCCCCAAGGACCACCGCTGGGCCGACAACATTCAGACTAAAGACCGATGGTAAGCATGAAGCAACGCATACTGACAACACTCAGCCTGCTGCTGGCACTACTGCCGGCAGCGGCACAGGAGGCCCGCATCACGGTGGACAATCCCACCGCCATGCAGCGCCACGAGACGGTGGCCACACCGCTTGACGCCGTCTGCCGGCAGCTGGGCGTCCAGACGGGCACCCCGCTGGTGGTGCGCAACGCCCTGGGCCAGCAGGTGGTCAGCCAGCAGACTCACGACGGCCTGTTGCTCATCTTTGCCTCTGTACAGCCCCATGGCCAGGCCGTCTTCACCGTCAGGGCCGGACTGCCACAGGCGTTTCCGTCCGAGGTGCAGGGTGCCGTCTACAAGAGCCGGCTCGACGACCTGACGTGGGAGAACGACCGAGGCATTTACCGCGTCTACGGTCCGGCCCTGCAACGCCGGGGCGAAAATGCCTACGGCACCGACGTCTGGGTGAAGAACACGCCCGACCCGGTGGTGGCCGACCGATACCGCACCCATTTCCGGGGCATGGCCCTGCGCGACTCGCTGCGCCGCGCCGGGCGCACTCAGGAGGCCACCGAGGCCGACCTGGCCACGTCGTTCCACCACGACCACGGGCGCGGACTGGACTGCTACGGCGTCGGCCCGACGCTGGGCTGCGGTGCACCGGCACTGATGACTGCCGACGGACAGCTGCGCTTCCCCTACTGCTATCAGCAGTGCCGCATACTGGACAACGGCCCGCTGCGCTTCACCGCCCAGCTGGACTACGGCACGACGGCCGACGGCGTGACCGAGCACCGGCTCATCAGCCTCGACAAGGCGTCACACTTCAACCGCTGCACGGTATGGTACGACGGCATCAGCCAGCCCACGACGCTGGCCACGGGCGTCGTGCTGCACGGCGTCAGCGAACCCGTGCTGGACAGCCGCTACGTGCTCTATGCCGACCCGACGGAGAACCCGAAGGCCCACCAGTCGCAAATCTACGTAGCCACGCTGTTTCCCGACGGCATCAGCGAGACGCGCCAGGCCAGCGGCCACGCCCTGGGCCTGCTCCGCGGCTACAGCGGCCAGCGCTACACCTACTGGTTTGGCTCGGCCTGGAGCCGCTACGACGTGCCGACGCAGGCTCACTGGCAGCTCTGCGTGGAGCAGTTTCTGGAGCAGCTGAAACAGCCGCTGACCGTCACCGTCAAGTAATCATCAATAAAATTTGGTACAAGTAGACAATGTTGGCTCCTTGTACCTTTTTCTTACACCTGATACTTCTTCTTTCGCTCGCGTTTTGCTTTCTGCGGTACCGTGTTGGGAGCAAAGCCCGAGCGAATGGTTTTGACACCCCGGTAGCCGTTCCAGCGCTCATGAATCTTGCGCACGTAGTCGGCGGTCTCGGTGCCGCGCATGTATCCGTACTTCACCACCGGGTCGTTGTAGTATTCCGGCCGCGCCAGTCCGAGCACAAAGGCCTCGACGTCGCCCCATCGGCGAGGGTTGCGCCCGTGCTTCTGGGCCAGTGCCATGGCATCGCGTATGTGGAAATGGCCGCCGTTGTATGCTGCCAGCACAAACTTGGTGCGCTCCTGGCGGTCGGCAATGTCGCTGAACGTATGGTCCAGTTCGCCCAGATAGCGCACGGCAGCGGCAATGTTCTTCTCAGGGTCGTACATGTCGGCACGCGCCAATTCCAGATGGTCGGCCGTGCCGGGCATGATCTGCATCAGTCCGCAGGCACCGGCCCACGAATGGGCCTGAGGGTCGAACGTCGACTCCTGGTAGCACTGCGCGGCCAGCAGTCGCCAGTCCCAGCGGATGGTGGAGGCATAGCGCTGGAAGAAGCCGTCGTAGTGCGAGATGACGCCGCCGGCACGGTTGAGCATGGGCGAGAACACACGGCGTGTCACCGACCGTGCTGACAGCAGGAATTCCTCCTGCTTCTTGACTTCGGCCAGTAGCGAGGGCTTGTACCACGCCTTCAGCTCGCGCTTCAAGTCGTCCTTGTCGGCACCAATCAGCCAGTTCTTGAGTGGCAGGGCCTGCCCGGCGGCGGGCGTAAATTGCATGGCGGGCGGGCCGATGACCAGGTCGGCCTCGCCGTCGGCCAGGCGGCGCAGCATCTCGGTGCTGTCGGTGCACACCTCCATGCGCAGCATGACGCCCAGCTTGTCGGCAAAGCGCTGCGCCAGCAGATACTGTGCGCCGAGGTGCTTGCCACGGTAGTCGTAGTAGGTCTCCGGCCCGGTCAGCGTCAGGGCTATCAGCTCGCCGTTGCGCTGAATGTCAGCCAGGTCGAAGTTGTCGCCGACGGGCAGCGAGTCGGTGGTCTCACCCCAGGGCGGGGTCAGTGCCTCTTGCTTCTTCTGGCAGGCCGTGGCCAGCAGTAGAAGCAGGAAAAAGCGAATATATATGCCCTTTCGAATCAATTTCTTTCCATTTTGGGTGCAAAAGTAATCATTTTCTTGCAAATATCAACTATTTTGCGTAATTTTGCATGCTAAATGGAGAAAAAAATCAGAAATATGTTAAGAATTGCCGTACAATCAAAGGGTCGTCTGTTCGATGACACCATGAATCTGCTGGCTGAAGCAGACATCAAGATCAGTGCCTCAAAACGTACGCTGCTGGTACAGTCGGCCAACTTCCCCCTGGAAGTGCTCTACCTGCGCGACGACGATATTCCGCAGAGCGTAGCCAGTGGCGTGGCCGACATCGGCGTGGTGGGTGAAAACGAGTTCGTGGAGCGTGGCGAGGATGCCGACATCATCTCACGGCTGGGCTTCTCGCAGTGCCGCCTGTCGCTGGCCATTCCCAAGGAGATAGAGTATCGCGGCGTCAACTGGTTTAACGGCAAGAAGATTGCCACCTCCTACCCCAACATTCTGCGCCGCTACATGCGGGAGCGCGGTGTGGACTGCGAAATCCACGTCATCACGGGTTCGGTGGAAATCAGCCCGGGCATCGGCCTGGCCGACGGCATCTTCGACATCGTGTCGTCGGGCTCCACACTGGTCAGCAACAACCTGCGCGAAGTGGAGGTGGTGATGAAGAGCGAGGCCCTGCTCATAGGCAACAAGGACCTGAATGCCGGCAAGCGTGCCACGCTGGACGAAATGCTGTTCCGCTTCAAGGCCGTGAAGGATGCCGAGGATAAGAAATATGTACGTATGAACGCCCCGAAGGACCGGCTGCAGGAGATTATCGACGTGCTGCCGGGACTGAAAAGCCCCACGATTATTCCGCTGGCTGACGAGGCTTGGTGTTCCGTCCACACCGTGCTGGACCAGAAGCGCTTCTGGGAGATTATAGGCAAGCTGAAGGAGATGGGTGCCCAGGGCATCCTGGTGACGCCGATTGAGAAGATGATTCTCTAAAATGAAAAATGAAGGAAAAATGAAGATATACAGGAATCCGGGTCAGGAGCAGTGGGCCGAGATTGTGGCACGCCCGCGTCTGGACTTGACGAAACTGAACGAGACGGTGAGCACCGTGCTCAGCGATATCCGTGAGCGTGGCGACGAGGCCGTGCGCGAATATGAACTGAAGTTTGACAAGGCCCAGCTGGATGCGCTGGCCGTCAGCGAACAGGAGATGGACGAGGCCGAACGGATGGTCAGCGACGAGCTGCGCGACGCCATCATCCTGGCCCACCATAACATCAAGGTCTTCCACGTTTCGCAGCGCTTCGTTGGCCAGAAAGTGAAGACCCAGGAGGGCGTCACCTGCTGGCAGAAGAGCGTGGCCATCGAGCGCGTCGGACTCTATATCCCCGGTGGCACCGCCCCACTCTTCTCGACGGTGCTCATGCTGGCTACACCGGCCAAGATAGCGGGCTGCAAGGAAATCGTGCTCTGCACACCGCCTGACAGCGAGGGGCGGGTCAATCCGGCCATCCTCGTGGCGGCACGCATTGCCGGCGTGAGCCGCATCTTCAAGATTGGCGGCGTTCAGGCCATCGGCGCCATGGCCTACGGTACGGAGAGCGTGCCCAAGGTCTACAAGATTTTCGGACCTGGCAACCAGTACGTCATGGCCGCCAAGCAGCACGTCTCGCTCGACGAGGTAGCCATCGACATGCCTGCCGGACCCAGCGAGGTCTGCGTGCTGGCCGACGAGACGGCAAATGCCGAGTTCGTGGCTGCCGACCTGCTGTCGCAGGCTGAGCACGGTGCGGACTCGCAGGTTCTGCTCATCACCACCTCCGAGGCAAAGCTCCAGGAGGTCTACGACGAGGTGAACCGCCAGTTGGCCGTGCTGCCCCGCCGCGACATTGCCCAGCGCGCACTGGACAACAGCCGTCTGGTGCTCGTCGGTTCAGCCGACGAGATGATAGCCCTCTCGAACGCCTACGCCCCGGAGCACCTGATACTGCAGGTACGGAACTACGAGCAGATGGCCGAGCGTGTGGTCAATGCCGGTAGCGTCTTCCTCGGTCAGTATGCCTGTGAGAGTGCCGGCGACTACGCCAGCGGTACCAATCACACACTGCCCACCCACGGCTATGCCACGGCCTACAATGGCGTCAACCTCGACTCCTACTGCCGTAAGATTACCTTCCAGCACCTGACCGCTGAGGGCATCCGTCATATCGGCCGCGCCGTGGAACTCATGGCCGAGGCCGAGCAGCTCGATGCGCACAAGCAGGCCATGAGCGTACGCCTGGCGAAAGTGAAGAGTGAAGAATGAAGAATCAGTTACCGCTATATGAAGGATCTTAAACAACTGGTAAGGCCGAACATCTGGAGCCTGGCACCCTACTCGTCGGCTCGTGACGAATATTCCGGCAAGGAAGCCCACGTCTTCCTCGATGCCAACGAAAATCCGTATAATGCCCCCTACAACCGCTATCCAGACCCATTGCAGCGAGAACTGAAAAGCGAACTGAAGCGGGTGAAGGGCGTGCCGGAGGAGAACATCTTCCTGGGCAACGGCAGTGACGAGGCCATCGACCTGGCCTACCGCGTATTCTGCCGTCCAGGTATAGACAACGTGGTGGCCATCGCTCCGACATACGGCATGTATGCGGTGTGTGCCGACATCAACGACGTCGAATACCGCACCGTACTGCTTGACGAGAACTTCGACTTCAAGGCCGACGACCTGTTGGCTGCCTGCGACCAGCAGACGAAGGTCGTCTGGATATGCTCGCCTAACAATCCAACGGGCAACTCGCTGAACCGCAACGAAATACTCAGCGTCATAGAGCGCTTCGAGGGCATCGTCATCGTCGACGAGGCATATATTGACTTTGCCGACCAGATGTCCATGCGTCAGGAACTGCCCAGCCATCCCAACCTCATCATCCTGCAGACCATGTCGAAAGCCTGGGGCTCGGCAGCCATCCGTCTGGGCATGGCCTTTGCCTCGAAGGAGATAGTAGCCATCTATAATAAGGTGAAATATCCCTACAACGTCAACCTGCTGACACAGCAGCAGGCGCTGGAGGTACTCAAGGACCCCTACGAGATTGACAAATATGTCAAGATACTGCTGGCAGAGCGCACCCGACTGATTCAGGCATTCCAGGACCTGCCCGTCTGTGTGCGTGTCTACAAGACGGATGCCAACTTCTTCCTGGCCAAGGTGACGGATGCCAACAGCATCTACAACTACCTGGTGGACCGTGGCATCATCGTGCGCAATCGCAGCAAGGTGCAGCTCTGTCAGGACTGCCTGCGCATCACCATCGGCACACGGACGGAGAACAATGAACTGCTCAGCGCACTCAGACAGATTTAAAATGAAGAATGAAGAATGAAGAATTTGCTACCGCTACATGGTAATCATAATTTCTAATTCCTAATTCCTAATTAAAAAACGTTCAATGTAATAAGTAAAGGTGGAACGGCTGTGGAATCGTAACTATTGCAAGGTGATGACAGCCAACTTTGCGCTGTTCACCGCTTTCTACCTGCTGACGCCATTGTTGCCCCTTTATCTCTATGAGACATTTGGGGCCACTAAGGACGTCATCGGGCTGGTGCTGTCGGGCTATACCATCACTGCCCTGCTGTTCCGGCCATTCAGCGGCTATTTCGTCGACTCCTTTCCGCGCAAGACGGTGCTGATGGTCTGCTTCACGTCCTTTGCCATCTTCTTTGCCGGCTATCTGGCGGCATCGACCCTCCTGCTGTTCACCATTGTCCGTACCCTGCACGGCGGCCCCTTCGGTGCGCTCACCGTGGCCAACTCGACAGTAGCCATCGACGTGGTGCCATCGTCGCGCCGCAACGAGGGCATCGGCTACTATGGACTCAGCAACAATCTGGCCATGGCCGTTGCTCCGTCGTTTGCCATCTTCATCTACGCCCAGACCCACAATTTCCAGCTGCTGTTCTGGCTGGCACTCCTCGTGGCCACCTTCGGACTGGCCGTAGACGCTACCGTCAAGCTGAACCACCAGCCTGCCGACGTGCGGCGACGCAAGCTCAGTCTGGACCGCTTCTTCCTGAAGCGTGGCTGGCTGCTGGCCGCCAACATGGTGTTCTTCGGCTTCTGCTTTGGCGTACTCAGCAATTATCTGGCTATCTACGGCCACCAGGTCATGGGCATTACCGGCGGTACCGGTACGTGGTTCATGCTCTGCGCCATGGGCCTCATGCTCTCGCGACTGCAAGGAGGTAAGGCGCTGCGTCAGGGATGTCTGACGGAAAATGCCGCCGAGGGCATGCTCATCTCGCTCGTAGGCTATACGCTGTTCGTACTGATGCCTACGCTCCATCAACTATCCATTGTCAGCTATCAGTTTTCCATCGTACTGGGCTACTACGGCTCGGCCCTGCTCATCGGACTGGGCAACGGACACCTCTGGCCGGCTTTCCAGAACATGATGATCTCCATGGCATATCACAACGAGCGCGGCACAGCCAACTCCACCATTCTCATCTCGTGGGATGTCGGCATGGGACTGGGCACGCTGCTGGGCGGCGTCTTGGCCGAACATGTCGGCTATACCGCAGCCTTCTGGACCGTTGCCGCCGTCAACCTCGTGGGCGTCCTGCTTTACTTCCTCCGCTCACGTGCCTTCTTCTTCCTGCACCGCGTAGTTATGAGCTGATAATCCAAAAAAGGACCGACAGCCCTTTGCTGCCAGTCCTTTTTTAAAAGGAAGTGCTCGATAGCCATCCGTTAGGCATGAGTGCTGTCGCGGCATCCCTCCCGACTTGCTTAACCCATGTCAGGGCCGCTGGGATTGTCGTCACCGTTACCGCCGCCGGGGGTTTCGCCGCCACTCTGCTGGTTGTCACTGCCACTGCTGCTGCTGTCGCCTGCTGCCTCACCGTCAGCCTGAGCAATTTCCCAGGCAGAGAGCGGCGTGCGCAGGGTGTACGACTTCTCCTTGCCGCCAATGACCTTCTTGAAGGTCTCAACGAGGTAGGCGAACTCCAGCGAGCACTGCTCCTTGAACTTCCGCGAGGTAATCTCCTCGCCCTGGGCATTCTCGGGGATGAAGACGAAGTTGACACCCGCCACCATGTTGTTCACACCCATGCGCAGGGCATCCTCGATGCTGGCGGCACCGCTCTTGACGCTGGTCACCGTCGGACGGAAGGTGCCAAGGCCGTCCAACTTGACGGGCACGTTCTGCGACATCATCTCCTTCAGACACTTCACGATAGCTGCCAGCACCAGCTGCATCAGCTCGTAGGTCACCAGCGTGCCGTTATGGTCGCTGACGTGCCTGGCGAAGCCCTTCGTCGACAGTGTTGTCCTACTCTCTGCCTCGGGGTAGTACCGACCGAACATGTCCGAACCAGGGACGGTGTTCTTGCGCAGATTCACTAAAAAAGCAATGTTCTCTTTTGCCATGATAGTAAAAATTTAAATGGTTAAACATGAAATGAACTAATACCTATTGAAGGTATTGCAAAGGTACAGCTTTTTCGCGATATATGCAAGTATTCAAACCTTCCGAATCCCCTTATGGACACTTGCTGTAACTTGTTGGAACTTCATGTGACTTTTGTCAGGAAAACTTTTGGTAATCTCGCTTTTTTTTAGTAACTCAACTCTCTCGCCGCATCTTCATGCCCGCCGAGATGTCGCTCATATTCAAGACCTTTAGCATGCCGTGAAAAATCACTACACCGCCTATGAGGGTGGCTGAACCGCCCCCGGGGGTCCGCCCTAGGGTTTCGGGGGGTCCGCCCAGGCCTCCCTACCCTTCCGCCCAGGGCGGACAGCCAGAGAGGGTGAGGGCAGGATTTGGCAGAATAGGCAGAAAAATTTACAAAGCATAAAGACGAGATTAACAAAGTGCCACTTGGCACGGAATTTGCATCTTTCAGATTATGACAATAGAAAAATCATTCCAGCTGACTGTTACAGTGTCTATTGAAGACAACATCAGGAAAGTAGACCAGAACGAAGTTCGGGCCGCCAACTATATCAAGGGAAAAGAAAAAGAAAAGAAGCACATCAGGATAGCCGATTCTGATGAGATACAGAAAATCTCTGCAATCACATGGCACAGAAAACAGCTGACCGCAGAGAGACTACTTAACATGCTTTGCAAGGGCCATGCCTCTACGGCACTTTACCATCGCGAAGACACATTCAACTGGATAGGAAAGTTCGAAGGGCAGTGGAAAGGTAATCAGATCATCTGCCTCGATGCCGACGATTCCAATGTGCCAGTGGACGTTGTCCTACCTTTGCTGCAGCACAAGCCCACGTTTACATTTACTACACAGTCGCATCTTAGACTGGGCAGGAAAAACCGTTTCCGCCTGGTGTATGTCTTCGACAGCATCATGCACAACCGTCCCTGCTATGACAAGATTATCACCATACTGCGAGACGAGGTGATTGCTGCCATAGCCAAGGCGGGCCACATCGGTTTCAAACTGGACAATTGCACCTACAACAGAGCAGGGTTCTTCTTTGGTAATCCTAATAGCAATATAGAGACCATTACCCCGTGGTGCATTTACAGCCCCTATGAGCTGCTGCCAGACTATGACGACACACCAGTGGCAGAGAACAAAGACTCTCAAGTCAAGCAACATAATACGGCAGAAGGAAATCACGACGGAAAAGAACATTCCTGCAAACAGAAATCAGGCAGTAAGCCGGCTACCATCAAACGCCACGAATACTTTAAGCATCCGTCGCAAGGAGCGCGGCTGGTCAGCGACTGCACCCAAGGTAAACTGACACCAGAAGAAATCTGGAAGAAATTCAGAGACACGTATAAAATTAAGCTCAACACAACCCTACCCTACACGCCACCCGAGCAGTCGTTTATCATTATTCCAAAGGGATATCAGGAGGTTTCACTGCAATTCCAAAAAAAGAAAGACGCTACTGGAAAGAAGAAAACGGCAGTCAAGCGCTTCAGGAAAGGCGAACGCCACATAACGCTGCGCAATCAGCTCATCATCTGCAGAGATGTCCATGAAGACAAAATCTGCTTCGACGAACTGCTGTATCATGCCGTGTATCTGTTCTACAGGGCCTATGAAAACAAATACAAGGACGGCACTGACTGCAAAGATGGAGACATAATGACACTGCCAAGTATCCTGCAGATAGTGAGAGATGCCTGGGTGACCAACCTTGAGGCTTATGAGCAATTGCTGGAAAACAACAAGAAGAAGTTTGAAAAGAAAAAAATCAAGGTGAACCCCGGCTATTGCGAGAAAAACAATGTAACCCCCGAGGAGGCGAAAGGAAAGGCGTGGAGTGACTATACGACACACCTCTGGAACCTGAAACTGGACATGATTGCCCCAGAAATCCTCGCAGGGAATTTGGATAGGGAAGAACTGGCAGCATTGCTGACGGAGCGGTCTGGCGAGAAAGTTAGCGGCCGATCGATAGACCGACATAAAAAGCAGTGGCTAGAAGAGCATCGAGCCAAAGTGGCGCAAAGTCAGGAGGCGCAAATAAATGTTAAACAGATTTTGCAACGTGCTCAAAATCAAGTGTTTAAGGATGAATTTTGCGGTGATTTTGCGGTAATTGTGAATAATTTGTTAAATATTTCTACTTTTCCTTCTGATTCGACCGCTCTACCCCCAATCCCCTTATACCCCTTAAACCTATTTAATCCCCACCATATTAAACATTTGTCCATAATGAGCAAACCACGATGTCAATACGCCCGGAGAAGGGGAGAAACATAGTCTGCAATCGTTTCTGAAGCTAAACCTAATAGCGTAAAGGGTGGCTTTTCGATGATATTTCAAGCTATTTACCACATTTCTTAGAACCCGAACTACCCACGACTGACTGATGTGTCAGGGGGCCATTTAGCTTCTGATGCGCCTGTATGCTGTCTTTCAGGAAACGCTTCAAGATATCTGTCTATCTTCCTTCTCACTCACAGGGGGACACACGCGAATCACAGGGGGGGACAGAGCCCCCGTGTGATTCGCGTGTTACCATAACGCCATATCGGGGAGGTCGTCGGGAGTTGCAATCCCGTCGCTGTGAATAGGAGCACCTGCAATGCGACTTGTTGCGGATTGTAAGTCCTTATATTCGTTGCGCCGGGATTGCAAATCCCGGCGAGCGTCCGTCTGAACGTCCGCCTCGTCCTCCCACCGCCGGTGCGTGAGGTAGCCTTGCGGGTACATACGCTGGATGCCTTGCGCCTCGCAGTCGTCGCGGTATCGCTGGATGCCCTGGAGGGCGGCGAGACGGTCGTGCTTGCCGAGTTTGCGCCACGCCCGCTCAGCGGCCACCTTGTCGCGCTTCAGGTCGTAACTGTCCCAGAACTTCTGAAACTCCAGACTGGTGGGTGTCGTTGTTCGCTTGGTCATGTCATTAAAAGTATTTAAGTTATATTAGTTCCATTTTAATTTTCCTAAAATCACTATCTTATTATGATATGCCTGCAAAATTACACAATTTCCGTCAGACACCAAGCCTTTCCGCCGCTTATTCTGCATTTTCTCGCATCTTTTTTATAAAATAGGTAACGATTTACAAATCTTTTTTGTAATTTTGCAAGCGGTTCGGCAAGCCCTTGCGGCCTCTGCCGTGCCAACTACATGGTGGAAAAGCGACACTGTACGCTTTGTTTTTGGTAGCTTGAATGTAGGAACCTCAGACTATTGAACAGAAACAAACGCAGAAGGTGACGCCTACGGATGTGTATATCAAGTGCGCAGCCGGAGTGTGCCGAGGGCTAACCATGCCCTCACTGGCACACTTTTGGGTGCATTGAATATACTCCTTACGTGGGTATCTCTCTGTCTGTTCTTTCAATAAGGCACTCCTACAGCCTAAGCTACGGAACGGGCAGCAGGAGATACCCTCGTTCTTTTTTGCCGTGTGGTGAATAAGAAATATAAACCTCTGACGCTTGGGTATCAGTCAGACCAGTTGATTCTGACCGATGCCAAGTAATTCGGTTTACACAAATAAACAGTTACTGATTCCTGTAGGAGGAATGTATGAAGAGTGGGGATGCATGATGGATTTGGTGGATGAAGAAACCTCCAAACGATTAATGGTGCTAGCTCAAAAGGGAGAATGGTGCGAAGTAAGGAGAGATGAACTTATCGACTGTGGATTCGATGAGCTATTAGACTGGTCCATGCCAGAAAGTGATGTCCTTGTGCTGATTGATGACAAATATCTTGTATGCCTTAACAAGAATGACTATCAGCTATCGCAAGTATAAAGATTCGTGTTGAACTACTAACTTGAAACTAAAACACTAATGGGCAAGATACTTGACTATATTCAAGGACAAAGCAGCGGCAAATACACGCTCTATCATACCAAGAAGATTTCTCTGGATGAAAATCTTCCTGAAACTCTTGACTATGATGACAAGCCTGCTACTCAGATAGCAAAAAGTCCCTTTGCTGAAACGAACCAAAACAGGGTAAAGACAGTAAAGATCAAAGACAGTTATATCAAGGCCACTTCACCGATATTCAGTTACTTTCTTGATGGTTCCCGTCATGTGTATAAGATAGATGATATTGCTATTGGAAGAAAGATATACCCAGTATTAGCAGGTCAAATTGTTGTTGGCTGTTGCCAGCGACCTTCGCGTGACGAGTTCAAGAAACTTATCGTTGAAAATAAAATAGTCATCGCCCTTCCTGATGATTTTGACATAGATGACGAAAACAAGGGAGGCAACTTCTGTAGGTTGTATTGTGAAAGGATAAATGCAGAGATGGAGAAGGTGCCTTTTTTGAAGGAGCACGGAATACACCTTCATCAAATGCTGCTTTACAAGACTGACGGACACGATGAACTATTAAAGGGGAAAGACAAATATAGAAGTCGCGCACAGGCAATAATTCAAAATGAGATGACCGACTCTGAGCAATTGGTTGTAAAAGAACTGTGCAAACGCCACTTGTTGGACGATGAGCATTTCTTGATAAAAGATGGTTCTATTGATTACAACCCACGCTATTCAAACATGGGATTGAGTTCAACGGACTTTGCTCTACTGCATGCAAACTACAAACATGTAGTTGGGGTGTCAAAGCGGTTTGACCCTGAACTGATGAACGATTTTGAGGGGAATCGTCTGTCAAAAACGATATCCAACCTGGCACCATTCGAGAGAACAAAGGTGTATGAATACCAGTCGGAATACTCACAAAGCTTTTACGCCGTATGGTATTTACGCTTAAGAAAGAGCGATTTTCGTGAAACGCCCGTCTCTGACATTGTAAAATGTGAGATGATTCTTGACGAAAAGGGGGCAATGATAGATACGGAAGTCATAGACATTATCTCTGCTAATCTTATAAGAGAGGCTTTCCCTGTATGCTACGGTAATGATGCCCGTTGGGCAAACCACTTATACCCTGTTTACCTTACAGAATCATTCTGTAAATCTCAATATATTGGTAAAGAAGTAATCTACAAAATATTCTAAGGATATGGAAAAAGTAATTGGAAAGGTATCTGCCACCGAGAAGAGTCCTTCAACAATAGACAACTTCTATTTCTGGACTGACAAGAAGCAAATCCTAAGTCCGTTTGATATTGTTAAAGTTGAACATGAAGGGCAGTCTGTTACTTATGGCGTGATAGAAGAGATTAGCCACGTGACAGACGCACCAAGCCATTTTACGAGTTATATCTCAAGCGATTTTGGCGACATCACCCCCAATATTGGCAACATGAATCGACTTGGTATGAACTATGTAAAGTGTAGCGTAGCCCATAACACAAAGGGGATCTACACGCCAGTTTTAAATGACCAACAGGTTTCTTTGTGTAATCCTGATGATATTAAAGCCGCATTGGGGCTGAGCGATGAGGACGTGAAAAATCCCCTCGTATGCGGTTATCTTCAGATGTACAAGGGTGAAGAGGCTATTAAGGTAAAAGTTGTCTTGGACTCTCATTTCCTTATTGGCCCTGATGGAGCACACATCAATGTGTCAGGAATATCTGGTCTTGCTGCAAAAACGTCATATTCTATGTTCCTGCTTCGGGCCATTCAGCAGAAGTTCCGTAGTGATGACAATGAGAGCGTTGCCTTTGTTTTCTTCAACGTAAAGGGACGTGACCTTATGGCCATTGACGAGCCCAACAACGAATTACCTGATGAAGACAAGAAAATATACACAGACAAACTTGGCCTGAATCCAACACCATTTGAACATGTAAGTTATTATTATCCTTATGGAAAGGACAAACTTACGGCACAGACCCAATCTTATGCTGCGCCAAGTGACATTAAGGCTCAAATGTCAAAAGGGAAAGCAAAAGCATATAAGTACACGTTTGACAAGTGCCAAGACAAACTTGACCTGCTGTTGGCCAACGAGGATGATAGTACAGGTACGATGGAGAGCTGTGTGAACTATATCATCAACCATGAAGGTAACTTCAAAAACATAGACAAGTGGTCAACTTTTAAAGATGTTGTAGATGAATGCACTAAAGCAGGCACCAATACGGGTGGCAAAGGCGAGATTCTTGTTACCAGTTGGCGAAAATTCAAGCGCTGCATAGCAAAGGCCATTAACAATGACGTGTTTGCCAAAGACATCTTGGATGGAGAAGTAGACATCTGTGATGAGATTAGCAATAAGCTGCGAAAGAATCAGGTGATGGTCATCGACATAGCGCGACTTGACGAGAATACCCAGAGTTTTGTTTTTGGTAGTGTGGCACGAGCCATTTATGATCTGAAACTTGGCGCGGAAAGAGACGACATTCCACATAAGGTCATTCTGTTCGTAGACGAGCTTAACAAATACGCATCAAGTGATGTTCCCAAGAACTCACCTATTTTACGCCAGTTACTTGATATTGCAGAACGTGGTCGTTCGCTTGGCATCATCCTGTTCTCCGTGGAACAGTTCAGAAGTGCAATTCACGACCGTGTTAAGGGTAACTGTGCAACGGCTGCCTATGGAAGAACCAATGCTATTGAAGTGTCCAAGTCAGACTATCGCTATATCCCCAAAACCTATCAGAACATGATGACGCGTCTAAGTCCAGGCGAATACATTATCTCTAACCCTGCTTTGCGCTCTTTAGTTAATGTCAGATTCCCACGTCCCACCTATAAACAATTCCCCAATGGATAATAAGATAAAAGCCCCAACCCCAATTTTTGGAAAGAACATCATCGAGATGTTGATGTTTAATATGTATGACGAATGCAAAGTCATATACCGTGAGTATATCCAGAATTCCTTTGACGCTATTCAGCAGGCTGTTGAAAAGGATGTCCTTCCAAGTGTGAACGATGGCATCGTCAATGTTGTAATTGACAACAAACAACGTACAGTTGTTGTTAGCGACAATGGCACTGGCATCCCATTAGAAAAGGCCCCGTCAACACTCTTGAATATTGCCGCATCTGAAAAAGACGGATATGCTCAGGCTGGCCAGTATGGCGTTGGCAGACTTGTAGGAGCAGGATTCTGTTCACAAATTGTATTCAGGACTAAAGCTAAGGGAGATAACTTTGGCACACAAGTGGTTATCAATTCAGACCTTGCCAGAGAAATCATAAGGGACAAAAACAACCGCAACGATGCTGTTACTGTTATGTCCGAAATCTCAGAGGTTTCGCAAATTAATGATTCAAGGGAACATTTCTTCGAGGTGAGATTAGAGAACATTAAAGAAGGCTACGACGAACTGCTATCTGAATCAGAGATTACCAACTATCTTTCTGCCGTCGCACCAATTGACTATTCGTTCCAGTTCAAGAATATGCTTGTCTCACAAAGTCAAGAGTTTAAGAAACTATATTCAGAAATGAAGTTTGTGAAGGTAAGTGTAAACAACAAGCCAATCACAAAAAAATATGGGTTGCAGGTCATTGGAACAGGTGATGACATATTAGGCCTTGATGTGTTCCATCTCAAAGACGAAGATGAGGAATTAGCCTGGGGATGGTATGCCGTCACACCATTCTCAAAAGAAATTCCAGAGAAAATCAATGATGAATATGAACCCAATCGTGGGATAAGATTGCGTAAAAACAATATCCAGATTGGTGACGAGAAACTCCTTGACCGCTTTTTCCAAGAGGCGAGAGGTAATCACTATTTCTATGGAGAGGTTCATGTGGTAAGTCCAGAAATAATGCCTGATAGTACTCGTCAAGGACTAGCAACCACCCACGAAGCCATACGTCTTTACGAACTCCTGCGCAACAAGTTTTCTGAGATGCGCCAGATTTATTATATGGCGAGCGACCTGAAAAGAGCAGTCCGTGACTTGAATGTTGGTGTGGCTAAGGTGAATTCCGAAGACGAGGACATTGACAAGACACAAGCTAAGGGCGAAGTGGAAAAAGCACTGGCCACAATAGAAAGGACATCCGCTAAAGAGATTGCTACGACAGCAGCAGGAACTCCCCTCGTTGAATATTATCAGCAGAAATCTAAGGAAATTCAGGAGAATGGCGGCGAAATACCTGCCGTAAAGCCAAAGAAACAGAAACCTACGGTCAAGATTGTGGCTTCTGATGAACTATCTGTATTATCTGACAAATATAGTGCAGAGTGCATAAAGGTTATCCGCAAAATCTTTGTCCTTCTTCGTAAAAAATGGGAGTCGGAAAACAAGGCATCATTGGAGAAGTTGATAGCCGATATTATTAAAGCGTTGAAATAATGGCAAGACCAAAGAAAAAATATAAGGCACTACTGATAGAACCAAATTACTCCAACAAGTTCCCACCAATAGGACTGATGAAGATTGCCACGTACCACAAGAATCTTGGCAATTGGGATGTCGTGTTCTATAAAGGTGACTTGAAGCAATTCGTTATTGAGCAGATAACAGACAAATGCATAGCAGCATTTAACAAAGTAGACAAGAGCATAGACTGGTATATAAAAAGAGATGCTATCTTCGAATTTATCAAAACTCGCAAGAAGTCGGCATTGGATGCCATTGGCGTTGAATCCTCTGAAAAGAGTTTAGAGTTAGGCAACATAGCGATAGACTTTAAAGACTTCTACTGGAAGGGTACTTGGAAAAAATATCCAGACTGGGATAGGGTGTTTGTCACCACCCTATTCACTTTTTACTGGAAGACGACCATTGAGACCATTGAATTTGCCAAACTGCTGGTGAAGAACCCTAAGAATCTGATGGTTGGAGGTGTTCTTGCATCCATCCAACCCAAAGAGATAGAAGAGGCAACAGGCATTAAGCCACATGTCGGCATATTGGGTGCAGGAGATTTGGACAAGGGTGACACACAGGTAATTGACGAACTCCCTTTGGATTATTCTATTCTTGACGAGATAGAATACAAGTATCCCATGACAAATGCCTACTATGGCTACACTACCAGAGGTTGTATCCGTCGCTGTCCTTTCTGTGCTGTTCCTATTTTGGAACCCAAGTACAATAGTTACATCCCACTTAAAGAAAGGATAGACAGGATAAGGGAATTGTATGGTGAACAGCAAAACATGTTGTTGATGGACAACAATGTACTGGCATCAAAACAGTTCCCACAAATAATCCAAGACATCATTGATTGCGGTTTTGAACGAAATGCAAAGTTCACCCAGCCAGACTTATTAGAGATTGCTATTCGCAACCTGAAGAACAAAGTGAATGACAGAGCTTACATCAGGAAAGCCCATTCACTCATCATGGATTTCTATGACAGGCTAAAAGGCGAGGAATCTTATCAAGTTTACAAGATTATAACGAAATATCATATTTCAAAATTGCTTACCACAAGAAAGGAGGCTTTAGTTGATGCGTATGAAGAAATCAAGGAGATTTATGCCAAGCACTTTAGACCTTCTCCTAAGATACGCTATGTAGATTTCAACCAAGGGGTAGATGCCCGTCTCTTCAACGAGAATAATGTTGCTTTACTTGCCAGAATAGCCATCCGACCCTTGCGAATAGCTTTTGACGATATAAAGACCAGACCCGCTTATGAGAAAGCATTAAGACTTAGTGTTGCCGCTGGTCTGAATGATTTCTCTAATTATTTGCTCTACAACTTCAATGATTACCCAATAGAGTTGTATCAAAGAATGAAAATCAATGTAGACCTTTGCGAGGAGTTAAACGTAAGCATCTACTCTTTCCCCATGAAATATCATCCTATTCGCAAGAAAGAAGGTGACGAGGAGGACTTCTCACACAACAGAGACTATATTGGTAAACACTGGAACAGAAAGTATATCAGGGCTATTCAGGCGATTCTGAATAGTACCAAAGGGAAAATCGGCAGAGGCCAATCGTTCTTTCAAGAAGCATTTGGCAGGAACGAGGACGAGTATATGGATCTATTGGAGATGCCAGAGTCGTTCATCATCTACCGTTTCTTCTTCAAATGGCTTGACGAGAGAAATGTGGGGATTGGCACCAGCCACTGGAGAAACGCATGGAAAGAGTGCAAGGACTCTGTTTCAGAAGAAAGATGGGAGGATGTTTGTCAGGTTATTCATGCCAATGTTTTCAATCAAAGTATTCTGGACGGATTTGAAGAGCCTGTAATCAAAAGACTGCTCAGATATTATATTGACTTCAGAGATGATATTATTACAGAAGGAACTGATTTGTATAATTTAAAAAAGGAATTTGACAAACTACCTACCAAATGACCACGTTTACTATAAGACAGCTGTTCAATATTGGCGTTATCTCCAAGCAACTGAAACAAGTGCTTGTAATCCTTGGTTGTAACACATTCAAGGATATGGTGGAGTTGTCGAATGACAAAATAAAGGTTGACTATATAGAGAGGTCGTACCACCTGAAGGATGAACTTTTCAAGGCCATTTCTGATGTATATGACTTGCAGGAAATCATTCCTGAATTCACTGCAACTGCTGACACCTCCAAAACCTCATGCAAAGTAAATTCAAAGCCGTCAAAAACAAAACCATTTAAAGTGGGCGACTTCACTGCAAGCCTATTGAAGAAATCAGATAGTCCAATCAATCAAAAGGACTTACTTGCTGCCATCAAGGAATTCTTGCCAGATACTTATATCGAAAGCATACGAGCTAATTTGAATGGTGACCCCAAGAAACGTTTTGTGTTTTTCCTGGATGGTTATGTTGGACTTAGGGGGAAAGAGTATGACAAACGGTTCCAGGTGTATAGCATCGCCAACAAGAAAGTCCAATATGCTGAACAGCGCATCATGGAATTTCTGTCATTCATGGAAGAAAAGCATCGCTCGCCACAGCCACATGGCCTTGAAGAAGAGGAAAGTCTGTATAGGTGGTATCTTGATTTCACAAAGAGTACAGCAAAAGAGCTTTCAGAACTGCGTAAAACCTTTAAGGAGTGTCTTAAAGAGTATGAGCAATGGTTGTTCACTCCATTTGAGTATGCGTATAAGCGAAATTGCGACCAAATGAAATGGTATGTTGACAAAAACATGGAACTTCCAACTACAGAGGACGAACCAGAACTCTCTACCTGGTTTAACTCGCAATTAGAAAACTATACCAAGCATAAGGACAAGCGAAAGCAGATGTTCATCGAACTCATGGACTTCTTGGCGGATTATGGTATGCACTTCTATGACGCAAAATCAGAAAAAGGTAAGGCAACTGTAAAAGAGAACAAAAAGAAGGAAAGTAAGTCTACAGAATCTCCTTTGGATAAATACATCCGTCTGTTCAAGTCTATTAAAGGAGACGAAAGCAAGAAAGGATTAGCACTTCAAAAGGCTCTCCTCATAATAGCGATAGGCAATCTTGTACAAGCCAACAAGATTAGCACGAACGAAGTAACGCTGACAGACGAACTCCTAACAGAGTTTGCGGATGTCTGTATTGATGTTGTTGGAACGGCATCTTCTTATAACATAGCAGTACCTTATTATTATATGGGTGAAGAGCCGTTCTGGAGTTTAATTCCAAAGGACTGGATGGTACGTGAAGACAGAGAAGAAACCGAGATAACATACGACTATGTAGAACAGACAGTAGCATGTTCCTTCATGGACAATGACCTATTCGATGTATTATCCAACAAAGAAAATTTTGACATATTGAAGATGGTCTTGCTTGGCAACAGAGACAACAAAAAAGAGAGTACTGAATACGAACCTGATGAGGAGCGTATCAGTAAGAAAGTTGAAGATAGGAATACCCTCTTAAACAAGGTAATGACTAAAGGGCCACGTTCTAATCTTCGCGTGGTTATGAATGGAGAACTGTTTGAGAACGACAAGGCGGTGATTACATTTGTCGATGTTTTAAAGAGGATTGGTCTGGACCGTATTCGCGCTTTAGGAATGACATGGTGTAAGATTCCCTTGATTTCTACCGTCAAAGATGAAAAGTACAACCAGAAGTTTGAGGACGGATATTATATCAATGTAAATAGTTCTACTGACAGGAAACAGAAACAGTTATGTGAAATTGCAGCATCCCTTGGTATTGAGATCAAGGTAGATATTATTGATAGCAAAGGGAATGTGGTTTAGTTAACGTCAAGTAATGAATAGGAAAGATTGATATGGAAGAAAAACCAAAACTTACAAAAAAACAAATAATTCAGGCTGCAAAAAACCTGGCAAAAATGGCCAAGGAAAAAGCAAAGAATGAGAAAACGAAACGGCATACGGACATGAATAACATGTTCAAGCCTGTTTCAAAGAAATTACATGTAAGGCTTGTTTCTCCTCCTCCAGTCAAAAGATTATCCCCAATTGTAAAGGAAATAGACGAAATGGGGTCCTTAGATTCCATTGAGAAAATTGACAAAGCTATAGACTTCTTTATGTTCCCGACAATCAAGTACGACAAGGAGGCAGACCTTCATATACAAATAAAATTAAGGAACGATGCTAAGATGCTTGATTACTACCACAAGAAAATGAATGGGTATTTCGGATTTGAGCATCCTCTTCCCAAAAAGAAAGGTGAACAAAGGTTGCCTGAACCGAAAGAAAAGCGTAGAGAGTCGAAGCAGCCAAGAATGAAAGTTGTTGTCATGCCTGAAAAGGAACGAAATAAGGAGGAAGCAAAAGTAGAATCTACCGCTCCTGTTTTTGAGGCCATAGAGACAAAAACGTGGATACTTGACTGGGAATGTGCGACGTTCAAAGAAGGATATTTTACTGTCTATAGTCCAAATGGTGGCAGCATCCATTTTGAACCACTGAATGTTAGGGCAAAGGAATCAACAGGCGCTTTGAATTATTTAAAAATGTATCTGAAGAAAAAATTGCCTCCAATATTCTGTACTATCGTAGGCAAACATGGCAAACTCAAAATCAATGACTCAGTCAGGCTTAACGAAGCGATACAGATATTTGCTAAGGCAGCAAAACAGCATGCTGCAAAAGTGAAAAGAAATACGGTTACACCGCAACCTGCCCAGATGACCTTTAATCAGGCTATGTCAAAAGCACAGCAAATGTCGGCAAGCGATTTTCGTAAGTACAAATCAAAGTTTATCGACTTTCTCGTTGACCTTCAAGACGAGCACTACAAAGTAATTCCCTGTGTGGAACGTCTGGCTCACACAAGAAGCGATGCGTCCGAGTTTGCATTTATGTTCTCACTGAAATGCAGGTCAGGAAGAATACTTGTTATACATGAGAACGTAAACCCAGACCGCTCTACACTTATGTTCACTATAAGGGAAGAAAACTATATGAAAAGCGTGAGGTCGTTGTATGATTTCTTGCAGAGTGAAGAAATCAACAAGCGTAGTGCACTACGAGATAGAGATTTTGAGCTTGATGAACTTGGTGTAGGCTGGTATAATTCAATTAATCATGACGAGCTTGAAAATTGGAAATGGAACATCAAATACTATATTAACCATAAATAATGGATTTTGTGTGGTCAATGCTTTAATAAATATATGAAACAGAAGAAAAAGAAGAAAGGCATAGGAAAAATTCAAGGCTTTGCCATGCTCTACGGACGCAGTTCAAAGGCTATCCGTATCCCTAATGGCGGGCTGGCGGGCAGCACGGGTACTGTTCATGTCATTAATGGTGGGAGGGTAAAAAGCGTTTATGCGGAAAAGCCTCGCATCGTCACAAAAGCCAGCGGAAAGGTAAAACCAGCACAGGTGAAGAAATACACTATGAGCGATGAAGCCAAAAGGAAACTGGACAGGCTGCAGGACCCACTGGACATGATGAACCGAACTGCACGAGCACAAAAATACGAAGCGGCCAAATCGGACGAGAAGTATGAATATGGCCTGTCTGACTGGTAAATTGCATGGGTTTATACATTTTTAATTTGCCATGGTGCCTTAAATCGAACTATTTTTCGTACTTTTGCACCATACTAAATGTAGAACGATGATGAAAAGAACCTTCCTCGCAGCCTTCACACTGTTGTTGGCCGTTACATTGCAAGCGCAGAAGCGCGTGAACAACCGTTTGTAC
This sequence comes from Prevotella sp. UBA3757, assembly GCA_002371715.1. GTDB lineage: Bacteria > Bacteroidota > Bacteroidia > Bacteroidales > Bacteroidaceae > Prevotella. The sequence continues at coordinate 27,226 of DFGF01000085.1, forward strand.
AATCCTGACCCGGCCCCTGTGGTATCGGGCGACCGCCTCTATGTGTTCACGGGTCACGACCTGGACACGGCAACGTATTTCCGCATGCCTGACTGGCAGGTGTTCTCCACTACCGACATGGAGCACTGGACAGACCACGGCATCGTACTCTCCACGGCCAACTTCAAGTGGGCCAGACAGGGCGACAACGCCTGGGCCTCGCAGGCCATCGAGCGCAACGGTAAGTGGTACTGGTATGTGGCGGCAGAGGACAGTACCAAGCATCTGCATGGCATCGGCGTAGCCGTGGCCGACCGTCCTGAAGGCCCTTGGACCGACCCCATAGGGAAGCCGCTCATTCCCGGCGACTGGGGATTCATCGACCCCACGGTGTTTATCGATGACGACGGGCAGGCCTGGCTCTTCTGGGGTAATAACGGCTGCTGGTATGCCAAGTTAAACGACGACATGATCAGCATCGACACCAGTTTTGCCGACCACGGCATCTGCGACATGCGCCCCATGCTGGACGACGAGGCACAGTTCGGACCAAAATGCCTGAAGATGGACTACCAGCTGCACAAGCGGGTGATGAAGACCGGCTTTGAGGAAGCACCGTGGATCTATAAGATTGGCGATACTTACTTCCTGGAGTATGCCGCTGGTGGTGTGCCTGAGCACTGGGCCTACTCGACGGCGAAGAGCATCCATGGCCCGTGGCACTATGAAGGACGTATCACCGACGAGTCGCCGGGCTCTTTCACCATCCACGGCGGCACCATCGACTTCAAGGGCAAGTCATACCTCTTCTATCATGACGGCATCCCCTCTGGCGGTAACGGGTTCCGCCGCACCACTGCCTTCCGCGAGTTCCAGCGCATGAAGGACGGTCGCATACCTAAGATTAACATCAAGGCGAGGTAGCAATCAAAGTAACATACAGACGAACAAGTCGGTTGTTAGAATAGAATTCCGCCCGACTCCTTCGCAGGTGCCGGGCGGACAAGCTATCCTTTATAAAAAGTTTTTAATGCTTTCTTTTCTTAGAAGTTGTAGTAGAGACCAAAGCTCAAGTTGCTACCATCGAGATCAAAACCGAAGGTATTGGCAGCCTTTGCACCGTCTGCATCATCCTTTGAGTTCTGATACCCCAGGAAACCTACGTGAGTTACAAAACTCAGCTTCTCGTTCAGGTTCACAGCAACACCGGGCTTAAAACCAATAGCAAAAGTATTGTTCTTGGCATCGCCAACCTTGGTGTGAGTGTAGCTCAGTCCACCATCAACGAACACGTTAACCTTGTCAAGCTTCACGAAGGTGTAACGAGCATAGGGAGCAATCGTGAAAACGTCAGTCTTTACGCTGGTCTCAATACCAGCTACCTCAGTAGATTGCTTAGTATGGCCATAGCCCAGAGAGATACCAACTGCCCAGTTCTCATCGAGATTGTAACCAAGTTCAGGCTGAACCATAATAACAGTGTTAGTGTTGTCCCCCTGCTTTGTAGTCTGGAAACCAAGACCACCACCGATGTAAGCCTGAGCGTTCATTGTAGCAGCTACTGCAATAGCTGCAAGTGTCATCATAATCTTTTTCATAATCTTTTTACCATTTAAAATGTTAAACTTATATTTTCTAATTCTCAATCAAACCAGACCGCTGAAATCCCGTAAGAAACCGTTGGTCTTTGTTTTCGGGTGCAAAGATAGCAAGTTTTTCTGTGCGCGCAAACAAAACAGCAGGGAAGTTTACATTTTTATGTAGAATTATTGACATAGGTCAAGGTTCGGGCCGTTACCTACGCGTACGCTCGTAAACCTATAAAAATTAAAATATGATAATTTCTTTGCACGATTCAAATAAAATACTTACCTTTGCAAGGTACTACATACGAGCAAAAGAAAACATGAAGACAACACTCATAGCAGGTCCCTGTGTGATAGAATCGGCCGAACTGCTTGATACAGTGGCAGCTAAGCTGGTGGAAATCAACAAAAAATTGGGCACCGACATCATATTCAAGGCCTCATTTGACAAGGCAAACCGGACATCAGTCAGTTCCTTTCGCGGGCCGGGTATAGACCACGGACTGCTGATGCTGAGCAACGTGAAGTCGAAATACGGACTGCGCGTGCTCACCGACATTCACGAATCGTGGCAGGCCGCACCGGCCGGTCAGGTCTGCGACGTTCTGCAAATACCGGCTTTCCTCTGCCGTCAGACCGACCTGCTGACTGCTGCTGCTCGTACCGGTCGCATTGTCAACATCAAGAAAGCCCAGTTCCTGTCAGGCAACGATATGCGCTATCCGCTGGAGAAGGCACTTGATGCCGGTGCCACGGAGGTATGGCTGACGGAGCGCGGCAACATGATGGGCTACAACAACCTGGTGGTCGACTTCCGCAACATTCCAGACATGCTGGCTTTCTGCCCGACGGTCATCATGGACTGTACGCACAGCGTGCAGCGCCCTGGCAATGCCGGTGGCAAGACGGGCGGTGACCGCCGCTTCGTGCCACTGATGGCCATGGCCGCGAAGGCTTTCGGTGCCACGGGCTTCTTCTTCGAGGTGCACCCCACCCCGGACCAGGGACTGAGCGATGCCGCCAACATGCTGGAGCTGGATGCGCTATACGACGTGATTGCAAAGCTGATGAAGTGAAGAGTGAAGAATTTGCTACCGCTATTATCTTAGGAACATGAACGCAAGGGAATATGCTATACAATGTATCAGGGATGAGGCTCAGGCCGTGCTGGACCTGATACCGAAGATGGACGACGACTTCGACCGTGCTGTGGACTTGATGCTCGAGTGCCGGGGCAAGGTCATCGTAACGGGCGTGGGCAAGAGCGGCCACATCGGTGCCAAGATTGCCGCCACGCTGGCTTCGACGGGCACTCCGTCGTTCTTTGTCAATCCGCTCGACGTCTATCATGGCGATTTGGGCGTGATGGCTCAGGGTGACGTGGTGATAGCCATCTCGAACTCCGGGCAGACCGACGAACTGCTGCGCTTCATACCCATGGTGCTCCACTTCGGCATACCCATCATTGGCATGACCGGCAATCCGCAGTCGCTGTTGGCCAAATACTCTACCTGCCACCTGAACGTCGGCGTCCGCAAGGAGGCCTGTCCGCTGAACCTGGCTCCCACCAGTTCGACGACGGCCACGCTGGTCATGGGCGATGCCCTGGCCGTAGCACTCATGGAACGCCGGGGCTTCCAGCCGCAGGACTTTGCACAGTTCCATCCCGGCGGCGAGTTGGGCAAGCGGCTGCTGACCACTGCCCACGACGTGATGCTGACCGAGCACCTGCCCGTGCTGACGGCCGGGATGCATCTGGGTGATGCCATCATCCTGGTGAGCAAGGGCAAACTGGGACTGGGCGTGGCTATGCGTGACGGCACGATCGAGGGGCTCATCACCGACGGCGACATCCGCCGTGCCATGGAGAAATGGAAGGCCGAGTTCTTTGACCGCACCGTCGGCGACATCATGACGCGAGAGCCCAAGATGGTCTGCCCCGACACCAAGATTGCCGAGGTGCAAAGGCTCATGAACCGATACAAGATACACAACGTGCTTGTGGCCGACGAGGCCCGCCACCTGCTGGGCATCGTGGACCGCTATGCCTGCGTGCTGTAAAACATTGAACGTTGAACATTGAACATTGAACGTTGAACATTGAACGTTGAACATTGAACATTGAACATTGATATATGAACAAACTGAAACAGATACTGATACTCATCATGCTTGCAATGCCGCTGGCCGTTGCAGGCGTCTACCTGTTTAAGACCCTGGATGCTCGCGACGGTCTGACCAGTAGTCAGGTGAACTGCATACTCAAGGACTCGCGCGGCTACATCTGGTTTGGCACCACGGCGGGCCTTTACCGCTACGACGGCTACACGTTCCGAACCTTCCAGTGTAATTCGCAGGACGGTTCGTCGCTCCCCGACAGCTACATCATCAGCCTGCAGGAGACCCTGGAGGGCACGCTGTGGGTCGAGACGTCAGCCGGCTTCTGCGTCTATCATCCGCAGACGGAGAACTTCGAGCGCGACATGAAGCAGCTCTACCAGCGCATGGGCATCACGGGCGGCATGCCCAACGTGGTCTATGTCGACAGTCACAAGAACTTCTGGGCATCAATACCCAACAAGGGCGTCGTGGCCTACAACCAGCAGCAGCAGACCATCTATGAGTTCGGCTATACCAACGATGCGGTGGGCATACCGCAGGGTAACATCGTCTCCATCAGCGAGTGCCGCGACGGTGCCATCCTGGTCTACGAGGACGGCATGCTGGTATGCTGCGACATCATGCACCAGCAGCACACCGTCTGGCAGACCAACCACCTGGCCGAGCAGGGCCTGCGGCGCAGCAAGTCGCTGAAAGCCTTTGCCGACCAGAAGGACAACATCTGGGTCTACGGCCAGGGCACGCTGATGATGTATAACAAGAATACCAACCAGTGGGACACCACTTTCGGCAACCAGATCGGGCTGACGGGCGTCAGCGTGGACCACAGCGTCAATGGCATGGCCGGCGACCGCAGCGGCAACATCTGGATTGGCACCGATCGCGAGGGCCTGCTCCGCATGAATGTCACCACACACGCGATAGAGCACGTTTCGCCCCGCAGCTTCAACCAGCAGCACATGCAGCTGCAGGACACCATTGGCATTCAGAGCATCTACGTGGACGACAGCGACCTGCTCTGGGTGGGCACTGAGAAGTCCGGCGTGGCCTACTATGGCAACAACATCTATAAGTTCGATGCAGACATGATGGGCGACATCAGTGCCATGGCTGAGGATTCGGCCGGCAACATCTGGTACGGAACGAGCGACCGGGGCATCGTCAATTTCCACGGCCAGCTGGCCAGCCGTAAGGTAACCTGCATGGCAACGACGCCCGACGGCAGCCTCTGGGTGGGTTCGAAGCAGAACGGACTGACGCGCATCAAGGACGGCGTCAGCACCTTCTACTCGGCCAGCCGCGACAGCATGAAGACTCTCATCGACGACCACATCAACGCACTCTGCACCGACAAGACCGGCAACCTCTGGATAGCCACTAACAGCGGACTGCAGGTGTACAGCACGAAGATGAACACCTTCAGCAGCTATACGCGCGAGAACGGCATGCTGAACACCAACAACATCACCTCGCTCTTCTACGGCACCAACAACAATCTGTATATCGGTACGGCCGAGGGGCTGGTCATCCTCAACCTGTCATCGCGCAAGAAGACCGTGCTGACAGGCAACACCACCAACCTCATCACCTTTACCAACAATTACATCACCCAGGTGTATGAAGATTCGCGCGGACTGATATGGATTGGCACGCGCGTGGGCATCAACATTCTGAACCCCGAGAGCGACGAACTCTACCAGGTCACCGAGAACGACGGACTGTGCAACAACTCCATCTGCGGCATAGCCGAGGACAAGGCGGGCAGCATATGGGTTACCACCAGCAACGGCATCAGCCGTGTCGTCGTCCAGCGCAACCATGAGGACGGCACCTTCGCCTTCGGACTCTACAACTATACCACCAACGACGGTTTACAGAGCAACGAGTTCAACATGGGTTCCATACTCTCGCGACGCGAGTCGGGCCGCGTCATCTTCGGCGGCCTCTACGGCGTCAACTGGGTGCGCGAGGACGTCAAGGACGACCAGGAGTCGCTGCCGCGCGTCATGCTGACCCAGCTGTTCATCGGCGAGGAGGAGATTATGACCGGTCATGCCTACGACGGCAGCGTCATTCTGACCTCGGCCCTCAACGAAAGCAGCAAGATAGAACTGAAGAACAGTCAGAACACATTCACCATCAAGTTTGCCGCCGGTAACTACAACAAGGGCGAGCGCCTGCAGTTCATGTACTGGATGGAAGGACTTGACAGCGACTGGCGCAACGGCGACGCCATGCTGCACGGCGTGAAGTTCCAGAACCTGGGCAGCGGTGACTACGTGCTGCACGTCAAGGCCGTCAGTGCCGACGGTGCCGTCAGCAACCAGGAGCGCCGGCTCCAGATTACCGTCGACCGTCCGTGGTGGCTGTCGTGGTGGATGCTCACCGTCTACGTCATCATAGCCATCGTGGCACTGGTTGTCTGGCGCTACGGTATCGGGAAGTTCAAGCACATGTGGATGCGGAAGCGTGCCGTCATCGACGAGCTGAAGCGCCAGCGCGAGGAAATCAAGTCGGCCAGCGACGACCTGCGCCAGCCCATGGCGCGCATGACGACCATCATCGGCAACATGGCCGAAAACGAGCGGACCCTGGAGGGCCGCGAACAGCTGAACTCACTGCACTTCCAGCTGCTGCAGGTCATCACGCGTATCTCCGAGATGCAGTCGACGCTGGAGAATCCTGAGAAGAAGGCTACTTCGTCGGCCAAGGACCGCCTGGAGCTGAACGACAAGGGCGAGGTTGCCCTGGCCAACAGCAACAGCGAGCTGGCCATCGACGTCAAGCCCCTGAAGGTCGACTCGCAGTCCAAGAAGTTTGCCGTGGTACTCATTGACGACAACCGCGAATTCCTGAACCTCATGAATCTGCATCTGCGCGACGTCTATAACTTCCACACTTACGACAACTTCAAGGAGGCGTTGCCAGATATTGAGACGCTCAATGCCGACCTGGTCATTTGCAAGCAGGACATGACCCCGATGACGGGTAGCGAGCTGTGTACCAAGTTCAAGATGGATCCCCACCGCAGCCGGACGAAGTTCGTGCTGATGACCGACGGCGTGCTGACGCAGCAGGACATGGCCGACCAGAACATCACGCTGGCTGCCGACGACTATCTGGCCAAACCGTTCAACATCCAGGAGGCCGTCATGCGCTTCAACAAGCTTATGGGACTCGGGCCTATCGAGATGGACCAGTACGTCATTGAGGGCAGCGAGACGCGCATGATTGAGGGTCGCAACGCCAGCATGACCACCGCCACGATGGTCTATGAGGACCTGGACGAGCTGAAGGCTCAGCACCAGGCCGAGGTTGGCGACCGTGAGGACGAGGCCGCCGGTGAACAGTCGGCCGCCCGCCAACCCGTGGACAATGCACCCGCCCACCAGCAGAACGACGGTGCCACGATGCTCCAGCAGTACTATGGTGGCAACACCATCGGCGACTATTCGATGAGCGAGTCCATGGACCAGCAGCTCATGCGCAACGTCGAGCAGTTCGTACTCCAGAACATGAGCCGCGGCCAGATCAGCCTCGAGGAGATGGCTACAGCCATGGGCATGGGTCGCGTGCCTTTCTTCCACAAGATTCGCGCCATCACCACCAAGACGCCTGCCGAGGTGGTTCGCGACATCCGCCTGAAGCATGCCTGCACGCTGCTGGTTAACACCAATGTCAACATGAGTGAACTGGCGCTCAACGTCGGCTTCAAGACCGCCGAGAACTTTGTCAACATCTTCAAGGAGCGCTTTGGCATGACGCCCCTGGAGTATCGCCTGAAGAATAAGAAGTAGGCGAGTTGACACCCTAAATGCCAAATGATAAATGACAAATGATAATTATTAAATGGAAATGAACAATAGACTAAGGACAATGGTGATGGTATTTTTATTATTTATCATTTACCATTTGTCATTTAGTCCTGTAAGGGCGCATACGAGCGACTCGCTGATAGTCCGCACGCTGCGCAGTCACCATGTTGACTTCTCGCACGACAACAGCGTCACCCTGCTGCTGTCCGGCCAGCAGAAGTTCGACGATATGTTCAAGGCCATCCGCCAGGCCCGTAGCAGCATCCACCTCGAGTATTTCAACTTTCGCAACGACTCCATCGCCATGTTGCTCTTCGAACTGCTGCGCCAGAAGAGCCGCGAGGGCGTGGAGGTACGTGCCATGTTCGACGGCTTTGGCAACGACTCCAACAACCAGCCGCTGAAGAAGCACCACCTGAAGCCCCTGCGCCAGGACGGCATCGACATCGTGGAATACTCGCCCATCCGCTTTCCGTGGGTCAACCACATCTTCGGGCGTGACCACCGCAAGATTGTGGTCATCGATGGCAGCATAGCCTATACGGGCGGCATGAATGTGGCCGACTATTATATAAAAGGTACGGAACAGGTTGGCGAGTGGCGCGACATGCACTGCCGCATAGAGGGTGGAGCGGTCAACGAGCTGCAGCTCATCTTCTGTCGCATCTGGAAGAAGGTGACCGGCGAGGATCTGGGCAACATCGACTACTTCCGCGGTTACCGGCCAGAGACGTTCGTCNNTCTTTCTGCGCATCTGGAACCGCACGACCCGCCAGAACGTCCACGGCGCCAAGTACTACCGTGGCGGCACGCCGACCACGTTCGTCGGACTGAAACCCGACACCACCGCCACCCGTGGGCGCAAGATGGTGGGCATCATCA
>DFGF01000085.1:35647-37084 GCA_002371715.1 Prevotella sp. UBA3757
CGCTTCTACATCGATGCCATCGACGCTGCCCAAGACTCCATACACATCATCAACCCCTACTTCACCCTCATCCCCTCGGTCACGAAGGCCCTGAAGCGCGCCATCCGTCGCGGCGTGAAGGTGGAGCTGCTCATCTCGGCCAAGAGCGACATACCGCTGACGCCCGACTGTGCCTTCTACAACATGCACCGCATGATGAAGCACGGCGCCCATGTGTGGCTCTATCAGGACGGATTCCATCACTCGAAGATCATGATGGTCGACGGTCGCTTCTGCACCGTAGGCAGCACCAACCTCGACTCGCGCAGCCTGCGCTACGACTACGAGGAGAACGCCGTCGTCATCGACACCTGCATCACCCGCCAGCTCGACGAGATGTTTGCACGCGACAAGCAACACAGCGTCTATCTGACGCAAGAGGAGTGGGAGCATTTCCGAACGCGCTGGCAGCGCTTCCGTGGGTGGTTTGCCCACCTGCTGCAGGCATTCCTATAAAAAATGCTAAGCGTTCAAGGCGTCTACCATCAGCCATATCTCAGTATCGCTGATGCCGTGACGCGCTATGAGCTGATACTCCGAACCGAAAAACTCGTCTTCCCAGCTGAGCACGCTTACATAGTTTTCGTTAATCTTGCGAAACTGCTCTACAGCCGCAGGCACTTTCTTGGCAAACCACAGGCAGCAGCCATAGTTGATGGCGTCGTCCAGCGGCAGCAGGTTGTTCTCGTGCAGCTGCCGGTAGATGTTTTCGGCCTGTTCGAGTTTGCCTGTCTCCATCAGTGCCCAGGCAAGCACGCGGTTCACTTTGGCGTCATCGGCATCGAGATAGTTCAGCTTGTAGAGCAGCTTCAGCGCCTCCTCGTGGCGGTCCATGTTCAGCATGCACACCGCCGAGTTCAGCATGTAGCTTCTGTTCTCGGGCTTCGCGGCCAATAGTTTCTCGTAGCTCTGCAGCGCCTGCTCGTAGTCACCGTCGCGGAAGGCCGCACGTGCAAAGCCCGAGAGCGCGCGTTCGCTGTCGGGCTGCAGGGCCAGCGCCTTGCGGAAGCACGTCAGGGCCTCGTCGTCGTACAGATGCAGCAACACCGTGCCCAGGGCGAGCTGATACTGGTAGCTGTCGCTCTGCTGCTGGCAGGTGAGAAGCACTTGGTGGGCCGCGTCGTAGTTCTTGCGCTTCAACAGGAAGCTCACAATGTCTTGCCAGCGCTCCGCCAGTCGGGTCTGCATGAACAGCGGGTTGCTGAAGAACAGCAAGGCCGACGGCTCAAAGGGGTTGAAGAACTCCGCACGCACGGAGAACAGCCGGTGGAAACGATAGAGGTTCTGCAAATACATACGGCGCTTGAAGGCCGGACTTTTCATCTCCTCTGGAGCCAGCTCGCCACCTAAGGGCACTGGCGATGCCTCGCCCTGCTCTATCATCTGGAGCATCGAGGC
>DFGF01000080.1:0-1692 GCA_002371715.1 Prevotella sp. UBA3757
TGACGATGACGCCACGCGGTGACTCAAGGTCGATGACGTCGAGCACACGCTCCATCGACAGCTCGTCGAAGTAGAGGCGGTCACACATGTCGTAGTCGGTAGACACCGTCTCGGGGTTGTAGTTAATCATGATGGACTTGTAGCCCAGCTTGCGTGCCGTGTTGATGGCGTTGACCGAGCACCAGTCGAACTCAACGCTCGAACCGATGCGGTAGGCGCCGGAGCCCAGGACGACTACCGACTTCTCGTTGTTGTAGTAGTTGATGTCGTGGTGGGGTTTATACTGTTCGCCCTCGGGATTGCCGAAGGCCGGCGTATGCGTATAGGTGAAATAGAGGTAGTTGGTCAGTTCGGGATGCTCGGAGGCCACGGTGGGTATGCGCTTCACGGACGGCATGATGCCACGCTCCTTGCGGTAGCTGCGCACCTCAAGGTTTTCCTTCTCCATATTGGTGGTCTTGGGCTTCAGCACGAACCGGGCAATCTGGAAGTCGGAGAATCCGCAACGCTTCACCTCCAGGAGCAGCTGGTCGGGCAGGTCCTCGAGTTTGTCATACTGCTGCAGCTGGTGCTTCAGGTCGACGATATGCTTCAGGCGCTCCAGGAACCAGACGTCAATCTTGGTCAGCTGTTCGATGCGCTCGATGCTGTAGCCCTCCTCCAGCGCCTGTGCTATGGCAAAGATGCGGAGGTCGGTGGGGTTGGCCAGTTCCTGGTCCAGGTTGTCGAACTTGGTGTGGTCGTTGCCCACGAAACCATGCATACCCTGGCCAATCATGCGCAGGCCCTTCTGTATCATTTCCTCGAACGAGCGGCCGATGGACATGATTTCGCCTACCGACTTCATGGACGAGCCTATCAGGCGGCTGACACCGGCGAACTTCGTCAGGTCCCAGCGCGGAATCTTGCAAATCATGTAGTCCAGACTCGGTGCTACGTAGGCACTCGACGTGGTACCCATCTCGCCAATCTGGTCGAGCGTGTAGCCCAGGGCTATCTTGGCAGCCACGAAGGCGAGCGGATAGCCCGTGGCTTTGGATGCCAGTGCCGACGAGCGCGACAGGCGGGCGTTGATCTCGATGATGCGGTAGTCATTGGTCTCGGCATTGAAGGCAAACTGGATGTTACATTCGCCAACGATGCCCAGATGGCGCACGCACTTGATGGTAATCTCCTGCAGCATCTTCACCTGGTCAGGGGTGAGCGAGCAGGTAGGAGCAACGACAATGGACTCGCCGGTATGGATGCCCAGGGGGTCGAAGTTCTCCATCGAGGCCACGGTGAAGCAATGGTCGTTGGCATCGCGGATGGTCTCGAATTCGATTTCCTTCCAGCCCTTCAGCGACTCCTCGACAAGAATCTGCGGGGCAAAGGTAAAGGCGCTCTCGGCCAGTTCACGGAAGGCTTTCTCGTCGGGACAGATGCCGGAGCCGAGTCCGCCCAGGGCGTAGGCCGAACGGATCATGATGGGGAACCCAATCTCGTGGGCTGCCTTCAGCGCGTCGTCCATGTTTTCGACGGCGTGGCTGACGGGCGTCTTCAGTTCAATCTCATCGAGTTTCTTGACGAACAAGTCGCGGTCTTCCGTATTCATGATGGCTTCCACAGACGTGCCGAGCACCTCGACACCATACTCCTGGAGTACCCCCGTCTGGTAGAGTTCCGTGCCACAGTTCAGGGCAGTCTGTCCGC
>DFGF01000080.1:1863-9669 GCA_002371715.1 Prevotella sp. UBA3757
GTAGCGATGTTGGGGTTTACTAACACGGAAGAGATGCCTTCCTCGCGCAATGCTTTGAGTGCCTGGGAGCCAGAATAGTCAAACTCACCAGCTTGTCCGATTTTCAAGGCGCCCGAACCTAATACCAGCACCTTTTTTAGTTTTTTTGTCATATCGTTTGCTGTGATTGTTGGATTCATTCTGGGCTGCAAAGGTACAAAGAAAATAGCAAATCACCAAGCATCTCGCAAAAAAAATAATCGCCATGCATTTTTCGTGCATGTTTATGCCGGGTTCGCCAGCCTATACCTTATTAATTTAAGAGCGTGGCAGTTCCAGTATGAAGCGGCATCCGTCGTGATAGTCGGCATCGAGCATGATGTCGCCGCCCTGGTTCTGGGCGTGCCGTTTGGCCAGTGGCAGCCCCAGTCCGAGACCTTCCGTGAGGTCGTCGACCTTATCGAAGAACTTGAAGATGTGCTGGCGGTCGGACTCGCTGATGCCCTTGCCCGTATCCTCGACGATGAAGCGGACCGTCTCAGGTGTCTGGGTGGCAATGAGACTGATGTGCTGGCCGTCAGAATACTTGGCCGCGTTGTAGAGCAGTTCGCGCAGCGTGCGCATCAGGTAGAGGCGCTTGCCCTGGATGGTGAAGTCGTCGGGCAGTTCTGACTTGACCTGGATGGGCATGCTGGGGTAGTGCATGTGGGTGAAGTCTACTGCTTCGCGGATGACGTCGTTGCAGACCACTTCCTCTTGCTCTGAGCTGTTCAGTTCCTCCGAGAGGCCGGAATCCGAGCTGTCGAAGAGCATGAGCAGCATGCGGTTCAGGTGCTTGGTGTTATGATTCAGTATGTCGGCAATGCTCTTGCTCTCATCCTCTGTGAGGCTTTCGCCGATGGTGTCGCGCAGCACCTGAGCAAAGCCCAGGATGATGTTCAGCGGTGTACGGATCTGGTGGCTCACGTTCTGGATGAAGGTCGTCTTCTGTTTGTCGGCCTCCTGGGCCAGACGGGTGGCCTCGGCCAGTTCCTCGTTACGCTGCTGTGCCTGGGTGGTGGTGTACTGGACGCTGCCTATGTGGAACTGGAGTGACCTGAGCATGCGGACATAGCTGTTCTGCAGATGGCCGATGACATCCTCGCGCTGGGATTTCCGGATGTGTACCTCCAAGTTGCCCGCAGCTATTGCCTGTGTCTTCTCCAGCAGGGCGTTGAGCGGTTGTATGTAGCGGGAAACGGCCTTGCCGTAGAGGATGAGGATGACGAGCGTACCAATGATGAGCAGCGGTATGACGATATAGGTCAGGCGGTGGAAACTGGCCAGCACGTCAGTGTCGGGACAGACGATGGCCAGGCTCCAGTTCGTGTTGGGAACAGGCTGGTAACATACAAGGCAGTGCTGCCCGTCGAGCTTGACGGCAAAGTGGCCGGTCCGGCCCTTGGTCATCTCATGTCCCAGGGCAAAGATGTCGGTATTCTCCCTGGGGTTGGCATTGGTGAATATGGTCTGATTGTAGAGCCGCGAGGAATCGGGATGAACGATGTAGTGCCCCTCGTCGTCGACCATCATGAAGTAGGAGTGAGGGTAGGGCTTCTGTTCCGTCAGGACCTGCGAAAGCCGTAGCAGTGAGAGGTCTGTGGAGATGACGCCCAGGAACGTGCTGTCAGCACTATATAACGGGCGTCCGTAGGAAGCCAGCAGTCCGTCGAGCGAGACGGCGATAGAGTCGGCATTGTCGTAGTACACCACCCAGCAGGGTTTGTCCTGTTCGTAGGGGGTCTTATACCATGCCTTCGTATAGTAGTCATAGGGTTCCTCTATGACGGAACGTATGGAGTCGTGGTCCCTGATGGTGTAGGCCGAGAAGTAGCGTCCATGCTCTGGAAACATATCGGGCCTGGCAGTGATGGAACAGCCGTCGATGAGCGGATTGAGCCTGACGATGAGGTTGGAGTAGCCCTGAATGGCCTGGGGCGTGAACGACTGCTCAATCTGCCAGGTGTTGGAGTTGGTGGCATTTTCGATGACGAGCAGGTTGCGGCTGATGCGCTCCATGGTGGCATTGAGCACGCTGGTAGCCCGTCCGACGGCCTCCAGTCGGATCATGTGGCGCGACAGCTGGAACAGCACGCCCAGGGCTATCAGGAATATAGGCAGTGCGAAAAACGTGATGCCAAGGCCCAATCTGGCCGTAAACGACTTGCGCAGGTTGCTAAGCATCAGCCACCTCCTTTCCCTTTTCCTCGTCGGAGATATTGAGAAGATTCTTCAGCAGCTGGGCAATGGTGTCGCCATGCTGCTGAATGGAGGTTACCAGCCGGCTGGCAGTCTCCTTATCCTTGAACTGGCTGGAGTCGCACAGCAGGGTGATGTCCTGTTCGATAGCTTCAGCCGGGGCTATCATCTGGTTGGTCATGTTGTGGAGGAAGGCGGTCTTCATGCGGTCGGCTTTTTGGGCTTGTGCATAGGCTTGGCGCAGACTGTCACTATGGGCCTCAAGAGTGGCTGTCAGATGTTCCAGTTCTCCGATGTTGTTTGCCAACGACTGCTGCATCATGCTAAAGTGGTTTTGCAGTCGTCCCACCTCGTCAGGACGGTCGCTGACGGGTATTGGCGTGTTGTATTGTCCGTCGGCTATATGCTGAGCCTGGTCAGACAGCATGTCGAGTGGCAGCAACTGACGGTGGATGAACAGCCGACTGAGGGCGTAAAGCAGCAGCAGGCTGCAGATGGCAATGACGATGGCCGCTAACGTCAGTTGGTTGAATTGCCCGTACATGTCGGCCTTGGGATAGATGATGCCCGCACTCCATGAAAGCGAGTCGACGGGAATGCCCGGTATGCCTGTGCGCTGGAAGGGCTTGTAGAACAGGTAGTAGTCCTGGCCCTGCATGCTGAAGGGCTGGTAGCCGGTCCGTCCAGACAGCATGGCCAGGGCGGCATCGCGCGCCGACTGATCCTGCAAGAGCAGCATGGTCTGGCTTCTCAGCTTGTCGTCATCGGGATGAACGATGAATGTGCTGTCGGAGTCGAGCAGCGTACAGTAGGAATTCGGGGAAGGCTTGGCATCGCTGACAATTTCGGACAGCAGGCTGAGCGAGACGTCAACCCCGATGACACCCACCCTCTGCCATTCATTGTATGGTGACGTGGGAGTAGGAGCCTTGTAGATAGGCAGGCTGTAGGTGAGAATGGGAGCCTCGTCGCCGACAAGGCCAGTGAGCGGGTTGAGCCATCCGCCCCTGCCTGTCTCCATGGGGCGGGTATACCAGAACTGCTCCGTGTAGTGTGAGTCGCCAAACATGTCGTCATCCACGATGTCCGTACCGACATAGGCCTTACCTGCGCTGTCGGCATGATGGACGTAGGCCATAAACCGTCTGTGCTCCTTGAAGTAGTCCTCCTTGAAGGCAATGGCACACCCCGCCACATAGGGATTGGCCTCCACCAGCTTGCGGCTGTAGACAGCTATCATGTCGGGATTATCCAGATGGGGCATCATGCTGAAAAAGATGTTTCCGGTGGTCTGTTCAACGCTCAGCAGGATGTTGTCAATGCGCATATTGGTGCTTTCCAGAGTCTGGATGGCTTTGTTGAACGTCTCGTCCTTGACGGCATTCCTGGAATAAATCAGGATGACAACCATAGAGGCCATGAGCAAAACAGCCATGGCCGACACCACCATCAGGGCAATACGTACTGACAAGGTCTTTCTAATGATTACAGGCAGTTGTAACATATTCGGATACAAAAGTACGACAGTTTTCCGAGACAGCCAAATTCTAAGGGCAAAATATGTGCTTTTGTCCTTACATTTTCTATAAAACCAGAACTTTACATGGTTCTAACGACGCTTCTTGAGGAACTGCTTGGCGCGTTCGAGGTCTTCAGGCGTATCGATGCCAACGGTCTCAACATGCGTGATACCCACCCGTATGCGGTAGCCGTTCTGAAGCCAGCGTAGCTGTTCCAGACTCTCGGCTTTCTCCAGGGGCGACTGGGGCAGCTGTGTTACCTCGCGGAGCACCTCGCGCCGGTAGGCATAGAGTCCTAAGTGCTTGAGATAGGGGAAGGGGAGGGGGGATGGTTGATGGCTGATGGTTGATGGCTGAGCGTCGCGCACGAAGGGGATGACCGAGCGGCTGAAGTAGAGGGCGAAGCCATGAAGGTCGCAGACAATCTTGGGGGAATTGGGATTCTGGACAGCCTCCATCGTGTCAAAGGGCTTGCCCAGCGTGGCAATCTGGGTGGCAGGGTCGTCGAAGAGCTGCATCAGCGTCTTAAGCTGCGAGGCATCGACAAAGGGCTCGTCGCCCTGGATGTTGATAATGACATCGGCATCAGTGCCGATATGTTCCACGGCTTCCTGGATGCGGTCGGTGCCGCTCTTGTGGTCGGAGCGCGTCATGACAGCCTGGCCGCCAAATGCTTGTACGCAGTCGAAGATGCGCTGGTCGTCAGTAGCTACATAAGCCTCTGGCAGTACGCTGACAGCCTGTTCGTAGACGTGCTGTATGACGGGCTTGCCGCCCAGCATGGCAAGCGGTTTGCCAGGGAAACGTGTGGAGGCATAGCGTGCAGGAATGATAGTAATGAATTTCATATTTCTTAAATTTTCTGCAAAATTACAAAATAAATATGAATTGTGCATGAAGAATTATGAATTATTTCGTATCTTTGCAAAGTTAAATGAGTCAGAAGATACAAAAATGAAGATACGACATACATTATTATTAATATTTACAGCAGTAGTTCCACTTTCGCTTCAGGCCCAGAAAATCACGCTGGGCACCTACAAGATGAAAGACGGGGGCGAGTATAAGGGAGAAATGCAGGCCGGCAAGCCTCACGGCAAGGGACGCACGATATGGAAGGACGGCGACACCTATGAGGGAAGCTACGTGAAGGGCAAGCGCCAGGGCTTTGGCGTCTACACATTT
Source organism: Prevotella sp. UBA3757 (assembly GCA_002371715.1). Taxonomy (GTDB): domain Bacteria; phylum Bacteroidota; class Bacteroidia; order Bacteroidales; family Bacteroidaceae; genus Prevotella. Next base: position 6,786 of record DFGF01000080.1, read on the forward strand.
ACCGACGGCGAGAAGTACGAAGGCGAATGGATGCAGGACCACCAGCACGGCAAGGGCATCTATTACTTCCAGAACAACAACCGCTATGACGGCCTCTGGTATCGTGACGACCAGGAGGGTCACGGCACCATGTATTACTATAACGGTGATGTCTACGACGGCAACTGGCGGCAGAACAAGCGCCACGGCCAGGGACGCTACACCCATAAGGGCGGTGCCTGTTACAATGGTGAATGGGCTAACGACATGAAGAACGGCAAGGGCGAGTTTGACTGGGGCGACGGCTCCAGCTACACCGGCCAGTGGAAAGACAACCAGCGCTCAGGGAAAGGTACGTACCGCTATGCCTCCGGCGACATCTATATAGGCCAGTGGCAGAACGACGTGCAGCATGGCAAGGGCATCTACAAGTTCCAGAACGGCGATACGTACGAGGGCGACTACGTGACGGGCGAACGCACGGGACAGGGCGTCTTCCGCTATGCCAACGGCGACAAGTATACGGGACAGTTCCTGCAGGGTGCCAAGCACGGACAAGGCATGCTGGTCTGGAAAAACGGCAACCAGTATCAGGGCGAATGGAAGCAGGACAAGCCTAACGGACGCGGCAAGCTGATGATGAAGAACGGCGACGTCTTTGAAGGCCACTTCCAGAACGGACAGATTGACGGCGAGGGTATAGCCCGCTATGCCGACGGCTCCAAGTTCAAGGGACACTTCAGGCAGGGCAAGCGCAACGGCCCCGCCATCGAGGAGGACAAAGAGGGCAAGCGCTTCGAGGGTGCCTATGTGGACGACCGCCGTGACGGCCGCTTCGTCGAGAAGGACCGCAACGGCAACATCATAGCCCAAGGCACTTACATCAGGGGCAAGCGCCAGGTGGATTGACCTGACATTCATAACAATCGATAATATTATTCAAAAACTTAAAAGCGCTATGATTATTGACAAAATTGAGAATCTGAAGAATTATGCCCAGGTGAACCCGTTGTTTGCCAAGGTAGTGGAGTTTATCCAGCAGCACGACCTTAACACCCTGGAGCCGGGCAAGTATGAAATCGAGGGTAAAGACCTTTTTGTGAATGTCCAGATGGCAAAGGGTAAGACCCCAGACCAAGCCGTCATCGAGACTCATAACAAGATGATTGATATCCAGATACCTATTACCGCTGCCGAGACTTTCGGCTATACTCAGCGCGACCTGCTGCCCCAGGCTGAATACAATGCAGAGAAGGACATCACGAAGATTCCAGACCTGGCTGCCGACAGCTACATCACCTGCCAGCCCGGCATGATGGCTATCTTCTTCCCCCAGGACGGCCATGCTCCCTGCATATCCGGTGTCGCCGAACTTAAGAAGGCTATATTCAAGGTAAAGGCTTAACTCCCATTTTTTTGACTATTATGGCAACAACAAAGAAAACCACGACAACGAAGAAGGCTACAGCCACCAAAAAGACTCCCGCCAGGAAACAGGCAAAAACGGAGGTTGAAGCCCCTAAGCATATCGGACTGGTGCAGAACGACTCATGGCTTGAACCCTTCGAGGATGCCATTCGCGGACGTCACGACCATGCCCTCTGGAAACTCAACCAGCTGACGAATAACGGCAAGCAGAAATTGACCGACTTTGCCTCTGGCCATTTCTATTTCGGTCTGCACAAACTGCCACGGGGATGGGTGTTCCGCGAGTGGGCCCCCAATGCCACCGACATCTATCTCGTTGGTGACTTCAACGATTGGCAGGAAACCGAGAAATACCGCTGCAAGCGTATAGAGGGCACCGGTAACTGGGAACTGAAACTCAGCGAGAAGGCCCTGAAGCACGGTCAGCTCTACAAGATGAAGGTTCACTGGAACGGTGGTGAAGGCGAGCGTATCCCTGCCTGGTGCCGCCGCGTGGTACAGGATGACCAGACCAAGATATTCTCAGCCCAGGTGTGGAACCCGGAAAAACCTTACGAGTGGAAGAAAAAGAACTTCAAGCCCAAGAAGGACCCGCTACTCATCTACGAGTGTCATGTCGGAATGGCTCAGGATGCCGAGAAGGTAGGCACCTATAAGGAGTTTACGGAGAACGTGTTGCCTCGCGTCAAGGCGGACGGCTACAATGCCATTCAGGTCATGGCCATTCAGGAACATCCCTATTATGGCTCGTTTGGCTACCATGTCAGCTCGTTCTTTGCCCCCTCCAGCCGTTTCGGCACCCCAGAGGACCTGAAGGAACTGATTGACACAGCCCACAAAATGGGTATTGCCGTCATTATGGATATCGTACACTCACATGCCGTGAAGAACGAGGTGGAGGGCCTGGGTAACCTGGCCGGCGACCCCAACCAATTCTTCTATCCCGGCGACCGTCATGAGCATCCGGCCTGGGACTCGCTGTGTTTCGACTACGGCAAGGACGAGGTGCTGCACTTCCTGCTGTCAAACTGCCGTTACTGGCTGGGCGAATTCCACTTCGACGGTTTCCGGTTCGACGGTGTCACCTCCATGCTCTACTACAGCCACGGACTGGGCGAGGCCTTTGGCGGCTATGGCGACTATTTCAATGGTCACGAGGACGACAATGCCATCTGCTACCTGACATTGGCCAACTATCTCATCCATGAGGAGAATCCCAACGCCATCACCATTGCCGAGGAGGTCAGCGGCATGCCCGGCCTTGCTGCGAAATTCGAGGATGGCGGCTACGGCTTCGACTACCGTATGGCCATGAACATTCCCGACTACTGGATCAAGACTATCAAGGAGGTGCGTGACGAGGACATCAACGTCACCAGCATCTTCTGGGAGGTCAAGAACCGCCGTCCGGACGAGAAGACCATCTCGTACTGCGAGAGCCACGACCAGGCTCTGGTGGGCGACAAGACCATCATCT
>DFGF01000080.1:9715-13054 GCA_002371715.1 Prevotella sp. UBA3757
ACAAGACCATCATCTTCCGACTGATTGATGCCGACATGTACTGGCACTTCGCCAAGAAGGATGTCAACGACATTGCCCGGCGCGGTATCGCTCTCCACAAGATGATACGCCTGGTGACGGCCGGTACCATCAATGGCGGCTACCTCAACTTCATGGGTAATGAGTTCGGACATCCCGAGTGGATAGACTTCCCGCGCGAGGGTAATGGCTGGAGCTACAAGTATGCCCGCCGTCAGTGGAACCTGGTCGACAATAAGGACCTCTGCTATCACTGGCTGGGCGACTTCGACCGTCGTATGCTTGAGGTCATCAAGAGCCAGAAGAACTTCCAGGCCACACCGGTTACCGAGATATGGCACGACGAGGGCGACAAGGTGCTATGCTTCATGCGCGGCGACCTGGTGTTCGTCTTCAATTTCTCGCCAGACCGTTCTTATACCGATTACGGATTCCTGGTACCCACTGGAACTTACGAGGTGGTGCTCAACACTGACGCCAAGGAGTTTGGTGGCAATGGCTTTGCCGACGACACCATGTCACACCTCACCAACTACGACCCCCTCTATGTGCAGGATCATAAGGAGTGGCTGAAACTCTATATTCCGGCCCGCTCGGCTGTCGTGCTCCGGAAGCTGTAATAAGTAAAAACCGCATAAAAATGCCCAAATAATAGTGTTTGGGCATTTTTTTTCGTTAAATGCTGTCTATTTCCAATTTTTTTATTAATTTTGCATCAAATTAGTAAGGAATTCTTTATTTAATATGGTACGTAATATTTTCAAAGGGCTCGGTATCGCGCTGATAACGCCGTTTCAGGAAGACGGTTCGGTGGACTATAAGTCACTGATCCGTCTGGTGGAATATCAGCTGGCCAACGGAGCCGACTTCTTTTGCATTCTTGCAACTACAGGCGAGACACCAACACTGACTACAGACGAACGCCAGAAAATCAAGGACCTCGTGGTAGACCTCGTAGGCGGTCGAGTGCCCGTCCTCATGGGCTGTGGCGGCAATAATACTGCTGCCATCGTCCGCGAACTGCAGACGGCCGACTTCCACGGCATTGACGGCATACTCAGCGTGTGTCCCTACTACAACAAGCCTTCGCAGGAAGGCCTCTACCAGCATTTCAAGACTATCGCTGCAGCCACCAAGCTGCCCGTTGTGCTCTATAACGTCCCCGGACGTACCGGTGTCAACCTGCAGGCTGCCACGACCGTACGGCTGGCTCGCGACTGCGACAACATCGTGGCCATCAAGGAGGCTTCAGGTAATCTTGAGCAGGTTGACGAGATTATCAAGAACAAACCCTCTACCTTCGACGTTATCTCCGGTGACGATTCCCTCACATTCCCCATGGTCAGCTGCGGAGCCGTAGGCGTCATCAGCGTCATTGGCAATGCCCTGCCCCGTGAGTTCTCAAAGATGATACGGTTGCAGATGCGTGGCGAGTACGATGCAGCCCGCAAGATTCACCACTCGTTCATCGACCTCTTTGCACTGCTCTTTGTTGACGGCAATCCCGCCGGCGTCAAGGCCATGCTCAGCGAGATGGGATATATCAAGAATGTACTGCGACTGCCCTTGGTGCCTATGCGTATCAAGAACATGCAGCGCATGAGTGAAATCGTGAAGGAACTGAAGATTTAGCTGCAACAGTCTACTGACATAAACTATTTACCATGCAACGCCCAATCATGACAGCCATCTACCTTATCCTGGGAGGGATTCTTTTTCCTCTCGGGGCTGTTGGCAACGACGTGATTGACGGTAACCGGAAAAAAATCCTGGATATTAGCCGGAACATTTCACAGGCCCGCCGTGAAAACGACGACCGGAAATTGGGGCAGCAGCTCATGGCGCGCATGGCTACCTACTATAATGCCGGACTGCAGGACTCTATCCGCCACCACTTTGATGAGGATATGAAGGAGTTGCGCAACATCCGTCAGTGGAATTGCTACTACGAGGTATGGACATACTATATCAATTCCCTCATCTACTATAGTAATAGTAAAAACCTTGCACTGCGTGAAGTGCAGCAGATGTTTGCCGATGCCATGGAGCGTCAGGAGACCTACGGCATGGGCATAGCCAACTATACCATGGGCAATGTCTATCTCAACATGAACAATCTCGACGAGAGTGCCAAAGCCTACCAGAAAGGTCTGAAACTGCTGCTACAACTGTCGCCCATCCCTGTCTTTACGAGCGAGGTGTTCTCGTATCTTGGCGATGTCCTCAACGAGCAGCACAAGTATGCCGAACTGCAGCAGCTGACCGTGACGTGGCATGAGTTCCTCAACCGCTTCATTGCTGAGAATCCGCAGTTTGCTCCCGAGCAGAAGAACCTGCTCTGGTTTTACTATGACATTGCCTGTGCTCAGGCTGCCATCGGACAGCAACGTCATGACGAGGCCGAACAGATACTCGGCAAGGCTCGCGACCGTATTGGCAACGAACGAAGCTATGAGGGCATGGCCTGGCTGTTCTGCATGGGACAGCTGCGTCTCAGCCAAGGGCGCTTTGCCGAGGCGATGGAACTGAATACGCGCCGGTTACGTCTTATCCAGCCTGACGAAGACAAGGCCATCTTCCTGACCGTGGCTTCGCAGCGTGCCAAGATACTGAGCCGCATGCACCGCTTTGAGGAGTCGTCGTCACTTTATGCTGAGATGTATCGGCTAAAGGACTCTATCAGCAGTGCCGACACCAAGAATCAGCTCAACGAACTGAACACCATGTTCCACGTCGACGAGTTGAAGATGGAACAGGAGCGTACCCAGTTCCGCAACACGCTGCTCATTGCTGCCATCATCCTGTTGGCACTCATCATCTTCATCGTGTTCCGCACCATAGCTGCCCGCAGGCTTAAGCACGCTCACGACCAGTTGCAGGCCACCCACGAAGAGTTGCTGACGGCCTATGACCAGCTGGAAGAGACTACCACTGCCAAGGAGCGCATCGAGAGTGACCTGCGCATTGCACGCAACATTCAGATGGGCATGGTGCCCAGCCGCTTCCCCGAGCGTCCTGACCTGGACCTCTATGCCTCAATGAATCCCGCCAAGGAGGTCGGTGGCGACCTGTACGGCTATCTGCTGATGCCGGCCGACAAGCCTGAGGACGAGGCCGACAAGCTGTACTTTGCCCTTGGTGACGTCAGTGGTAAGGGTGTACCGGCATCGCTTTTCATGGCACAGGCCACGCGTCTCTTCCGCACACTGGCCCTGCAGGGCATGAAGCCCGCCGAGATTGCCACGCGCATCAACGATGCTCTCTCCGGCGAAGACAACGAGACATCGATGTTCGTTACCATGTTCCTCGGACTCGTTGACT
>DFGF01000040.1 GCA_002371715.1 Prevotella sp. UBA3757
CCCAACGACATCATCCACGCCGTGATGGTCGTACCGATATGGGCACCCATGATGACGGCCACAGCCTGCAACAGCGTGAGCAGTCCGGCATTGACAAACGAGACTGTCATCAGGGCCGTTGCCGTCGAACTCTGTACAGTAGCGGTAACTATGATACCGGCTATCATGCTTGTAAAACGATTGGAAGTCATGGTTGCCAGCACATGACGTAACTGCGGACCTGCCATCTTCTGCAGCGCCTCGCTCATCGACTTCATGCCGAACATCAGCAGCGCCAATGACCCCAAGAGTCGGAAAATCACCCAAAAAGACATAGAATTCTGTAATTTATTACTTTAAAATAGTTATTTATCCGAGATTATTCGTACATTTGCACCAACTCAAAACTAATGTTTTATGGAACAACAAGTCATAATCCGCTGCAAAAATAACAAAAAAACTCTAAAAGTAGCTATTGGCAGCACACTTTCTGATATTTTTTCCCAATCTGGCCTGAAAATGGACTACGGCCCTATCAATGCCAAGGTGAACAACAAGGTTGAAGGATTGCACTATCGCGTCTACAACCAAAAGGACGTTGAATTCCTCGACCTGCACGATGCTTCCGCTGTCCGTACCTATACGCGGACGCTCTTCTTCGTGCTGAACAAGGCGGCTCACGACCTTTGGCCCGACTGTACCGTCATCATCGATATTCCCGTCAGCAACGGCTACTACGTCGACTTGCGACTGGACCGTCCCGTCACACCCGACGACGTCAATGCTCTTCGCAGCCGCATGCAGCAAATCATCGACGCCAACATTCCTATCCACCGCCACGAGACCACCACGGAGGAGGCCATCCGCATGTTCAGCGAGTCGCGTTCTTTCTCCAAGGTCAAGCTGCTCGAGGGCATCGGGTCACTCTATACGACCTTCTACGACATTGACGGCTATCTGGACTATTACTACGGTGCCCTGCTCACGTCTACCGGACAAATCACGCTCTTCGGCCTGGAATACTACTACGACAGCGTACTGCTGCGCATCCCGTCGCAGGAAGATCCCTCCAAGCTTGGAGCCTTTGTGCGCCAGGACAAGATGTTCGAAATCTTCAAGGAGCACCATCGCTGGCAAAGCATCCTCGGCATGCGCACCGTAGGCGACCTGAACCGCGCCATCACCGAGGGACATACCAACCAGCTCATCCAAATCAGTGAAGCCTTGCAGGAGAAGAAAATCTCCCAGATTGCCGACCAAATAGCACGCCAGAAGGGCATTAAGCTGGTGCTCATCGCCGGACCCTCATCCAGCGGAAAGACCACGACCTGCAAACGACTCAGCGTGCAGCTGGCCGTCAATGGCATCAAGCCTGTCGGCATCTCGCTCGACGACTATTTCCTGAACCGCGAGGAAACCCCACGCGACGAAAGCGGCGACTATGACTTCGAACACCTGCACGCCCTGAACATCCCCCTGCTCAACGAACAGCTCAACGCCCTCTTCCGCGGCGACGAGGTGGAACTTCCCCGCTACAATTTCCAGAAAGGCAAGAGCGAGTGGAGCGGCAAGCGACTGAAATTGAAAGGCAACGAGGTGCTGGTCGTTGAAGGCATCCACGCCCTCAACCCCGAGTTGACTGCCGACATTCCCAACGAACAGGTCTTCCGCGTCTATGCGTCAGCACTGACCACCATCCTGCTCGACAACCACAACTACATCCCCACCACCGACAACCGACTGCTACGCCGCATCATCCGCGACAACAAGTACCGTGGCGTTTCCGCCCAGGAGACCATCCGCCGGTGGCCTTCCGTCCGCAAGGGTGAGAATCGCTGGATATTCCCCTTCCAGGAAAATGCCGACGCCATGTTCAATTCCGCCATGCTCTTCGAACTAGCCGTCATCAAGCGACAGGCCGACCCGCTGCTTGAACAGGTGCCGGAGAACTGTCCTGAGTATGCAGAAGCCTACCGGCTGCGCAAGTTCCTCAAATACATCAAACCCATCTCCGAAGACCAGATACCGCCCACATCCCTGCTTCGCGAATTCTTGGGCGGCTCGTCGTTCGAGTACTAAGCACCCCTCTCTCTTCTGTATAAAAATGCAAGAACGGAATAATAATACAGCCCATTCTTGCATTTTTATCGTTTTTTATTTGGTTATTACATTGAAAATTACGACCTTTGCAATCGTTTTTCAAAAACTCATACATATTAGATATATTATGGCTGAAAAATTAGAAGCAAAAGAACTGGAACAGGTTGTTGTCCGGTTCTCTGGTGACTCCGGCGACGGTATGCAGTTGGCCGGAAACATCTTTTCTACGGTATCAGCTACCGTAGGTAACGGTATCTCAACATTCCCCGACTATCCTGCCGACATCCGCGCCCCGCAAGGCTCGCTGACGGGTGTCTCAGGTTTCCAGGTACACATCGGTGCCGGCAAGGTATACACGCCGGGCGACCTGTGTGACGTGCTGGTGGCTATGAATGCGGCAGCGTTGAAGACGCAGCTGAAGTATGCCAAGCCGCAGGCTACCATCATCATCGACACCGACTCCTTCGGTCCCAAGGACCTCGAGAAGGCACAATTCCAGAGCGACGACTACCTGGGCGAACTGGGTGTCGACCCCGACCGCGTCATCCAGTGCCCGCTGACCACGATGGTCAAGGACTGTCTGGCAGACACCGGCATGGACAACAAGGCCATCCTCAAATGCCGTAACATGTTTGCCCTCGGTCTGGTTTGCTGGTTGTTCGACCGCGACCTGTCGCTGGTGGCCAACTTCCTGAAAGAGAAATTTGCCAAGAAGCCTGCCATTGCCGAGAACAATATCAAGGTGGTACAGGCTGGTTACGACTACGGACACAACACCCACTCCTCGGCTGTCAACGTCTATCGCATCGAGTCGAAGCACAAGGAGCCGGGCCGTTATATGGACATCACCGGTAACAAGGCAACAGCTTACGGTTTCATTGCTGCTGCCGAGAAAGCTGGTCTGAAGCTTTACCTGGGTTCCTACCCCATCACCCCTGCTACCGACGTGCTCCACGAGTTGTCGAAGCACAAGTCGCTGGGTGTGACCACCGTTCAGTGTGAAGACGAGATCAGCGGTGCAGCCTCTGCCCTCGGTGCCTCATTTGCCGGTGCACTGGGCGTCACTTCCACCTCTGGTCCTGGCATCTGCCTGAAGTCAGAGGCCATGAACCTGGCCGTCATCATGGAGCTGCCCCTGGTCATCCTCGACGTACAGCGCGGCGGTCCTGCCACAGGTCTGCCCACCAAGTCGGAACAGACCGACCTGCTGCAGGTGCTCTTCGGCCGCAACGGTGAGAGTCCCATGCCCGTGCTGGCAGCCACAAGTCCTGCCGACTGCTTCGATGCTGCCTACCAGGCTTGTAAGATAGCCCTTGAGCACATGACACCCGTCGTGCTGCTCACCGATGCCTATATCGCCAACGGCTCCGGTGCGTTTAAGTTGCCGGAGATAGCCAAGTTGGATGCCATCCAGCCTCCTTATGTTCCTGAGGAACTGAAAGGCAAGTGGACTCCCTACATGCGCGCCGAGAACGGTACCCGCTACTGGGCCGTACCGGGTCGCGAGGGCTTCACCCACATCCTGGGTGGTTTGGAGAAGGACTCCGAGACGGGTGCTATCTCGACCAATCCCGAGAACCACGACCTGATGACGCGTCTGCGCCAGCAGAAGATTGCCAACATCCAGGTGCCCGACCTCGAAGTAGAGGGCGACGTACAGGATGCCGACCTGCTGGTCGTTGGCTTCGGTTCTACCTATGGCCACCTGCACTCTGCCATGGACGAACTCCGTGCCAAGGGCTACAAGGTGGCTCAGGCTCAGTTCAAGTATCTGAACCCGCTGCCCAAGAACACAGCCGAAGTGCTCTCTAAATATAAGAAGGTCGTTGTGGCTGAGCAGAACATGGGTCAGCT
>DFGF01000062.1:0-3477 GCA_002371715.1 Prevotella sp. UBA3757
TGGTACTCAAACCAGTCGATGTCCGAGTGCAGCAGGGCATCCTTCAGCTCCTCGAACTTGGTCTTGCGAATGATGGCTTCAATCCTTTTCATACTTTTTACCTTTTTTAATTAATACTTTGTTTTTGTGTCGTCTTGCAAGATTACGGCTGCAAAGGTACAAGGATTTGTGAGAAAAAGATGTATAAACTTACAACTTTGCATCAACAAAATGAAGCGAAATGACAAATTGTAAACATTTGAGCAATGCAAGATAACGATTTGGTTTCATTTTGTCATAAATAGCTTTCTGCTTTGAACAAAGTGTAAGTTGTGTGCGGATTGCAATAAATATTTTGACGTACTTTTGATTGTTTTTCTTTCTTTTTGTGCTATCTTTGCACCCGAAATCGAGACAAAAGAAAGAATAAACAAGGATTGTATGACAAAAAGTAAATTAGACGGACTATATCAGCCACAATATGAGCACGACGCCTGTGGCGTAGGCATGGTGGTGAACATCCACGGCGGCAAGAGCCACGAACTGGTGGACCAGGCGCTGAAGGTGCTGGAGAACATGGAGCACCGTGGTGCCGAGACGCGCGACAAGACGGGCGACGGCGCGGGTATCTTGCTCCAGATACCGCATGAGTTCATCCTGCTGCAGGGCATCCCCGTGCCAGAGAAGGGAAAGTACGGCACGGGACTCGTGTTCCTGCCCAAGGACGAGGCGGCGCAGCAGGAGATTCTCTCGGTGATGATTGAGGAGATAGAGCGCGAGGGCCTGCAACTGATGCACCTGCGCACAGTGCCCACCTGTCCGGAGGTACTCGGCGAGGCGGCACGGCGGGTGGAGCCGACCATCAAGCAAATCTTTGTGACGGGAGTTACTGAGGACAAAGCCGACGCTCTCTCGCGTACATTATATATTATAAGGAAGAAGATAGAGCGGCGCGTCAAGCATCCCGACTTCTACATCTGTTCGCTATCCAACACAAACATGATATATAAGGGCATGCTGACCAGCGGACAGCTGCGTCGGTATTTCCCCGATCTGACGAGTCCCTACCTGACCAGCGGACTGGCACTGGTGCACTCACGATTCTCAACCAACACATTCCCCACATGGTCGCTGGCCCAGCCCTTCCGCTTGTTGGCTCACAACGGCGAAATCAACACCATCCGCGGCAACCGAGGCTGGATGAAGGCCCGCGAGAGCGTGCTGTCGAGCGAGGCGCTGGGCGACATCCGCGACATCTCGCCCATCGTCGAGGAGGGCATGTCGGACTCGGCCTCGCTCGACAACGTCTTTGAGTTCCTCATCATGAGCGGCATGTCGCTGCCGCAGGCCATGGCCATCCTCGTGCCGGAGAGTTTTAATGACAAGAACCCCATCAGCGAAGACCTGAAGGCCTTCTACGAATACCACTCGATACTGATGGAGCCGTGGGACGGACCCGCCGCCCTGCTCTTCAGCGACGGACGCTATGCGGGCGGCATGCTCGACCGCAACGGTCTGCGCCCCTCGCGCTATACCATCACGAAGCAGGGTATGATGGTGGTGGCCTCGGAAGTGGGCGTGATGGATTTCGAGCCGGGCGACGTGGTCAGCAAAGGCCGACTGCAACCTGGCAAGATCCTGCTCATCGACACGCAGGAGGGCCGCATCTACTACGACGGCGAGATCAAGGCCGAGCTGGCCAAGGCCCATCCCTACCGCCAGTGGCTCAGCGAGAACCGCGTGCAGCTGGAGAAGCTGAAGAGCGGTCGCCACGTGGAGAACGGCGTGGACCATCTGGAGCGGCGGCTCATCCAGTTCGGCTATGGACAGGAGGACATCGACCGTACCATCATCCCGATGGCTACTGCCGGACAGGAGCCCGTGGCAGCCATGGGCAACGACACGCCGCTGGCCGTCATCAGTGACCGCCCGCAGGTCTTTTTCAATTACTTCCGCCAGCAGTTCGCCCAGGTCACCAACCCCGCCATCGACCCCATCCGCGAGGAACTGGTGATGTCGCTCACGGAATATATCGGCGCCGTGGGCACGAACATCCTGACACCCGACGCGTCGAACTGCAAGATGGTGCGACTGCCGCAACCCGTACTGACCAACACACAACTCGATATACTATGTAATATAAGGTATAAGGGATTCAATACCCGAAAACTCCCAATGGCATTTGAGATGGCAAAGGGCGAGGAAGGCCTGCGACAGTCAATCGAAGAACTCTGTCGTGAGGCCGAGGCGAGCGTCGCCGAGGGCGTGAACTACATCATCCTCACCGACCGCGACATCGATGAGCTGCATGCGGCCATCCCGTCATTGCTGGCCGTCAGTGCCGTCCATCACCATCTCATCAGTGTCGGCAAGCGTGTGCAGACGGCGCTCATCGTGGAGAGCGGCGAGATTCGCGAGACGATGCATGCGGCCTTGCTGCTGGGCTATGGTGCCAGTGCGTTGTGCCCGTATATGGCTTTTGCTATTCTTGACGACCTGGTGAAGCGTGGTAAGATACAGGAGGAGTACGACACGGCGGAGGCGCACTATATCAAGGCCATAGACAAAGGACTGAAGAAGATTATGTCGAAGATGGGTATCTCGACTATCCGCTCGTATCGCGGCGCGAAGATTTTCGAGAGCATCGGGCTAGGCGAAGACTTACTGCGGAGGTATTTCGGTACGGAAATGAGCACCATCGGCGGCATCGGGCTGAAGGAGATAGCCCGCGACCAGATACGATTAAATGAAGAATTAAGAATGAAGAATGAAGAATTTGCTACCGCTCACCCAGCTTCAGAGATAGGGAGTCCAACTACGGCGGTAGGGAGTCCAACTACGGCGGAAGCAAATTCTTCATTAAAGAACCACGGGCTGTTCTCGTGGCGCAAGGACGGCATCAAGCATGCGTGGAACCCGGAGACGATTGCTAAACTGCAATTGGCTACGCGGCAGGGGAACTACGAGAAGTTTAAGGAATGGGCAAGGCTGGTGGACGAGAAAGAGCGTCCTATCTTTATCCGCGACTTCTTCGGATGGAAGAAGGCGGCTAAGCCGGTGTCCATCGACGAGGTGGAGCCGGTGGAGTCAATCGTCCGCCATTTCGTGACGGGAGCCATGTCGTTTGGTGCACTGAGCATCGAGGCTCACGAAGCACTGGCACTGGCCATGAACAAACTCGGCACCCGAAGCAATACCGGTGAGGGCGGCGAGGACAATGCCCGCTATCATACGGAGGTGGACGGGGTATCGCTGTCGAGCAAGACGAAGCAGATAGCCTCGGGCCGCTTCGGCGTGACGGCCGAATACCTGGTGAACGCGGAGGAGATACAAATCAAGGTGGCGCAGGGCGCGAAGCCCGGCGAGGGCGGACAGTTGCCCGGTTTCAAGGTGAACGACATCATCGCCAAGACGCGCAACGCCATCCCCGGCATCTCGCTCATCTCGCCGCCGCCACACCATGATATCTATAGCATCGAAGACCTGGCACAGCTCATC
>DFGF01000062.1:3582-5293 GCA_002371715.1 Prevotella sp. UBA3757
AAACTGGTGGCAGAGAGCGGTGTGGGCACGATTGCCGCCGGTGTGGCCAAGGCGAAGGCTGACCTCATCGTGATCAGTGGTGCCGAGGGCGGTACGGGGGCTTCGCCCGCTTCTTCGATGCGCTTTGCGGGCATCTCGCCGGAGATTGGTCTGGCCGAGACACAGCAGACGCTGGTGATGAACGGGCTGAGGAATCAGGTGCGCCTACAGACCGACGGTCAGTTGAAGACGGCGAAGGATGTTGTCATCATGGCGATGCTGGGGGCTGACGAGTTCTCGTTTGGTACGCTGCCGCTGATTGTGCTGGGCTGCGTGATGATGCGGAAATGCAATACGAATACTTGTCCGATGGGTGTGGCTACGCAGGACCCTGAACTGAGGAAACACTTCGAGGGAAGGGCAGAGTATGTGGTGAACTATTTTACTTTCTTGGCGCAGCAGGTGAGGGAGTATCTGGCTGAGATGGGCGTCCGTTCGCTGAAGGAGATTATCGGGCGGACGGAGCTCATAGAAATAAGTGAAGGGTTAAGAGTGAAGAGTGAAGAATTTGCTACCGCTGAGAAATGGCGTACCATTGACTTCTCGCGGCTGCTGCATAAGCCTGACACTGACAAAGCGCTCTATTGGGACCGCGGGGCCTATACGAAGGTGACCGGCGTGAAGGATGAGGAAATCATCAAGGCGGCGGCAAAAGCCATTGACAATCAGGAGGAGGTGACGCTCGACTATGCCATCAAGAATACCGACCGTGCCGTGGGGACGATGCTCTCGGGGGTCATCGCTAAGAAATATGGCGAGGCGGGGTTGCCCGACAATACGATAAGAATCAAGTTCAAAGGCTCGGCTGGTCAGTCGTTTGGCGCTTTCGCCGTGAAGGGCTTAGACCTGCGCTTGGAAGGCGAGTGCAACGACTACTTCGGCAAGGGACTTAGCGGCGGGCGCATCTCTATTCTGCCTCCTGCCCGCCGTAGTGAAGACTTCAGGGCAGAAGAGAACATCATTGCCGGCAACACCGGTCTCTACGGGGCCACCTCTGGCGAACTCTACATCAACGGCAAGGTGGGCGAGCGTTTCGGCGTGCGCAACTCTGGGGCTGTCGCCGTCATCGAGGGGGCAGGCGACCACTGCTGCGAATATATGACGGGCGGGCGCGTCGTCGTGCTCGGTGAGACGGGCCGCAACTTTGCTGCCGGTATGTCGGGAGGCGTAGCCTACGTCTATGACCCCAGACATACGTTCGACTACTTCTGCAATATGGACATGGTGGAACTCTCGCTGGTAGAGGACAGCGTGTCGCGTAAGGAACTGCTCGAACTCCTCCGTCAGCACTATCTGCACACAGGCTCGGCACTGGCCGGACGCATGCTCGACGACTGGCACCGCACCGTGGAGGACTTCATCCAGGTGGTACCCATTGAGTATAAGCGAGTGCTCGAAGAAGAGAAGATGAAGAGGCTGCATGAGAAGATCAGGCAATTGGACAATTTGACAATTTAGCCATTGGACAATTGCTGCATCAATCGTAAAACTGTGAAATTGTAAAAAAGTAAAATAAAACAATGGGAAATCCGAAAGCATTTTTAGAGATACACCGCCAGGAGGCGGGCTACCGTCCAGTTCACGACCGCATCCACGACTTTGGCGAGGTGGAGCAGACGCTCAACACCCGCGAACGCAAGCTGCAGGCATCGCGCTGCATGGACTGTGGCGT
>DFGF01000078.1 GCA_002371715.1 Prevotella sp. UBA3757
GTATCGTGGAGACCGATGACTATATATACATCTTTGAGTTTAAACTCGACGGGACGGCCGACGAGGCCCTGCAACAGATTCGGGACCGGGGCTATGCCAAGGCATACGAGGCTGACAGCCGGAAGAAATACATGATTGGTGCCAGCTTCTCCAGCAGGACGGGCACGATAGAAGACTGGAAGGAAATAACAGGAACAGAAAAGTAGAATAGCGACCAAGATATGATACGTATGAGCAGATACATAAGAACACTCATCATTCTGCTGGCGGCAGTACAGACTGTCGGCACGATGAAGGCAGAGGATGAAACTTCAGGTACGGGGGGTACGGCGAGCACGGGGCCCACGGTGCGGGGCAACGTCTTCGGCGGCGGCAACCTGGCGGAAGTTCAGGGTAGCGTGACGGTGAATGTAAAAGGCGGCACCGTGGTCAATGACGTCTATGGCGGTGGTGCCCTGGCCAGCACGAACATGGCTAACTGGGATGAAACATTGAACGACGGCGCTGGCGGTTGGGCAGCAGGGAAAACATCTGCAAGCAATACCACTATCGTCAATCTGACAGGAGGTGTCGTGGGTAATGCCTACGGCGGAGGCCTTGGTGATGCCAACACCCCGGCATACGTCTGGGGCGACGTGACAGTGGCTGTGAATGGCACGATGTTCACCCAGACATATCAGGAATACAAGAACGCTGATGAGTCAAACATCCCCAAGACAGGCCAGGTGTTCGGATGTAACAATATCAACGGTTCTCCGAGGGGTAATGTGACAGTGCATGTCTATAAGACGGTAGTTTATAAGGCAGACGGAACAGACAAAGACAAGCCGGAAAAGGGAAGTGGTATTTATGAACTGCTTGCCGTGTATGGCGGTGGCAATTTGGCACCATTTGTTCCTACTGCTGACAATGCCTCTACCCATGTCATCATCGACGGTTGTGACCTGACGAGTATCGAGACGGTGTATGGCGGTGGTAATGCGGCCTCTACACCTGCCACTGACGTAACGGTGAACGGTACGTTTGAGATTAAGGAACTGTTCGGTGGTGGTAATGGATTGACTGCTTTGCCTGACGGTAGACCGAACCCCGGTGCCAACGTCGGATATAAGAATTATACAGAATATGTAGACGTGGATGGTACTCTGGTCGCAAGGGACAAGGAGGAAGCCAACACGAAAGAAAAACGTCTGGCAAGTGGTTATGTCTATGGGTCTGGTGCTGCTAATGTCACCATCTACGGCGGAACCATCCATCAGGTGTTCGGCGGCTCTAATACGAAGGGCAATGTACGCATCTCAGCCGTTACTCTGCTTGACGACAACAATGATTGTGACTTCAAGATCGATGAGGCGTACGGTGGTGGAAAGAGTGCACCGATGGATGCTGAGGCGAAATTGCTGATGGCGTGTATCCCAGGCTTGAAGGCGGCGTATGGCGGTGCCGAAGCTGCGAATATCGAAGGTGATGTGACGCTGAATATCACCAATGGTAATTTCGACCGTGTCTTTGGTGGTAATAACAAAAGTGGCAGAATCGGTGGTACCATCACGGTGAATATTGAGGAGACAGGCTGTAAACCTGTTATCATCGGACATCTCTATGGTGGTGGCAACCAGGCTCCTTATACTGCTCCCTTTGTCAAGGATGATGAAGGAAATGACACAGATGTAAGACAGCATGGACCCACGCTGAATATCAAATCGTTTACCAGTATCGGTGAGGTATATGGCGGTGGCTATGGTGAGGGAGCTATAGTAACAGGCGACACTTATGTGAATATCAACGAGGTGGTGGGCGATAAGTCTTCCAAGGATGAGTTCATGAAAGAAACTGTTGCTTCCGTGACTGACCCTGCCACTCAGACTACTGGGACAGACAAGGTGTCGAAAAATACAGGGGTAACGAAGACGTTCAAAGATGGCGATGGTGATGATGCCAATACCATCAGTGTGGATATTCCGCTCCACAAAAAAGGTGACATCGGTTGTATAGGTGTTGTCTATGGTGGTGGCAATGCAGCCAAGGTAGTGGGCAATACCTATGTGAATATCGGGACGGTGTCATCTGTCGATTATGTGACTAAGGCGACTGATGAGGTAAAACCAAGGTCTGGTATTAAAGTCAGTGGCGCCGATATCCGTGGCAACGTCTACGGCGGTGGTAATGCCGCCGAGGTGACGGGCAATACGAATGTGAATATCGGCAAGGCGCAGACGACACCTGCGACGCCGGTGACTCCGGCGCCGCAGGCGAACCCGGCTGAGTAGACGGGATTAGTAGACGTCGGCGATGGTGGGATACAGGTACCAGTCCTTGGCCGTGTTGCGGTTGGCAGCCCACTCGCCGAAGGAGTGACCAAACTCACGGTAGACGCCCGTCAGCAGGCCGTCCTTCTTCGTGCCGATAATCATGCCTTCGAGCGGCCAGCGGAAGTTGCCGTCGGGTACGCAGATGGCCCACGTCATGTGGCCGCTCTCCTGACGGACGCCCTCGAAGAGCACGTTGGCATGCTTGTGCTCGTAGACGTGCGTCTCCCAGTTGCCGCCGTTGAAGTTGGTCACGATGAAGGGGTCGATGTTCAGCAGTGTGAAGTTGTCGAGCAGTGCCGTGGCACTCTCCTTGAAGGTGACGATGTAGGTCTTGACGGGCGGGTTAATCTGCTTGGTGGTTTCCGTGGTGGTCTTGGTGACGTTGACTTTATAGTTGGTCAGCATGCCCACGTTGTCAGGCTGGTTGTGCACCATGATCCAGGAGGCGTTCTCGAAGAGCCGGATGGCGGCCTCGCCGTTGCGCCCTTCCTGCAGTATCTTGCTTTCCTTCAGGATATATTGTGTGGTGGGGTAGTCTTCGTCCCACCGCTTGCCGTCCGTAGTTGTGACGCTCTCGATGTCGTCGTAGTTGTAGTTGACCAGGCGTAGGGCGGCGGCTATCAGCTTGTTGGCACCCGTGGCAGCCACGGAGACGTTGATTTTCCGCTGGTTGGGCTGGTCGCCGGGCGTGACGGAGATGCGCAGCACGCAGTCGTTGAAGTCGTAGTCGCCCGGTTGCGGGTAGTCCTCCTCGAAGCAGTAGGTGAAGGTTTGGTAGCCTGGGGCGGTGACGGGTTTCTGCTCCTGGGTGGCGTCAGCCATTGACACGCGGGCGTCGCTGGTGGTGAAGGGTTTGACGAGCAGCGAACCGTCGTTCTGCTCGACGGCGGCATAGAAGGTGGTCTGTACCGTGGGAGCCGCAAAGGTCAGGAAGTTGTCGCCACGGTTGAAGCTGGTCTTCTGGGCCATGATGGCCGCCTGGTAGTTGGTGGCGGGGTCGTCAGTCAGCACCATGATGCGCCGGATGTCGGTATCGGCGATGTTGACCGTTGCCGTGCGGCGCGTCGTCAGGTTCCAGCTGTGGGCGGCGTCCACGGGGTCGATGGGAAACTCCTGCTTCATGATGGAGTCGTACACATCCTGTTTGAACATGTCTTTCTTGCACGACGTGGTGGTGCCTGTAATCAGTATGGCCTCTAAGGCTGCCATTGCTGTCAATGCTGTTGCGGTTATATGTTTTCGCTTCATAGTCGGTGTTGTTTGCATATTTAATCTAATTGGGTGCGAAATTACTAAAACTATGCTGATTAACAGCGCAGGCAGCCCGACGTTTAATATTTTTTAATAATTAAACCGCCCCGTGGTATGTTGTTTTTTACTACCTTTGCAGCCTATTATGGTACTGAATTATATTTGGATAGGATTTTTCCTCGTAGCATTCGTGATAGCTGTCGGCAAGTTGTTGCTGCTTGGCGACTACGACGTGTTTCCGGCTATGATGGACTCGACGTTTTCATCGTCGAAGACTGCCTTTGAGATTTCTCTCGGCCTGACAGGCGTGCTGTCGCTCTGGTTGGGCGTGATGAAGGTGGGCGAGAAGGGGGATGTCGTCAATGTGCTGGCACGCCTCCTGTCGCCGGTGTTTACCAAGCTGTTTCCTGACATTCCGAAGGGCCATCCCGTCACAGGCAGCATCTTTATGAACATTGCGGCCAACATGCTCGGACTCGACAATGCCGCTACGCCCCTGGGCCTGAAGGCCATGGAGCAGATGCAGGAGCTGAACCCCAGGAAGGACACGGCATCGAACCCGATGATCATGTTCCTTGTGCTGAACACCAGCGGACTGACGCTCATCCCCGTCAGCATCATGGTCTACAGGGCGCAGATGAACGCCGTCCAGCCCACGGACATCTTCATACCCATCCTGCTGGCGACATTTTTCTCGACGCTGGCGGGCATCATCGTCACCTCGCTCTATCAGCGCATCAACCTCGTCAACCGCGTCATGCTCCTGACGCTGGGCGGTGCCTGTGTCGTGGTGGCTGCCATCATCTGGGGCTTCGCTCAGATGTCGCCTGAGACCATGAACCGCGTGAGCACCACTGTGGCCAACATCCTGCTGATGACCATCATTACGGGGTTCATCGTGGCCGGCATGCGCAAGAAGGTGAACGTCTACGAAGCCTTTATCGAGGGCGCCAAGGACGGCTTCCAGACCGCCGTGCGCATCATTCCCTATCTGGTGGCCATCCTGGTGGCCATCGGCGTGTTCCGCGCCTCGGGGGCCATGGACATGCTCATTGGCGGCATGCGCTGGTGTGTGGAACTGACGGGTGCTAACGCCCAGTGGGTGGACGCCATGCCGACGGCACTGATGAAACCGCTCTCAGGCAGTGGGGCACGCGGCATGATGGTCGATGCCATGACCACCTATGGTGCCGACTCCTTCGTCGGCCGCCTGTCGTGTGTCTTCCAGGGCTCTACCGATACCACGTTCTATATCCTGGCCGTCTATTTCGGCTCCGTGGGCATCCGCAATACCCGCCACGCCGTCAATTGTGGCCTGTTGGCCGACCTGGCCGGCATTATTTCAGCAATCTTTATCTGTTACCTCTTTTTCAGTTAACCCATGGCAAACCTCAAGTCATTAGCTAAGGATACGGCCATCTATGGCCTGTCGAGCATTGTGGGCAGGTTTCTGAACTACCTGCTCGTGCCGCTTTATACGCACTATATGCCCAAGGCATCGGGCGACTATGGTGTCAGTACCAATGTGTATGCCTATACAGCACTCATCCTGGTGTTGCTGACGTTTGGCATGGAGACCACGCTGTTCCGCTTTGCCAACGACGACCGGCAGACATTAGAGATAGGACGTAAACACTCAGACACCGTCTTCTCGACGGCGATGGCAGTAGTCGGCACGCTGACAGCCCTGTTCCTGCTGCTGGTGTTTGGCGGGATAGGCCCCATCAGCCAGGCTTTGGGCTATGCTGACCATCCGGAATACTTGCAGATGATGGCTGTCGTCGTGGCGATGGATGCCCTGCAGGCTATCCCCTTCAGCTATCTGCGCTATCAGAAGCGCGCTATCCGCTTTGCCTCGCTGAAGCTGTTGTTCATCGCCATAAACATCGGTCTCAACGTCTTCTATTTCGTAGTGTTGGGCAAGACATCGGTCTACTATGTGTTCTTCATCAATCTGCTCTGCACGGGTTTTGTCACGCTGCTGTTTATCCCCGACTTGCTGAAGGTGCACTGGCACTTCGATGCCCGACTGATGCGGCGTATGCTCAGCTATTCGTGGCCCATCCTTGTGCTGGGCATAGCAGGCATCCTCAACCAGGTGGCCGACAAGATTCTCTTCCCGCTGGTATATCCTGACCCGTCGCAGGCTAATGTCGAATTGGGTATCTATGGCTCATGCGTGAAGATTGCCATGATTATGGCCATGATTACGCAGGCGTTCCGCTATGCCTACGAGCCTATCGTCTTTGCCAAGAGCAAAGATGCCGACAAGACGGAATACTATGCGTCGGCCATGAAGTTCTTCCTGATTTTCACGCTGTTGGCCTTCCTCTGTGTGGTAGGTTGGATGCCCATTCTGCAATATATTATCGGTGAGGAATATCGCGAGGGCTTAGGCGTGGTACCCATTGTCATGGCTGCCGAGATTATGATGGGCATCTATTTTAACCTGTCGTTCTGGTATAAACTCATCGACAAGACCATCTATGGTGCATGGTTCTCGTTGGCGGGCTGTCTGGTGCTCTTTGCCGTCAACGTCCTGTTCATCCCCAAGTATGGCTACTGGGCCTGCGCATGGGGTGGGGTGGCAGGCTATGGCACGGCCATGGTGTTGAGCTACGTGGTGGGTCAGAAGAAGAATCCTATCCCGTATCCCATGCGTTCCATGGCCTATTATGTGGCACTGGCGGTCATGCTCTATATCGCTATCGATAGTTTCCCGGACTACGGATTCGGCATCGTCGTCAATGTGGCTTTCAATACGCTGTGCATCGTTTGCTTTGCCAGTTATACTGTGCGCAACGACCTGCCGTTACGTGGACTGCCCGTCATTGGAAAATATTTTAAAAAATAACATGATATGAAAAAACTACTCTTATCGCTTTTTGGCCTGTGCGCCCTCTGTGCACACGCCGATGAAGGTATGTGGACGCTCTACAACCTGCCCGATGCCGTCGTCAGCCAGATGAAGCAGTACGGCTTCCAGCTGCCCGCCGAGCAATTGTACCAGACCGACAATGCCGTCAAGAATGCCGTCGTCAACTTCGGCGGCTTCTGCTCGGGCGTTGTCGTCAGTGCCGACGGCCTGGTGTTTACGAACCACCACTGCGGCTTCGACGCCATTCGCCGGCATTCTACCGTCGAGCACGACTACCTGCTGAACGGCTTCGTAGCCAAGAGCTATGGCGAGGAGCTGCCTAACGAGGACCTCTTCGTCTCGTTCATGATTGACCAGAAGGACGTCACCGACGAACTGAACCGTCTGGGCATGGACAAGCTGAAGCACTACGAGGTGGCGGATTTCGTTGACTCCATCGAGAACGCCTGGCAGAAGGACATCCGCCAGAAGGACTCTACGCTGCGCGTCGAGGTAAAGCCTTTCTACGAGGGCAACAAGTACTACTGCACCACCTATCGCGACTTCAACGACGTTCGCCTGGTGTTTACCGTTCCCAAGTCGATGGGTAAGTTCGGCGGCGAGACCGACAACTGGATGTGGCCGCGCCAGACGTGCGACTTCTCGGTGTTTCGCATCTATGCCGACCCCAAGACGGGCGGTCCGGCCAAGTATTCGAAGGACAACGTGCCCTACCACCCCAAGTCGTGGGCACAGGTGTCGATGCAGGGTTATAAGCCAGGCGACTTCTGCATGATCATGGGCTATCCCGGCAGCACGAGCCGCTACCTGTCGAGCTACGGCATTCAGGAGCGCCGCGACGACATCAACGCACCGCGTGCGCAGGTCCGTGGCGTCAAGCAGGAGGTCATGCTGCGCCACATGCGTGCCTCGGAGGCCGTACGTATCAAGTACGATTCGAAGTACGCCAGCTCGTCCAACTACTGGAAAAACTCCATCGGCATGAACAAGTGTATCGACTCCATCGGTCTGATCAACCAGAAGCAGCAGTTCGAGGCCAGGATCCGCCACTGGATGGACACCGTGAAGCTGGCAACGGCCGAACAGCGCGCTCCTTTCGAGAAGCTCGACTTCGACAAGCTCGCGGAACTCTACCAGCAGCGCAGCAAGCTGACCCATATCCGCACGCTCTTCATGGAGACCTTCTTCCTGCAGGACCAGCTGACGACGCGCGCCTGGGCCAGCAACTGGGGCAAGGAGGTGCACGGACCTGCCGGCAAGCCCAAGAAGCAGTACTATCTCTACGAGGACAATTCCGACGAGTGGGACGAGGCCACGGACGTCGAGATGCTGGCCGTCCTGCTGAAGAACTATCGCCAGCACGTGACTGACGACGACTTCCTGCCCGACTTCTACGAGACCATCGACGAGAAGTTCCATGGCGACTACACGGCCTACGTCAGCACGATGTACAAGAAGTCGCAGCTCATGCGGAACGGCAAGCCCATCTATTTCAACAAGAAGAGCTACAATAAGGACCTCGGTGTGCAGTACGGCCTTGACCTCGTGGAACTGCAAACCGCCATCAGCATAGCCCGTCAGAAGCTCACCCGCGAAATCGAAGAGCAGGAGAAGATGCTCTGTGCCGCCGTGCTGCGCATGGAGCAGGACATGCCTAACTACTCGGATGCCAACTTCACGCTGCGCATGACCTACGGACAGATTGGTGAATACACGCTTGGCGGTCGCCCCTCGGGCTACTATACCACTGCCCGTTCGCTGTGGGACAAGATGCAGCTGGCCGACCAGAATTTCGAGTACTTTGCCGAACCCGTCATGCACGAGCTGATGGCCAAGAAGGACTTCGGCCGCTATGCCGACCCGCTGACCGGTACGCTGCAGCTCTGCTTCCTGTCGAACAACGACATCACCGGCGGCAATAGCGGGTCGCCCATCTTCAACGGCAAGGGCGAACTGCTGGGCTTGGCATTCGACGGCAACTGGGACAGCCTGGCCAGCGACATTTTCTTCGACCGTCAGCTGGCACGCACCATCAATGTGGATGTGCGTTATATGCTGTTCATGATGGACAAGTGGGGACATGCCGACCGTCTGCTGAAAGAGATTAATGCCAAATAAGTCAGGACTGATAATGGCATGAGGAAAACAGTGCTTTCTCTACTCATAGCCACTTGCCTGTCTGCAGGTGCTCAGCAACGAGTCAGTCTGGCAGGTAAGTGGCTATTGAAATATGGTCAGGAAACGACCATTGTGACGTTGCCTGGTACGATGGATACTAACCATAAGGGTATTCCAATTACTCAAAAAGATGAGACTAACCATCTGTCACGTCGCTATAGTTATAAGGGCAAGGC
>DFGF01000131.1:0-10906 GCA_002371715.1 Prevotella sp. UBA3757
AAATAAATATGGAACAAAACTCAAATAATATTACACTGCGGAGAAGAAATTTCTCTGAATTTACTTGGTTCATAACTGAAAAATAACTATCTTTGTGCCTTATTAAGGCTAAAACATTATCAGATATGAGAAAACTATTGCTTCAACTATTATTAGCCGGCAGTATGCTGACGGCCAATGCCCAGATTCAGATGACAGATAAAGTTGCTGATGGCGGTTTCGCCCTGGTAGCAAAGGAGCAGCCGGCCACCATTGTGGTCTCTAAGAGCGACGGGCCGACAGTCCTCAAGGTTGCCCAACTCTGGGCTGCAGACGTGGAAGCCGTTACGGGCTGCAGACCCAAGGTCAGCACATCGGAAAAGTACGGCGGGCGCCAGCTTGTCGTCATGGGCACGGTCACGGGCCATGCATTCATCCGCGACTTATCCGAGCGCGGACTGCTGGACGTCACGCCGATTGCCGGAGGATGGGAGCAATACATCATCAAAGTCGTTGAACATCCGGCCAAGAATATTGACCGCGCACTCGTCATTGCGGGCAGTGACCGCCGGGGCGTGGCCTATGGTGCCTTCGAACTCAGCCGCCTGATGGGTGTCTCGCCTTGGGCGTGGTGGTCCGACGTGCCCGCAGCCCATAGCGACCAGTTGTTCGTGAGAGGCGAAATGGTCTCCAAGCGTCCGTCGGTAAAGTATCGCGGCATCTTCATCAACGACGAAGACTGGGGCCTGCTGCCATGGGCCGCAAAAACCTTCGAACCCGGACTGGGCGACATCGGACCGCGAACCTATGCCAAGGTCTGCGAACTGCTGCTGCGCCTGAAGGCTAATATGCTGGCCCCGGCCATGCACACCTGTACGGGAGCCTTCTACTATCACAAGGAGAGCAAACTGGTGGCCGACACCTTTGGCATCATCATTACCACGTCGCACTGCGAACCGCTGTTGCTGAACAATGCTGCACCCACCGAGTGGGACACAAAGCGTGACGGCGAATGGAACTACAAGACCAACGCCGCCAACATCCGACAGAAGTGGGAACAACGGCTGGGCGAAGCCTCACGGTTTGAAAACATCTACACGCTGGCCATGCGAGGCCTGCATGACGAGGGCCTGCGAGGCAGTCTGCCCATGTCGGAACGCGTACCGCTGATAGAACAGGTCATCAGCGACCAGCGCCAGATGCTGGAACGTCACAAACAGCAGGCGGCCCGGCAGATTCCACAGATTTTCGTGCCTTACAAGGAGACGATGGACATCTACGAGAACGGACTCAGAGTTCCTGACGACGTCACCCTGGTGTGGGTTGATGACAACTATGGCTACATGAAGCGCGTCAGCAGTCCCGACGAGCAGCGTCGCAGTGGTGGGGCGGGTGTCTACTATCACCTGTCGTACATGGGTACGCCCCACGACTACCTCTGGCTCAACAGCACGCCTCCCGTGCTGATGTACGAGGAACTGATGAAGGCCTACCATACCGGTGCTGACCGCTACTGGCTGCTGAACGTCGGCGACATCAAACCCATGGAACTGGGCATGCAGACGTTCTTTGACCTGGCATGGAGCGTGGACGACTACGACATTCGCAGCATCAACCGTCATCAGAGCCGCTTCCTGGCCAGCATCTTCGGACAGCAGTACGAACGCGACTTGCAGTGGGTGCTCGACGAGTACTACCGCCTCTGCTGGATTCGCAAGCCCGAATACATGGGCTTCGAGTGGGAGTGGTCGGAACCCGAGCGGACAGGACTGAGGGATACGGAGTTCTCCTTCCGCAATTACAATGAAGCGCAACGCCGTCTGGCTGACTATCAGGCCATTAGCGACCGCATTGAGGCCATCGGCCGTGACCTGGCCGACGCCCTGCGCGCGCCCTTCTTCGAGATGATGGGTTATCAGGTCAAGGCTTCCTATCAGATGAACCGCAAGTTCCTCATGGCACAGCTCAACCATGAGCAGCTGGCACAAGGCCGCCGGGCCGAGGCCAACTGGGCCGCACGCCAGATGGAGCAGGCCTACGACAGCATCCTGTCGCTCAACCGCGAGTTTAACACCATGCTGGGTGGCAAGTGGCGTGGCATCATGGACGTACCGCCGGGCATCTGTGCCCTCTATCAGAACAAGCCCGCAGTGACCTATACGGAGGGTGCCGGCGAGACGCCCGCCGACTTGAGCATCGACGTGCGGCGCGAGTGGGTTGACGGCTGTATGCTGCTCAATCTGACTGACTATCAGGAGTGCCATGCCCGTCATCACCAGATTCGCCTTGTCGGCGGTATGGGTTACGATTGGCAGGTATTACAGTTGGGCGACCCCGTCCGCGAACAGCCCTGTGACCCCACCACACTCCAGAGTCCACGCGCAGACTACGCCCTGCCGGCCATAGCCGCCGACAGCATAGCCGTTACCGTCTATAGCGTGCCGTTCTTCCCGCTTTATCAGGGCCGTAGCACCGACATAGGTGTCAGCATCGACCACCAGCAGCCACGGGTCTATCGTAATGAACCAGTAGAATGGTCGCCCGAATGGAAAGAGCAGGTCGTGCGGAACGGCCATAGCGCCACCTTCCGCTTTCCCATTGACCGTCATGCTCCGAACCATACGCTGTCGTTCGTCCTTGGCGACCCAGGCATGATGATTCAGCGCGTGATTATAGACTGGGGAGGCCGCAAGTCGGGCTACCTCTATTAGGCGTGTTCGAAAAAAATGCTTTAAAATTTGGCTCTTTCGCATCTTCTTTGTATCTTTGCAGCCGATTTTATAGTTAACTCCCTCGTCGGCACTTCGTGCAAGTGCTGAGTCGGCTGACAAGACGACGGCTCTCGTGTAGGGTTGGCATGGCGGACAAGGGATATGTACAACACAATAAAAAACTTTGCAATTATGGCAGAAATGAATTTTGGTGGCGTCATCGAAACAGTGGTCACCAACAAAGAGTTTTCACTCGAAAAGGCTCGTGAGGTATTAAAGGATGAGGTTATTGCCGTCATCGGTTATGGCGTTCAGGGTCCTGGTCAGGCTTGTAACCTGCGCGACAATGGCTTCAACGTCATCGTCGGACAGCGTGAGGGCAAGACCTACCAGAAGGCTGTTGAAGACGGATGGGTGCCGGGCAAGACGCTTTTCTCTATTGAGGAAGCTGCTGAGAAGGGTACCATCCTTTGTATGCTGCTGTCTGATGCCGGTCAGATCCAGCAGTGGCCCACTATCAAGAAATATCTGAAGCCCGGCAAGACGCTGTACTACAGTCATGGCTTTGCCATCAACTGGAGCGACCGCACGGGTGTCATACCTCCCAAGGATGTCGATGTCATCATGGTTGCCCCCAAGGGCAGCGGTACCAGCCTGCGCACCATGTTCTGCGAGGGCCGTGGCTTGAACTGCTCGTATGCCGTCTATCAGGACGCTTCAGGCAAGGCCACCGAGAAAACCCTGGCCTTTGGTATCGGTATCGGTGCCGGTTACTTGTTTGAGACGACTTTCCAGCGTGAGGCTACCAGCGACCTGACCGGTGAGCGTGGTTCGCTGATGGGTGCCATCCAGGGCTTGCTGCTGGCTCAGTATGAAGTGCTTCGCGAGCACGGCCATTCACCCTCTGAGGCTTTCAACGAGACGGTTGAGGAGCTGACCCAGAGCCTTGGCCCGCTCTTCGGTGCCAAGGGTATGGACTGGATGTATGCCAACTGTTCGACAACGGCCCAGCGCGGCGCCCTTGACTGGGCTCCTCGTTTCCACGATGCCATCAAGCCCGTCATGGAATGGCTCTACTATTCGGTCATGACCGGCAATGAGGCTCAGATTACCATCGATGCCAACTCGAAGCCCGACTATCGTGCCGGCCTGGAGAAGGAACTGGAGGCCATGCGTAATCAGGAGATGTGGCGTGCCGGTGAGACGGTCCGCAAGTTGCGTCCCGAATATCAGGAAGATTAAACGTTGAATGTTGAACGTTGAACATTGAACGTTGAACATTGAGCGTTAATAAAGATTTTGATAATGCTGAATCTACAGGAAATTACCCGCCTTGTGTGCCTGACGGCACGCGAGGCGGGTTCTTACATCAGAAAGGAACGCGAGACTTTCTCGCTGGAACGCGTGGAACGCAAGCATGCCCACGATTACGTGTCGTACGTTGACAAGGGTTCGGAGCGGATGATTGTCAAGGCATTGCGCGAACTGTTGCCTGAGGCGGGCTTTATCACCGAAGAAGGGACGACCATAGCCGGGGATGGCCCTCAGAGCGGTGCCGCCAACAATGGGGCGTCGGATGGTGCCGACAGGCTTACCTGGGTTGTTGACCCGCTGGACGGAACGACAAACTTCATCCATGGTTTTGCACCATACGCCGTGTCGATAGCCTTGATTCGCGGCCGTGAGATACTGATTGGCGTGGTCTATGAAATCGTCAGCGATGAGTGCTTCTATGCCTGGCAGGGTGGGGGAGCGCATGTGGAGATGAAAGATGACAGATTAAAGATGAAAGATGGGGTGCTGCGTGTGGGTAACAGTCAGATAGGAGACGCGCTGCTCTGCCTGCAGCTTCCCTATAACAGCGATGCCTACAAGCCTGTCATCGAGCGACTTATAGACCACTTCTATGGCAACGTAGGAAGCATTCGAATGATAGGTTCGGCGGCTATTGCCCTCTGCTATGTGGCTGCCGGACGATTGGACGCCTATGCCGAACGCTATATCGGCCAGTGGGACTATATGGCTGGAGCACTCATCGTGAAAGAGGCTGGCGGCCGTGTCACCAACTACACCGGCGACGACTATTTTATGCAGGGTGACAGCGTGGTGGCTACCAACGGCATCGTGCATGAGGCACTGCTGGCTGGCATTACCTCGGCAGCCGGATAAATTATTTCGTCAGCCGGATAAATCCGTCTTCCATCGTGGCTACTTCTTGCTGTACGAGTTCGGCCAGTGCAGCATTCGCATCCTCCGTTGGCAGCGCCAGTCGGAGGATTTCCGTTATGTGGTGACGCTGGTGGTCGGCCAGCAGTTCCTCAATGCGACGGCTGGCTGACCGTTGCCCTTCGCTGACGGTGTCGCTTTGCCGGTTCAGGCATACATCACACTGGCCGCAGTCATGGTCGGTCTTCTCGCCAAAGTATTCCAGCAAGAGCCGTGAACGGCAGTGTTCCGATGACTGTGCGTACTGCAACATGCCCTGAATACGCTCAATGTACTGTTCTTTGCGGTCGTCATAAACATTGGCCGGCAGCCGTACATGTTCGGCGTCCTCTCGCCGCTGCAGATAGCGTATATAGGGTACCTGCTTACTGGGAATGAAGCTGATGAGACGGCGCTGCGACAGCGCCTTCAGGATGTCGTAGCACTGGAGCCGGGCCATGCCGGCCTGCTGTGCCACGATACTTTCGTCAATATAGCCATAGTCAGCAAACAGACCTCCGTAACAGCGCAGCAGGCTGACGATGACCCTGTCCTCGTCAGGCGTGACCCGGTCTAACCGGTACAGACTGTCACGGCTGACCAGGAATTTTACGCGGGCCATGTTGTCGGCCTCTTCGGTGTACTCAATATAGCCGGCGCGCTGCAATATCTGTAAGGCCGAGTGAACCTGTATGGGAAAATGACGGAACCGCTGGCAGAAGTCTTCTATGACAAATTCGTGCGTCACGCCATAACCGTCGCCCGTGGCTATCTGGTAGTAATAGGCCAGGTGCTCGTAAACCTGACGGATATACTCCTTGGGCGGATAGGTGTCGTTGACGCGCTTCTGAAGCTTGACGCCGTCCTGGCGATTGAAGAGTAGTATGGCCTGCGAGGGCTGTCCGTCGCGTCCGGCACGCCCGGCCTCCTGGAAATAGGCTTCAATGGAGTCCGGACAGTCGTAATGGACCACCAGCCGGACGTCAGGCTTGTCGATACCCATGCCGAAGGCGTTGGTTGCCACCATGATGCGCGTCTTGTCCAGTTGCCATTCCCGCTGTCGCAGATCCTTGTCGGCATGGTCCAGCCCGGCATGGTAGAATGTGGACTGAAGACCAGCCTCACAGAGGTGCTGGCTGATTTCGCGTGCATGACGCCGGCTGCGGACATAGACGATGGCTGAGCCGGGATGCTGCTCCAGCAGCTGTATGAGGTCGAAGTCCTTGTTGTCAGAGTGTACGACCAGGTAAGCCAGGTTCGTG
Source organism: Prevotella sp. UBA3757 (assembly GCA_002371715.1). Taxonomy (GTDB): domain Bacteria; phylum Bacteroidota; class Bacteroidia; order Bacteroidales; family Bacteroidaceae; genus Prevotella. The sequence continues at coordinate 6,158 of DFGF01000131.1, forward strand.
CGTTCGAACGACATGCGGAAGACGGCAAAGGCTGACCGTGTGGAGGATTCGTTCGTAAGACCGTGCGTCGACAGTTTTTCGCAGATGTCGTCCACGACCTGCGGCGTTGCCGTGGCTGTCAGTGCCAGTACGGGGACATTGGGCAGCAACTGGCGTATCTTGGCTATTTCCAGATATGAGGGCCGGAAGTCGTAGCCCCACTGCGAGATGCAGTGTGCCTCGTCGACGGTGATGAACGAGATGCGCATGTGGCGCAGCTTGGTCTGAAAGAGGCTGCTGCACAGGCGCTCAGGCGATACATAGAGGAGCTTTGTGCTGCCCAGGATGCAGTTTTCCAGCGTCATCAGAATCGTGTCGTGCTGCATGCCGCTGTATATGGCTGCTGCACGGATGCCTATGCGGCGCAGGTGCTGTACCTGGTCTTTCATCAGCGCAATGAGGGGCGTAATGACCAGACAGGTGCCCTCCATGGCCATGGCCGGTACCTGAAAGGTGATGGACTTGCCACCGCCCGTAGGCATCAGCCCCAGCGTGTCGTGTCCGGCACCGATGGACTCGATGATTTGGCGCTGGATGCCACGAAAGTCATCGTAGCCCCAGTACTGCTTCAGTATCTTCCGGAACGTGTCGTCCATCAGTCCTCCGAGGGCTTGATGTCCACAATCTGCAACTGTATCTCGTTACGCTTGAAGGCGTTCTCCTCTACGCTGTAGACGATATCGAACGAGCGTTTCGACTTGATGTAACGGACGGCAGCACTCTGTCCGAATGCGATGCCGTTCATGACGACAGCCGACTTGGAGTCCACCAGTTCCAGCTTGATGTGCTCCTGGTGGCGACCAACAACCTTCGAGGTGCCGTAGTCGTAGACGTTGCGCGTCATGAAGAGAGGCTTCTCGTTGCCAGGACCGTGAGGTGCCAGCTTTTTCAGCTCGGTAAGCAGTCGCTTGGTGATATGGTTGAAATCGACCACCATATTGATGTCCAGCGTCTGCTGCGTCTGTTCCGGCATGATATGGTTGCTGACGTACTCCTGGAAGCGGCGGCGGAATTCGGGTATGTTCTCCTGCTTGAGCGTCAGGCCCACAGCATAGGTGTGACCACCGAAGTTCTCAAGCAGGTCGCGACACGACTTAATGGCTTCATAGATGTCGAAGCCCGCCACGCTGCGAGCCGAGCCCGATGCCATGCCATTGATGATGGTCAGTACGACGGTCGGCCGGAAGTATAGTTCCGTCAGTCGCGAGGCCACGATGCCTACCACGCCTTTCTTCCAGCCCTCGTCGTAGAGTACTATCGACTTCTGGTGCTGCTGGCTCTCCAGGCGTGCAACAATTTCGTTGGCTTCCTCCGTCATCTGCTTGTCGACGTCGCGCCGCTGGTCGTTGTATTCGTCAATGCGCGTGGCAATGGTCAGCGCCTTCTGAAGGTCACGCTCCACCAGCAGCTCTACGGCCTCGATGCCGTTCTGCATGCGTCCTGACGCATTGATGCGCGGCCCTATCTTGAACACGATTTCCGTCATGCTCAGCTCTCGTCCCGTCAGTCCGCAGATGTTGATGATGGCTTTCAGGCCCGTCGAACAGTTCTGGTTCAGCTGTTTCAGTCCGTGGAAGGCCAATATGCGGTTCTCACCTTCAACGGGCACCAAGTCCGACGCGATGGACACGGCACAGAAGTCGAGTAGGGGAATCAGCCGCGAGAAGGGTATGCCGTTGTTCTTGGCAAAAGCCTGCATGAACTTAAAACCTACGCCACAGCCGCAAAGGTGCTTGAAGGGGTAGGTAGAGTCCTCGCGCTTGGGGTTGAGTATGGCCACAGCCGGCGGCATCACCTCGTCAGGCACGTGGTGGTCGCAGATGATGAAGTCAATGCCGTGCTCCTTGGCATAGGCAATCTCGTCGACTGCCTTGATGCCACAATCCAGCACGATGATTAGTTTCACACCAGTTTCCACCGCATGATCGATACCCTTGATGCTCACTCCGTAGCCTTCTTCGTAGCGGCTGGGGATGTAGTATTCTATATTGGAGTAGAACTGCTGCAGAAACTTATACACCAAAGCTACTGCTGTACAGCCGTCGACGTCGTAGTCACCGTAGACCATGATGCGCTCCTTGCGCCCCATGGCGTCGTTCAGGCGGTCGACGGCCAGATCCATGTCATTCATCAGGAACGGGTCAATCAGCTCGCTCAGCATCGGGCGGAAGAACCGCTTTGCCGCGCTCTCTGTCCTGATGCCCCGCTTGATGAGCAGACTGCCCATGATGGGACTCATCCCGATCTTCTCAGCCAGTTCGTTGGCAGCCTTCGTGTGCTCTGGTGTTGGTGGATTGTAGTTCCATTTAAATAGCATTTATATTTGTGGTTTACAAATGAAAATGTAGCACTCGTCCTTAGTCTACGTAGTCCATCTTGACCACGATGACGCGTATAGTCTGGTCTTTCTTCTTGGTCTCGACCTTGGCAATGTGCCAGTCAGAGGGGAAGAAAATGACAAACTGTCCGCTCTTGACGTTGAAGAAGTTCGTTTTCTCCTTCACGTATTGATAGCGCATCACGTCCTTCTTCTCGTTGTAGGGTTGCGACACGGTGCTCGACGCATGGTCAAGCAGGGCAAAGCCCTCCGTGCCTTTCACCACTATCATGAAGTCGCTCTTCTTGCGATGGCTTTCCGTGTTGCGTTTTTCCAGCGGACCGTTTTCCGAGTCTTCCACGCTGGCCACCAGCTTGGAGCCCGGTATCGGATGCTTGCCCTTGGGAATGGCGAGCAGGTCAGTGGTCTGTAGCCACCGGAACAGCGTTTGCCACTGCTCCGGATTTTTCTGATACTGACTGTAAAACTCGTCAACGTTCAGCGACTTGTGCGGTTTGGCCTTGTCGAAGCCTTGGCGCCAGTCGCCTTTCTTCATCCATGAGCGTGCATCACCACTTTGTGCATTAAGATATAAGGGTAAGAAGGCGAAAAGGTAAAAGAGAAAAGCCCATTTTACCATACGCGATTTGTTACTCACATTGCATTGTGCTGTTTTCATAACTATGTATATCTTGTTTGTTTCTAATTACTTTCGGCAATTTACTGAATCTTATCTTGCATGGTCTCTCTTGCCTCTTACCTCTTAATCCCTACCTCTTAATCCTTAATCAGATTCCGAGTTTCTTGCGGATGCTGGCGGGAATGGCTTTCTTGTTGATGAGGAAGTCCATGGTGTTGGCAGCAATGAAAGCCTTGGTCATATACCAGGTGCCCTTATAGTCACCGGTTTCGCCCCACGAGTTCTTCACCATATAGTACTCCTTGCCGTTTTGGTCCTTGGCCACGCCGTAGATGTGCATACCGTGGTCGTCGGTCAGCTCCCAGTTGTCGAAACGTTCCTGGCGCATCTGCTGTGTGGGTATCACTTCGGGTACGGTGCATCCCAGCGAGTCAATGATGTCGCGCTTCTTGGTGGCCGTCATTTTCAGCCATCGTGCCATGTCGCTGCCCTGCAGGCTCTGCTGCGTCTTCTTGGCGTCAACGGCGTAGGCCAGTCCCTTCCGTGTAAAGCCGTCTTCCGAGACGTCGCCGCCCCAGGCCACGGTGTAGCCCTGCTCAATGGCATTGTCGATAATCTGCATCATTTCGTCCATGGGCACGTTGTAGCTCATGGGGAAGCGCCAGTTGTCCTGCACCTCTACAGCAAAGGTTGTGTAGAAAGGATGGTGCGTATAGCTGGTGATGTTGACATAGTCGTTCAGGTCAATGCCCAGCGAAGCCATGAAGCTCTTCGGCGTGTACTGGCGGCCTTCGTACGTGAACTGCTCGGGGCACTTGCCCAGATAGGCGTCCAGTATGCCCTGAAGGCCAACCTTCCACTGGCTGCTGATTTTCTTGGCATCACTCTTGGCCACTGCGGCCACGTATGGTTCGAGTACAGAGAAGAACTCGTTGAAGTTGTTGAGCGAGTCGCCATATAGCGAGCCGGGGAACGGCATGGTACCTTCGGGCACGATGCCGTGCTTCTTCATCGTGGCCAGCACGTCCTCGGCACTGCCGCCCTGTGAGAACTGGCAGTCGCCGTGGTAACGTACCACCTGGATGGCGCGCTCCATGTAGGTCTTGTTGGCTACGAAGCTCTCGCAGAGGTCGTAGCTCTTGCCGGTGGCCTTCAGGATTTCGGCCTCGAAGAACGAGATGGTCGAATAGTCCCAACACGTGCCCGAGCGGTTCTGGTCCTTCATGCTCGTGACGGGAATCTCCTTGATGGTCGTGAACACGGGTTTGTTGACGTTCTCCTTCTTGGGAGCCTTCTTCTTGGCGGCTCCGGCACTGCCCACTGCTATGATCAGGGCCAGTGCGATGGTTGTCATTTTCTTCATTGCTATTCTTTTTTATTTTGATGTTGTTATTTTCTCCTTGTCCATGAATTCCTCCAGTTCGGCAGGGTGGTAGGGTATGCGCTCCGAGCCCAGGAAGCGGCATCCGTCGGCTGTTATCAGCACGTCGTCCTCAATGCGGATGCCACCGAAGTCCTTGTAGGTCTCCAGCCTGTCGTAGCACAGGAACTGCTCGCAGTGCCGCTTGGCACGCCATTCGTCTATCAGGGCTGGAATGAAGTATATGCCGGGCTCGTCGGTGACCACGAATCCCTCTTCCAGCCGTCGGCCCATGCGCAGGGCATTGGTGCCGAACTGCTCGAGGTTGGGGCGTGTCTCGTCGTCGAATCCTACGTAGATCTGGCCCAGTCCCTCCATGTCGTGAACGTCCAT
>DFGF01000131.1:10980-30885 GCA_002371715.1 Prevotella sp. UBA3757
CCCAGTCCGTGGGGCAGGAACATGGCGTGGGCACCGGCCTGCAGTGCCTCGTCGGTATCGCCCTTCATCAGTCCCAGCTCCTTAAGCCGCTCAATCATCATGCGGCAGACGGCAAAGTGTACGTCCATGTAGCGCACGCCGGGCTTGGCCACCTGGAGCACGTAGTCGTGACAGGCCTCGACAATGCTGTATATTTCCAGCTGGCGCTGGCTGAACCGCCCGCCGACTGGCATGGTGCGCGTGTGGTCTGAGCAGTAGTCGTCCAGTTCGCAACCGGCGTCACACAACAGCAGGCGGCCTGCCTCCAGTTGGGCGCCGGTCGGCGTGCCGTGCATGATCTCGCCGTGCTGCGAGAGGATGGTCGGGAAACTGTTGCCCTGAGCCATGCTGCGGGCTACGCCGTCCACCCGGCCGGCTATGAAGCGCTCCGATATGTCTGGCACGGCCATTTTCATCGTTGTGGTATGCATGGCGTAGCCTACGTTGCAGGCCCGCTCAATGGCTGCTATCTCCTGCGGCTCCTTCGTGGCGCGCATCTTCACCACGGCTTTAATAAGCTGTAGCGAGGCGGCCTCCTTCTGCTTCGAGGGATGGATGCCCAGCAGGTCCATAATCTGTATCTTGGTGTCGTGGCGGTATGGCGGCAGGAAGTGTATGTCCGCTGCCTGACCGTTGACATGCGATGCCAGCTCCTTCATCGGAGCAGTCTTGTTGACGCCCACCTCTGCGGCCAGGTCGGCCACCGATGGCGTAAAGCCCATCCATACGATGTCCTCCACGTCAATGTCGTCGCCGAAAAGCCATTCTTCGTCCTTGTCAATATTGATGACGCCCACCAGCCCGTCGCGGTGCTGTCCGAAGTAGTACAGGAATGACGAGTCCTGGCGCATGGGCGCGTAGGTGTTTGCAGGATAGTTGTAGGGTGCCTCGTTGTTACCGAAGAGTACGATAATGCCTTTGCCAACAAGCTTTTTCAGCTCTGAGCGCCGACGTATGTAGGTATTTGTATCAAACATAATTATTGTTTCTTAAGACATTTGGTTATAATTATCCTGCAAAATTACGCATTTTTTGCGAGATAGCGTTACTTTTACGTCATAATTTTTGTTGCATCCACACTAAAAAGTATTAAAACGCCCCATTACTCCGCATTTTCCGCACCCTCCAGCAGGTCCGGACGCAGCCGCCGTGTGCGCTCCAGAGCCTGTTCCAGTTCCCAGTTGCGTATCTTGGCTTCATTGCCCGACAGCAGTATCTCGGGCACCTTCCAACCCTTGTAGTCGGCCGGACGCGTATAGATGGGTGCGGCCAGCAGGTCGTCCTGGAAGCAGTCGGAGAGTGCCGACTGTTCGTCGCCGATGACGCCGGGCACCACCCTGACCACTGCGTCGGCTATCATGGCAGCCACCAGTTCACCACCGGTCAGCACAAAGTCGCCTATCGATATTTCGCGCGTTATCAGATGGTCACGCACGCGCTGGTCTATACCCTTGTAATGGCCGGCCAGGATGATGAGGTTGCCCTTCATTGACAGCTCGTTGGCCATGTGCTGGTCAAAGCGTTCGCCGTCGGGCGATGTAAAGATGACCTCGTCGTAGTCGCGTTCAGCCTTCAGGGCCGTGATGCAGCGGTCTATGGGTTCACACTGCATGACCATGCCCGCACTGCCGCCGTAGGGATAGTCGTCTACCCGGCGCCATTTGTCCAGCGTATAGTCACGCAGGTTGTGCAGTCTGATTTCGGCCAGTCCCTTCTTCTCGGCCCTGGCCAGTATGGATTCATGGACGAAGCCCTCCAGCATTTCGGGCAGTACGGTGATGATGTCTATTCTCATGTCGTAAGTTTGTAGTTTTTAATATGTTATCTTTCCATTGTTAAATTGTCTGTTCAGCAACTTCTGATGCGCCACTACCGTCAGCGCCGGTTCACCCGAAGAGGGCCCGCAGGGCTTCCTCGACCTTGCGCACCGCCACGAGTTCAATCTTGAACTTCTTGCGGTTCAGCCCCGTCAGGTTGTATTTCGGTATGATGATGTGCTGGAATCCCAGTTTCTCAGCCTCCGTGATGCGCTGCTCAATACGGGCCACGGGCCTTACCTCGCCCGACAGGCCTACCTCACCGGCCATGCACCAGCCCTCCTCAATGGGCGTATCGACGTTGCTCGAAAGTACGGCGGCTATGACGCTCAGGTCCATGGCCATGTCCGTAACCCTCAGCCCGCCGGCAATGTTCAGGAAGACGTCCTTCTGCATCAGCTTGAACCCGACGCGCTTCTCCAGTACGGCCAGCAGCATGTTCAGCCGACGCTGGTCGAACCCCGTAGCCGAACGTTGAGGCGTGCCGTAGGCCGCGGTGCTGACCAGTGCCTGCGTCTCGACCAGGAAGGGGCGCACGCCCTCTATGGCGCTCGATATGGCCACGCCCGACAGGCCGTCGTGCTCGTCGGTCAGCAGCAGTTCCGAGGGGTTCGACACCTGCCGCAGCCCGTTCTGCTGCATTTCGTATATGCCCAGTTCGGATGTGGACCCGAAGCGGTTTTTGATGGAGCGCAGTATGCGATACATGTAGTGCTGGTCGCCCTCAAACTGTATGACCGTGTCCACGATGTGCTCCAGTATCTTCGGACCGGCCAGTGTGCCTTCCTTCGTGATGTGGCCTATCAGGATGACCGGCACGCCGCTGGTCTTGGCAAAGCGCAGCAGGGCCGAGGCACACTCGCGTACCTGGGCTATTGACCCGGCGCTCGACTCCACCTCGTCGGTGGCTATAGTCTGGATGGAGTCAATGACCAGCAGTTCGGGTTCCACCTCCTTGACATGCTCGAAGATGGCCTCTAAGGAATTCTCGCAGAGTATCAGGAAATTATCGGTGCTGTCGGCGGCAGAACCGTTGGTGACTGATGCTATGCGCTCGGCGCGCATTTTCAGCTGGTGAGCGCTCTCCTCGCCGCTGACGTACAGCACGCGCCGGTCGCTGAGTGCCAGCATGGTCTGCAGCGACAGCGTCGACTTGCCGATGCCCGGCTCACCGCCCAGCAGCACGATGCTGCCCGGCACCAGTCCGCCGCCCAGCACGCGGTTCAGTTCCGCGTCGTGCATGTCGATGCGCGGGTCGTCGTGCGCCGATATGTCGCGCAGCCTCAGCACCTTGTTCTGCCGCAGCTGTCTGCCCGCTGCCGCAGCTGCCGTGGTGGCCACCACCTGCTTGCGCGTGTCGGCCACCTTGATTTCCTTATATGTATTCCATTGGCCGCAGGCCGGGCACTTGCCTATCCATTTGGCCGATTCCTGTCCGCAGTTCTCGCAGACGTACATCGTCTTGTCTTTTGCCATAATTGTTGCAAAGTTACGACAAAGATTTCAAACTGCCAAACCTTTATTCGGAAATCTTATGTAACAACGGAGTTAACGGATTTGTCAACTTCGTGTTGGGCCATGGCGGCATTGTGGTGGCTGCCGGCATCATCGTCCGCCGCAAGGACAGAAGTGGCGGATGGTTCCGCAGCAACTGTCAGCTGGTGCTCAACGAGGCTGGCCTTGGCTCCGACCTGTGTAGTCTCATGCAGGCCGTAGACACCAGCTACATGACCCACGAGATTGACCTTGAGTCGGAGTTCTACCTGAACAATGCCGGTACTGGCGGTACGGGTGGTACTGGCGACGTGACGCCCAGTGGCGGTAGTTCTGCAGATAGGACTCAAGTAAAGAAAAGAAGTGGAGCCAATGACGGTTCCACTTCTCGATTAGTTATGCTGTAGCTACAGTCATATAAGTATTTACTTGATGAGGTCGACCGAACGCTTCAGGAAGCGGTCCAGGGCTTCGCCACGGAGCATGCCGTTCTGGAGCAGGGCCAGATCGATGAGCTGGTGGACAATGGCGTTCTGTGCAGCAAAGCCGCTGAGGACGTCCTGCTTCTTCTGCTTCTGCTCGTCGATGGCCTTCTCACATTCAGACTTCATGTCCTTGTCGTCCTGGGTGAGTTCCTCGGGTTTCTTCTTGTCCTGCTGCTGACGGATGGCGGCCAGACGGGCCTCCTGACCCTTCAGTTCGCTGACAATGGGCTTCAGGGCCTCGTCGGTGCCCTGCTTGCAGTCGTCAAGCACGCGCTTGACGAGCGGATGGTCGGCGTTGAGCACGAGGTTCATCGTGTCAGGCATCTGGGCGTAGAAGTTCATGCCCTGCTGGAAGCGGCTCATCTCCTTCATACGGCGCATCCATTCGTTCTGGGTGATCACGACGGGACGCTGCTCGGCACCAAGCGACTGTACTTCGACCATGAACTCGGTCTTCTCCATCTTTGGCATCTGCGAACGGAAGACCTCTGACAAATTGGCAGACTCGTCCTCCGACAGTGTCAGCTTGGGCTGGTCGTCCTTGACGATGAGGCGGTCGATGATGTCAGCATCGACACGCGTGAAGCGCGACTTCTCGAACTTCTGCTCGAGCATCTGGATGGCAGGCACGTCGAGCTGACCGTCCAGCAGGAGCACCGAATAGCCCTTATCCTTGGCTGCCTGTATGTAGGAGTACTGCTCCTCGCGGTCAGTGGCGTAGAGGTAGACGAGGTTGCCGTCCTTGTCCTTCTGGGCCGACTCGATGAGCGTGCGGTATTCATCGAAGGTGAAGTACTTGCCCTCGACGTCCTTCATCAGTGCGAAGTCCTTGGCGCGGTCGTAGAACGACTCCTCTGAGAGCATGCCGTAGTTGATGAAGAGTTTCAGGTCGTCCCACTTCTCCTCGTACTGCTTGCGGTCCTCCTTGAAGATGGCCTGCAGGCGGTCGGCCACTTTCTTGGTGATGTAGGTCGAGATTTTCTTGACCTCACGGTCGCTCTGCAGGTAGCTGCGGCTGACGTTCAGGGGAATATCGGGCGAATCGATGACGCCGTGGAGCAGGGTGAGGAACTCGGGGACGATGCCCTCGACCTGGTCGGTGACGAAGACCTGGTTGCTGTAGAGCTGAATCTTGTTGCGCTGCAGGTCGATGTTCGACTTGATGCGGGGGAAATAGAGAATACCGGTGAGGTTGAACGGATAGTCCACGTTGAGGTGAATCCAGAACATGGGTTCGTCACTCATGGGGTACAGCGTGCGGTAGAACGACTTGTAGTCCTCGTCCTTGAGCGTAGAGGGTGCCTTGGTCCATAGTGGCTCGACACTGTTAATGATGTTATCCTGTTCGGTGTCAACCATTTCCTTCTTTTCGCTCGACCATTCCTGCTTCTTGCCAAAGGCTACGGGCACGGCCATGAACTTGCAGTACTTGCCCAGCAGCTGCTCGATGCGGGCCTTCTCAAGGAACTCCTTGCAGTCGTCGTCGATGTAGAGGATGATGTCGGTACCGCGGTCGTCGCGCTCAGCATCGTCAATCTCGTAGGCCGGACTGCCGTCACAGCTCCACTTGACAGCCTTTGCGCCCTCACGATAGCTGCGGGTAATGATTTCGACCTTCTTCGACACCATGAACGAGGAGTAGAAGCCCAGTCCGAAGTGGCCGATGATGTTGTTGGCATTGTCCTTGTACTTCTCGAGGAAGTCGTTGACGCCAGAGAATGCTATCTGATTGATGTACTTGTCGATTTCCTCCTCGGTCATGCCGATACCCCGGTCGGAGATGGTGATGGTGCCCTTGTCGGCATCCAGGCTGACACGGACGGTCAGGTCGCCCAGTTCACCCTTGAATTCGCCCTGCTGGGCCAGCGTCTTCACCTTCTGCGTGGCATCGACGGCATTGCTGACCATCTCGCGCAGGAAAATTTCGTGGTCGGAATAGAGAAACTTTTTGATGACGGGGAAAATGTTCTCGGTTGTAACCCCGATGTTACCTTTTTGCATATGATAATACTCTTAATTTAAAATTCTGCCCGTCCACCAGCAAATATCGTGCCAAGAATGCCGATTGGCATAAAAAAAAGGGTTCCCACGTGTTGCGGTGGGAACCAGATATGACTGTGCTGAAGCACTACAGCAGTAGCCGTTAGTAGTCGAACGTGCCGAACTCGCTATGGATGGTCAGGCTCTTGCGCCCTTCCTCGATATAGCCGACCTGCTGGGCGTCAATGCCGAATGAGCGTGAGATGTCGATGACCTGCCGGGCAACGTCGGGCCGGACGTAGATTTCCATGCGGTGACCCATGTTGAACACCTGGTACATCTCGCGCCAGTCGGTCTGCGAGCAGTCGTGAATGGCGCGGAACAGGGGTGGCACAGGAAACATATTGTCCTTGACCACGCGACAGTTGTCGCCCACAAAGTGGAGCACCTTGGTCTGGGCACCACCCGTGCAGTGGACCATGCCGTGGATTTCAGGACGCAGCTCGTCAAGCAGGCGCTTGATGACGGGAGCGTAGGTGCGGGTGGGGGAGAGCACGAGCTGACCCATGGTGAGAGTTGACAGTTGAGAGTTGACAGTTGAGAGTTGAGAGTTGAGAGTTGACAGTTGCTGCGCCGATGAGCTGTCACCTGTCACCTGTAAACTGTCAACTAACGAGTACTTTCCGCTATACACCAGTTCGTCGGGGACGGCATGGTCGTAGCTCTCAGGATATTTCTCGGCCAGGTATTTGGCAAAGACGTCGTGGCGGGCCGAGGTGAGGCCATTGCTGCCCATGCCGCCATTGTAGCGGTGCTCGTAGGTGGCCTGACCTGTAGACGAGAGTCCCACGATGACGTCGCCAGGACGGATGTTGGCATTGTCGATGACATCACTGCGGCGCATGCGGCAGGTCACGGTGGAATCGACGATAATGGTTCGCACCAGGTCGCCCACGTCGGCCGTCTCGCCACCTGTGGGCCAGATGCCGATGCCCATGTCGCGCAGTTCGGCCAGCAGTTCGTCGGTGCCGTTGATGATGGCCGAGATGACCTCGCCGGGCACGAGCATCTTATTGCGCCCAATGGTACTGCTGACGAGAATATTGTCGACAGCACCCACACACAGCAGGTCGTCGGTATTCATGACGATGGCATCCTGGGCTATGCCTTTCCAGACGGAGAGGTCGCCCGTCTCCTTCCAGTACATGTAAGCCAGCGACGACTTGGTGCCGGCACCGTCGGCATGCATGATGTTACAGTATTCCGGGTCGCCGCCCAGAATGTCAGGAATGATCTTGCAGAAAGCCTGCGGATAGAGGCCTTTGTCAATGTTCTTAATGGCGGCGTGTACGTCTTCCTTGGCTGCGCTGACGCCGCGTTCCATATATCTACTACTCATAGTTGACAGTTAGAGATGGTTTAAAACTTCACTTGTGGAGCTTTTTCAGCGCCTGCCTCAGCCTCGAACTTGGTCATCTTGTCGAAGCCGAACATGCCGGCCAGCAGGTTCTTGGGGAACGAGCGGACAACGACGTTATAGTGCTGGACAGCGTTATTATAAGAATTGCGAGCCTCGTTGATGCGGTTCTCGGTACCCTCCAGCTGCACCTGCAGGTCGCGGAAGTTCTCGTTGGCCTTCAGGTCGGGATAGTTCTCCTGAATGGCAATCAGTCGGCCCAGGGCAGAGCCCAGTTCACCTTGTGCCTGCTGGAATTGTTTCAGCTTCTCGGGTGTTATATTTTCGGGGTCAAGGGTGATGCTGGTGGCCTTCGAGCGGGCACTGACCACGTCCTCGAGTGTTTGCTTCTCGTGAGCAGCATAGCCCTTGACGGTTTCAACGAGGTTGGGAATCAGGTCGGCACGACGCTGATAGGCAGACTGAACGTTGGCCAGCGACGTGGTAGCCTTCTCCTGCACCTGCACCATGGAATTGTAAGCACTGGCAGCCCAAGCGCCGATGATGACGACGGCTGCGATGATGGCAATAAGTGATTTACTGATTTTCATAATTGCAATTATTATAATGATACCTTAATTCTTTAAAACTGTCAACTGTCAACTCTCAACTACCACCGCGACGTGGCACCGCCGCCGCCGAAGGAGCCACCGCCGAAGGAGCCGCCACTAAAGCCGCCTCCGCCACCGAAAGAACCGCCGCCACCGCCGCCGACGTAGAATCCGCTGCTATGGCTGATAAAGGGGTTGGGCAGTAGTGTGGCCGCGCCCACCAAGGGTGCCCAATGATATTTGGAGTTGAGGTGGAAGAACATGAGTGTGACGCCTATGCAGAACACAAACATGACGGCCATGACCAAGAGTGCAGTATCGTCGAGTTCGTCATCACCGTTGCTAAGTTCAGGCATGACGGGCAGATGCTTCTGCTGCAGTGTGGCATAGACGGCCTCGGCCAGATAAATCATACCGCTGTCGGGCATGGCAGCACGCATGGCCGGTACGACGTAGGTCTGCTCCAGCCGGTGACATTCAGCATCGGTCAGGTCGGCCTCCAGTTTGCGGCCTGGCGACATGTTGATGCTGTGATCCTCGTAGCCCACCACGACCATGAGGCCGCGGTCGTCACGCCCCACGCCGTACTTGTTGCCGACATCCTGGGCCATCCGGAACGGGTCGTCGTTCTCAATATGGTTGACGACGATGAATACCGACTCGATACCCAATTCACGTTCAAGGCGTTGCAGCGTTCCGTTGATGCGATTTACGGCTGCCTGCGAGAGCACACCGTCAGGGTTGGCGACGTACTGCGTTGAGTCCTTCAGGTGGGGAATCTCAATGGTCTCGGCATTCCAGTAGACGGACTCCGAAGCATCGGCCGAAGATGCCGACGCAGAGGTCGGCTCGTCGCTGTCGGCAAAGGCGATGATGGCGGGCAGACCCACGAAGAAGAGTATGAGGAGGACGATGAATGCCTGTTCCCACTGGCGGCGATGGTGCGCCCAGGTGGGATGCTGTCGTGAATAGTCGGCCTGCAACTGGCGTTTCCGTGCAGAATACTCGCGAACCAATGCTTCGTACTGTTTGGAGTACTGGCCGCGTAGTTGGGACGACGAGATGTTCCACCCGACGCGGTTGGCACGCTCCATGTCGTAGGCCTCCTCCAGTGCACGTATGGCATCGTTATACTGGAGGGTGAGCCGGTTCTGCTGTTCGGAATAGCTGTTGTAGTCTCTCATCGTTTCAAGCACTGTTGACGGTTATTTCTCGTGCCAGAACTCCCAGGAGGAAAAGGCCTGCAGGAGCAGCATCTCGAGTCCGTTCTTGGTCTGGGCCCCATATTCGGCACCGCGCTTCATGAAGAGCGTCTCGTCGGGATTATAGATGAGGTCATAGAGAATAGTGTGCTGGTCCATAGCCTCGTAGGGCAGGGCAGGGCATTCCTCCGTCTTGGGATACATGCCCAGGGGCGTACAGTTGACGATGACATTGTACTCCTGGACCACTTCGGGAGTGATGGTGCCGTACTGGATGGTACCAGGCCGCTCGTAGCGGCTGACGAAGACCGTCTCAAGCCCCAGGTGGCGCAGTCCGTAGTCGATGGCTTTCGACGCTCCACCCGTGCCCAGGATAAGGGCTTTCTGGTGCCATTTCTTGTCAATCATAGGCTCAATGCTCTGGGTAAAGCCTATCACGTCAGAGTTATAGCCACGCAACTTCACCTGGTTGCCCTGATGGGTGACGCGTATCACGTTGACGGCACCGATGGCACGGGCTTCGGGTGACACGCTGTCGAGGAAGGGCAACACTTTTTCCTTGTAGGGAATGGTGACGTTGAGACCACGGAGGTTGGGGTTTGAGTCCAGTACCTCCGGCAGTGCATCGATGGTGGGAATCTCATAGTTCTCATACACAGCATCGATGCCCTCGTCCTGGAACTTCTGGTTGAAGTAGCTGATGGAGAACGAGTGTCCGAGCGGGAATCCGATAAGTCCGTACTTTTCCATAAATCAATACTATAATTAGGGGTTTATTTGGTTGCGAAATACATGGTACAGATTCCAAATGTCAGACGCCGGAAGCGGGCTTCCGAGAAACCGGCCTTCCGGAGGATGCCCACCATGGACTCGCCCTGCGGAAAGGCTTCGATGGTCTTGGTGAGATAGGTGTAGGCTGAAGCGTCCTTCGAAATGATGCGCCCGTAGACGGGCAGCACGGTATGGGAGTAGATGTAGAACAGCTGCTTCATGGGGAAGCTGACCGGTGTGGTCAGTTCGACAATGCTGAGGTGACCGCCAGGACGCAGTACGCGGCACATCTCGGCCAGGCCGCGATCCAAGTCGGCAAAGTTGCGGATGCCGAAAGCCGCCGTAACGGCATCGAAACTGTTGTCGGCATAGCTCAGGGCCGTACAGTCTTCGCGCTCGAAACGGATGATGTCCGCCAGACCGGCCTCGGCCACCTTGCGGCGGCCGATGGCCATCATGCCCTCCGAGATGTCGGCACCAATCAGCTGCCGTGGAGCCAGCATGCGTGCCGCCATCATGGCAAAATCACCCGTACCGGTAGCTATGTCAAGCATCTGTTGCGGATGATAGTCAGCCAGTTGGCGGATGGCCTTGCGCCGCCAGCCGCGGTCGATGTTCCACGAAAGACGGTGGTTAAGCGTGTCGTAGGCTGGAGCGATGTTGTCGAACATCTGCTCCACCTGCGTCGTCTTCTCGCCCTCGCGGTAGGGCTTTATGGTCTCTTGCTGATACATACTGACATGGGCGGCAGCATGCTGCCGTGGCATGATAATGACAATTCTTGACTATTTGCGCAACTTGAGATAATCGCTGACGTTGCGCTCAATGCGGGCAGCAATGTCCTCGGTATCGTCAGCCTTCAGGAAGCGTTCACCGATGATGCGCTCGTAGAGCTCTATGTAGCGCTCGCTGACACTTTTGGCATAGGCATCGGTAATCTCGGGCATCTGCTGGCCGGGCTCGTTCATGAAGTTGTGCTCAATGAGCCACTGGCGTACAAACTCCTTGGAAAGCTGACGCTGGGGTTCGCCCTTGGCCAGTTTCTCCTCGTAGCCGTCAGCATAGAAATAGCGGCTGCTGTCGGGGGTATGGATTTCGTCGATAAGGTAGACCTTGCCGTCGCGCTTACCAAACTCGTACTTGGTGTCGACCAGTATCAGTCCCTGCTTCTGGGCTATCTGCTGGCCACGGGCAAAGAGCCGGCGGGTATAGGTCTCCATCAACTTGTAGTCTTCTTCGGACACGAGACCCTGCGCAATGATCTCCTCGCGCGAAATGTTCATGTCGTGACCCTCGTCGGCCTTGGTGGTCGGCGTAATGATAGGCTCTGGGAAACGCTCGTTCTCCTTCATGCCGTCGGGCAGACGGACGCCGCACAGTTCGCGGCAGCCGTTCTTGTATTCGCGCCATGCCGAACCGGTCAGAATGCTGCGGATAATCATCTCGACACGGAAGCCTTCACACTTCAGTCCGACGGTGACCATCGGGTCGGGTGTGGCCAGTTTCCAGTTCGGACAGATGTCGCTGGTGGCATCCAGGAACTGGGCGGCAATCTGGTTGAGCACCTGCCCCTTGAAGGGTATGCCCTTGGGCAGGATGACGTCGAAGGCCGAGATGCGGTCGGTAGCCACCATGACCATCAGGTCGTCATTGATGTTATACACGTCGCGTACCTTACCGTGGTAAACGCTCTTTTGTCCTTCGAAATGGAAGTCAGTCTTTGTTAATGCTTTCATCTTTATGATTGTTTTTATCGAATTTTTCGTAAGCGTTGACAATGCGCGTCACCAGCTTATGACGCACGATGTCCTTGCGGTTCAGCTCGACGATGCCGATGCCCTCGACATCGCGGAGTATCTCCAGAGCCTCGACCAGACCGGACTTCTGCGAACGTGGCAGGTCTATCTGGGTCATGTCGCCGGTGATAATCATCTTAGTGTTCCAACCCATACGCGTCAGAAACATGCGAATCTGCTGGGGGGTCGTGTTCTGGGCCTCGTCAAGTATCACGACGGCGTCGCTCAGCGTGCGCCCACGCATAAAAGCCAGGGGGGCTATCTGGATAACGTGCTTCTCCATCATGTCCTGCAGCTTCACCTGAGGCAGCATGTCCTCCAAAGCATCGTAAAGCGGCTGCAGGTAGGGGTCAATCTTGTCCTTCATGTCGCCTGGCAGGAATCCAAGCTTCTCGCCGGCCTCGACAGCCGGACGCGACAGGATGATTTTCTTGGCAGTTTTCTCCTTCAGGGCCTTGACGGCCAGGGCAATAGACAGATAAGTCTTACCAGTACCGGCCGGACCAACGGCAAACACCATGTCGTTGTCGGTATAGGCATCAATGAGTCGTTGCTGGTTCTCGGAACGGGCCTTGATGGCACGGCCTGACATGGAGTAGCACACCACGCCGTCAGGCACCTCGTCCTTAGTGCGCTTGCCTCTGGTGATGTCCAGGATGTCCTCCTCCGTCAGAGCATTGAACTTCAGGACATGCTGGCGCAACTTCTCGGCACTCTCCTCGAAGGCTGCCATCTGTTCCTCGTCGCCCAGAATGCGTACCACATTGTCGCGAGCCACGATGCGCAGCTTGGGATACAGCGCACGCAACATCTGCAAGTGCTGGTTGCCTATACCGTAGAACACCACAGGATCAATATCCTCTAATACTATATGCTTCTCTACCAAAATAACGTTATTTTACGAATGTGGCTGCAAAATTACAAAGAAAAAATGGACTGACCAAACGGTCAGCCCATTTTTCTTAAGTGTAAGCGTAATAAATTATAGGATTGTCTTGACGGCCTCGAGCATTCCCTTGTCCTGAATGAGGTCGAGGAACTGCTTCACCATCTGGTTCAATCCCTTCACCTTGTTGAGATCCTCCTGCCAGATAAACTCGGCACCGAGCACGCCATCGGTCACCTTCTGGGTGTCGCCGGTAGCCCACAACTCCTTCAGCAGGGCCATGATCTTCTCGTCGTCGTTGGGCACGATTTCAACGCCATCGGCACGCTTGCCACCCTTGTAGTAGGTGATGATGGCAGCCAGACCGAATACCAAGCCCTTAGGCAGCTCGCCCTTACGCTCCAGATAGGTCTTCACGCCGGGCAGGTCGCGAGCCTGGAACTTGGGGAACGAGTTGAGCATGATGCTTGTCACCTGATGGTCGACAAACGGGTTGTCGAAGCGCTCCAGAACGTCGGCAGCAAACTTCTCCAGCTCGTCCATCGGCAGGTCGAGGGTCTGCATGAGCTCTTCGAACTGCACCTTGTGGATGTACTTCGAAATGACCTCATGGTTGCAAGCGTCGCGAACGATGTTGACACCACTCAGGAAGGCAACAGGCGAAAGCACGGTGTGCGGGCCATTCAGCAGGGTAACCTTACGCTTGTGGTAAGGCTCCTCAGAGGGAACAAACAGCACGTGCAGTCCGGCCTTGTCGGCGGGGAACTCCTGAGCAACCTCCTTCGGAGCCTCGATGACCCAGAGGTGGAAGTTTTCGGCCTGAACGACCAGGTTGTCGCGATAACCCACCTTCTCCTGAATCTCGGCAATCTCCTTGCGGGGGAATCCAGGCACGATGCGGTCTACCAGCGTGGCGTAGACACCGCAGCACTCGTCAAACCACTTCTTGAAGTCGGCAGGCAGCTGCCACAGTTCGATATACTTATTGATGCAATCCTTCAGCACGTGGCCGTTGAGGAAAATCAGCTCGCAGGGGAAGATAATAAGACCCTTGGTGGGGTCGCCATTGAACGTCTGATAACGACGGTACAGCAGCTGGACCAACTTACCGGGATAGCTTGAAGCTGGTTTGTCGTCAAGCTTGCAGGCGGGGTCGAAAGCAATACCGGCCTCCGTGGTGTTCGAAATGACGAAGCGGATTTCGGGCTGGTCGGCCAGTGCCATAAAGGCATCGTTCTGAGAATAGGGGTTCAGAGCGCGGCTGATAACGTCGATACGCTCAAGCGTATTGACGGGCTTGCCGTTCTCGCGGCCCTGCAGGTTGACGTGATACAGACAGTCCTGACCATTGAGCCACTCAACCATACCCTTGTCGATAGGCTGAACTACGACAACACTACCGTTGAAGTTGGTCTTCTGGTCCATGTTCCAGATAATCCAATCAACGAAAGCACGGAGGAAATTACCCTCACCGAACTGAATCACCTTTTCAGGCATCACGCTCTTAGGAGCGAAGTGTTTGTTTAACGGTTTCAACATAATTTGTTATACTTAATAAATAGTTTGTTTTAAAGTGGTGCAAAGATAGTGAATATTTTCCGAATAACGCATCACTTTATGCCTTTTTTTTGCGTTAACGTTTACTAAAATCTTCTCACCTCGTCAGCAGGTACGACTTAAAGTCGGCAAAATCCTTTGACATGGCCACGCTCTGCTTCTCGCCCTCCATGAAGGCACGCAGACGGGTGGGGATGTCGATGTCGATGCCCAGAATCTGGTCGACCTTCTCCTTGAACTTGGCAGGATGGGCCGTCTCGCAGAAGACGCCTACTTCGCCAGGGCGCAGGCTTTCCTGTAGCGCACGATAACCGCAAGCACCGTGAGGGTCAAGCACATAGCCTGTTTCGCTAAAGCATTGGCGCATGGTTTCGCGAATCTGGTCGTCGCTGTAGGCAGCACCGCTAATCAGGCTGGTAATGCGCTTGTGGGTAGCCGTCTCGTCGAGCTTGCCGTTTTCGCTATAGAGATTGATGATGCGTGCAAAGTTTGAGGGGTCGCCGACATCCATGGCGTTTGCCAGCGTCTGGACACTGGCCTTTGGCTCATATTTGCCAGTCTGCAGGTATTTGTAGAAAATGTCGTTGGCATTGTTGGCCGCAATGAAACGCTTGATGGGCAAGCCCATCTCGTGGCCGAACAGTGCCGAACAGATATTACCGAAATTGCCCGAGGGTACGCACATGACCAGTTCGTCGGCCTTGCCCAGAGCCTTCATACGCGCATACGCGTTAAAATAGTAGAATGCCTGGGGCAGGAAACGGGCCACATTGATGGAGTTGGCTGAGGTCAGCTTCATGTGGCGGTTCAGTTCTTCGTCCATGAAGGCCGACTTGACCAACGACTGGCAGTCGTCGAAGACGCCGTCCACCTCAATGGCCGTAATGTTCTGACCCAAGGTGGTGAACTGGCACTCCTGAATGGGGCTGACCTTGCCCTTGGGATAGAGCACGTAGACGTGGATGCCCTCCACGCCGAGGAATCCATTGGCAACGGCTGAGCCGGTATCGCCGCTGGTGGCCACGAGGACGTTGACGGTCTGGTCGGTCGCGCCGCCCTTGCGGAGCATATAGCGCAACAGACGGGCCATGAACCGCGCACCGACATCCTTAAAGGCGAGGGTGGGGCCATGGAAGAGTTCAAGGGCGTAGATATTGTCCTTGACCTTCACCACAGGGCAGTCGAACGACAGGGTGTCGTAGACAATGTCCTGCAGGGCATCTTCATCGATATCGTCGCCAAAAAAGTTGCTGGCCACGTTGTAGGCTATGTCACGGAATGACATGTCGGGCATGTCAGCGATGAAAGCCTTGGGCAGATGGTGTATTGTTTCGGGCATGTAGAGGCCGCGGTCCTCGGCCAGTCCCTTCACGACCGCCTTCTCCAGGTCGGCCACGGGTGCTTTTCCGTTAGTGCTGTAGTATTTCATAATCTATTGATGTTTAATCGTTAATGTCCATGAACGTATGCATGAACTCCTGTAGCCGCAGCAGGCCGTAGGCACCGCTGACACAGGAAGCCTCATCGTAGTGCTGCACCTCATCGGGGGCTATGCCCCGATGCCAAATGATGAAGGGTACGGGTTCGTTGACGTGGATGCGCAGTTCTACGGGGGTAGGGTGGTCGGGCAGTATGGCCATGCATACCGGTTCGTCCATCTGGCAGACGGCTTCATAGATGGGCTTGATGAGCCGACGGTCCAGATAGTCGATGGCCTTGAGCTTCAGGTCTACGTCACCATCATGACCGGCTTCATCGGTGGCCTCAACGTGGACAAATACGAAATCGTCGGTCTTCAGGGCGTCAATGGCTGCCTGGGCTTTGCCCTCGTAGTTGGTATTGGCCAGTCCAGTGGCTCCAGGTACCTTGATGATGCGCAGTCCGGCATAGCGGCCAATGCCCTGTATGAGGTCGACGGCCGAAATGACGGCACCACACCTGACCTGCGGATATTGCTGCATCAAGGTCTGCATGGAGGGACGGTACCCGCCGCTCCAGGGCCAGATGCTGTTAGCTTGCCGTTCGCCCTTGGCTGCTTTGGCCACGTTATAGGGATGACTTGCCAACAGTTCCTGCGACTTCAGTATCAGCTCGTTCAGCAGGTCGGCGGTCTGCTGAGGCGTCATGCGGCCTGACTCAGCAGGCGCGTCTTTCTCCGCACATACCAGCAGGGGACGCCACGGCTCGTTAGGGTGGTCATGAGGCGGATTGCAAACGACGTGCTTCGAGCCGCCCTTGATGATCAGCAGGTGGCGGTACTGGATGCCGGTGATGAATTTGACACGTTCACAACCCTCGCGCCTGTTGACGGGGGCTGCAAGGTGCTCATTCAGATAGTCGATAAGCACGCGGGCATCCTCGGTCTCCAGATTGCCACCGTTGTGGGTGATAATGCGGCCATCGTCCAGCGTGATGATATTGCAACGGATGGCCATGTCGTCGTCGGCCATGTCGTAGCCTATGGAAGCCGCCTCAAGTGGGCCGCGCCCCTCGTAGACCTTGTTGAGGTCATAACCGAGAATAGCAGTATTGGCTACTTCAGAGCCTGGAGGAAAGCCCTCAGGAACGGTAATGAGGCGACCGCAGCGCCCTTCGCGGGCCAGCAGGTTCATGTATTCGGGACGGGCATACTGTAGCAGTGTCTTGTTGCCAAGACTGGCCACCTGATGGTCGGCCATGCCGTCGCCAAGTATAATAATGTGCTTCATAAGGGAAAAAGGGGCTGGACGCAATAGGCGTCCAGCTCACGGTTTTAGATGTTAGCAATCGACATGATGTTAGCAAAGACACCGGCGGCCGTTACGGCTGCTCCGGCACCGTAGCCCTGAATCAGCATGGGGTACTCCTTGTAGCGCTCGGTGGTGAGCAGCACAATGTTGTTGGAGCCTTCCAGCCCGTAGAAGGGATGACCATAGGGCACTTCCTTCAGTGCAACGCTGGTCTTGAACGATGCGGGATTCTGCTCGTCGGCCTCCATAGTGGCTACGAAGCGCCAGCGCTTCTGCTCGGCCTCAAGCACCTGACGTCGGGCCTCGAAGTCGGCGTCCAACTCCGGCAGACGGCGCCAGAAGTCGTCAATGGAACCAGCAAAGAAATCGTCAGGTACGAAGAGGTGCTTTTCGACATCAGCCTGTTCGACCTTGTAACCAGCCTCGCGAGTCAGGATGACCAGCTTGCGAATGACATCCGTGCCGCTGAGGTCGATACGCGGGTCTGGCTCGGAGTAACGCTGCTCCTTGGCACGGCGTACGGTCTCGGAGAACGGCACATCGGCAGCAATCTCGTTGAAGATGAAGTTGAGCGTGCCGCTGAGGATGGCCTCAATCTTGAGAATCTTGTCACCTGAATTGCAGAGGTCGTTGATGGTGCCAATGATGGGCAGTCCGGCACCGACATTGGTCTCATAGCGGAACCAGACACCCTTGTCGCGAGCCGTCTGCTTCAGCTTGAGGTAGCTGTCATAGTCGCTGGAGGCAGCAATCTTGTTGGCTGCCACCACGCTAATATTGTGTTCAAGGAAGGTCTGGTAGAGTGCAGCAATCTGCTTGCTGGCCGTACAGTCGACGAAGACACTGTTGAAGATGTTCATCTTGACAATCTCGTCGCGCATGTGGTCGGTGTTGGCAGGATAGCCGGCACGCAGCGCCTTCTCGAAGTTGTCGAGGTCAATGCCATCGCGGTCCAGCACGAAATTGTCGACGTCAGAGATGCCGACGACGTTGAGCTTCAGGCGGCGTGACTGCATCAGGAACTGCTGCTGGGTACGAATCTGCTCTAACAGCATGCCTCCCACGGTGCCTATACCGCAGATAAAGAGGTTGAGCACCTTGTATTCCGACAGGAAGAACGAGTCGTGGAGCACGTTAAGCGACTTACGCAGAAAACGGCCGTCGACGACGAAGGAGATATTGGTTTCCGAGGCACCCTGGGCGCAGGCAATGACAGATATACCAGAACGTCCGAGTGTGCCAAACAACTTGCCGGCAATGCCGGGTGTCTGTTTCATGTTCTCGCCGACGATGGCAATCGTGGCCAGGCCGCTTTCAACCTGCATGGGGAACATGGCACCGGTCTCTATCTCCTTGGCAAACTCCTGGTTCAGTGCCTCTGCAGCAGCCTGGGCATCCTCGTCGCGCACACCGATGGAGGTGGAGTTTTCCGACGAGGCCTGTGATACCATAAATACCGAGATGCCCTTATTGGCCAATATCGTGAAAATGCGTCGGTTGACACCTATCACGCCCACCATCGACAGACCCGTCACGGTAATCAGCGACGTGCCCTTAATGCTTGAAATACCCTTGATGGGCTTCTGGTCGTTCTCTATATGGTCCTTGATGAGTGTTCCCGGATGTTCAGGATTGAAGGTGTTCTTGACCTTGATGGGTATGTTCTTGACACAGACTGGATAGATAGTAGGCGGATAGATAACCTTTGCACCGAAGTTACAAAGCTCCATAGCCTCGATGTATGAGAGCTCGTTGATGGTGTAGGCACTCTTGATGACCTTCGGGTCGGCAGTCATAAAACCGTCAACGTCGGTCCATATCTCGAGCACTTCGGCATTCAGCACCGCAGCGATGATGGAGGCGGTATAGTCAGAGCCGCCACGACCAAGATTGGTGGTCTCGTGGCTGTCGCGGTCGCGGGCTATAAAGCCTGGTACGACATAGACGTTCTTGTCGCTGATGTTATGGAAGGCTTCTTTCACCAATTCCGTGGTCAGTTCAACATCAATGACGTGCTTGCCCTGCTTCTTCTCCGTACGGATGAAGTCGCGGCTGTTCATGCGGATGCCGTTCTTGATGATGCCTGCAACGATGTGCGAACTCAGACGCTCACCATAGCTGACGATGGCATCTTCGGTCTTCTTCGACAGGTCGTGAATCAGGTAGACGCCATAGAGAATGCTCTTCAGCTGGTCGAACAGCTGGTCAACATTATTGAACAGGTCGATGCGTTTCTTCTCATCGTTCATGACGGCCTCTATCATCTGGTGATGCCGAGTCACCATCGCGTCGAATTCCTCACGATAGCGCTCATCGCCCTGTTTGGCCATCTGGGATGTGGCGATCAGGCGGTCGGTGATGCCGTCAAGTGCACTAACTACTACTACGACAGGTTGCGTCCGTGCCTCTGTCTCCACGATTTTTTTCAAGCTAAGAATGCTTTTTACGGAACCTACGGACGTTCCGCCAAATTTCATTACCTTCATATTTCTATGCAATTTATCTTACCGCCGGTACCCCTTCTAACAATGGGGGACTCCTCCAACGGCGTTGCAAAGGTACGAATAAGTGAGCAAAAAGCCAAATATTTTTGGCTTTTTCGAACGGAAGTACCTTCTTGCAAAGCAAAAAGGTACGAATAAGTGAGCAAAAAGCCAAATATTTTCTTGGCTTTTTGCTCACTTTTACTCATACTGCCGCCTGCCAGCCGTCAGATCTCGTCACTCAGATAGCCCCGAGGCAGTTTCCTACAGTTGTACTGCGAAGCCATAATCTCGCCGTAGGCACCGGCTGAGCGGATGGCCAGCAGGTCGCCGCGACGAGTCCGGTTCAGGTCTATCTGCTTGGCAAAGACGTCCGTCGACTCGCAGATGGGCCCCACAACGTCGTAGGTGTCGGGCTGTTCGTCACTCGTCAGGTTTTCTATCTTGTGATAGGCCTGGTAGAGTGCAGGACGAATCAGGTCGGTAAAACCGGCATCGACGATGGCAAACTTCTTGACAGCTCCCTCCTTTATATATAAGGTACGCGTGATAAGTGAGCCGCACTGGGCCACAACGGCACGCCCCAACTCGAAGTGAAGCGTCTGGCCGGGCCGGAGTCGCAGCTTCTTGGCATAGGTGTCGAAATAGGCCTTGAAATC
>DFGF01000157.1:0-3221 GCA_002371715.1 Prevotella sp. UBA3757
TATATATTAAATAAGGTGTACTACTCATTAGAATAAATATGGAAGAGAATAAAACATATTTCGGAGAAATCGGGCACGCTGCCAAGACGCTGGCTACTGGCATGAAGACCACCTGGAAGGAATACTTCAAGGGTTTCTTCACCAACAAGTCGACGGAGCAGTACCCTGAAAACCGTAAGACAACGCTCCACGTGGCCAGTCGCCACCGCGGACGCCTTGTCTTCAAGCGCGACGAGAACGGAGCGTACAAGTGCACTGCCTGCACGCTCTGTGAGAAGTCTTGCCCGAACGGAACCATCAAGATTACCAGCCACATGGCTGAGGATCCTGAGACGGGCAAGAAGAAGAAGGTGCTGGACGATTACCGCTACGACCTGGGCGACTGTATGTTCTGCCAGCTGTGTACGAACGCCTGCAACTTCGACGCCATCGAGTTTACAAACGATTTCGAGAATGCTGTCTTCGACCGCTCCAGCCTGGTGCTTCACCTCGACAAGGAGCAGTACAAGGGTGGTTCGCTGCCCAACCTGCTGAACGGCGGTGCTGCGTTCGAGATTGGTAAGTTTAACACTAAAACGAAGTAACGCACTATGGCAAATACTATCATGTTTCTTATCCTGGCCGTCGTCATCATCGGCTCTGCGCTGATGTGCGTGACCACGACGAGGATTATGCGAGCCGCAACGTTCCTGTTGTTTGTGCTCTTTGGAGTGGCAGGTATTTATTTCCTGCTGGACTACACCTATCTGGGTGCTGCTCAGATCAGTGTCTATGCCGGAGGCGTTACGATGATTTATGTCTTCGCCATTCAGCTGGTGTCGAAGCGTACCCTCCAGGGCCTGGAGGAGCGCGTCAAGTCCAGCAAGATGATTGGCGGCGGACTGGCTGCGCTGGCCGGACTGGTCGTCGTGGGAATGATTCTGCTGAAGACGGGCTTCGTGACGATGGCTCCCGCTAACGTCGAGGTGCCTATGAAGGAGATTGGTACGGCCCTGGTCGGTGCCGGCAAGTATCAGTATGTGCTCGCATTCGAGTTCATCTCGCTGTTCCTGCTGGCTTGTATCATTGGTGGCCTGGTTGTTGCACGTAAAGAGAAGGAGGAGAAATAAGCTATGGTACCTGTAGAATGTTATTTTGCGCTGAGCGCCTTGTTGTTCTTCATCGGTGTCTATGGTTTCGTCACTCGTCGCAACCTGATTGCCATGCTCATTTCTGTCGAGCTGGTGCTCAACGCCGTTGACATCAATTTTGCTGCCATCAACCGCCTGCTCTATCCTGGCGGCATGGAAGGCATGTTCATGACCCTGTTTGTCATTGGTGTGGCGGCTGCTGAGTCTGCTGTGGCCATTGCCATTATCATCAATGTCTACCGCAACTTCCGTAGCGATAGCGTTGACAGTATCAAGAACATGAAATGGTGAGAATAAGGTAAACAAGTAAAAGAGAAAAATTATGGACGCAATTTATAGTTATTCCTTCCTGATACTTCTGCTGCCTGCGCTCTCATTCGTGATTCTTGCGCTCTGTGGTATGAAGATGACGCATAAGACCGCCGGTCTTATCGGTACGACGTCACTCGGACTGGTCACCGTGCTTTCGTATATGACGGCCTTTGCCTATTTTGGCGCCGACCGTTTGGCCGACGGCACGTATGCCACGCTGGTTCCGTATAACTTCACCTGGCTGCCTTTGGGCAATCTGCACTTCGACATGGGCATCCTGCTGGATCCTATATCAGTCATGATGCTCATTGTCATCTCGACGGTGTCGTTTATGGTTCATATCTATTCATTCGGCTATATGCACGGCGAAAAGGGCTTCCAGCGCTACTACGCCTTCCTGAGCCTCTTTACCATGTCAATGCTCGGCCTGGTGCTGGCCACCAACATCTTCCAGATGTATACCTTCTGGGAACTCGTGGGTGTCAGCTCTTATCTGCTCATCGGCTTCTATTATCCGCTGAAGCCCGCCATTGCAGCTTCGAAGAAGGCATTCATCGTGACGCGCTTTGCCGATATGTTCTTCCTCATCGGTATCCTGATGTTCGGTTACTATACGGACTCGTTCAGCTTCTCGTTTGCCGGTAACATCGTGATGGGCGAGGGCACGACGCCGTTCATTGCCGGCAATGCTGCCAAGGCTGTTGCCGCTGCAGGCTTTATACTGCCCACGGCTCTGGTGCTGATGTTCATCGGTGGTGCCGGTAAGTCGGCCATGTTCCCGCTGCACATCTGGCTGCCCGACGCCATGGAGGGCCCGACGCCTGTCTCGGCACTCATCCACGCCGCAACGATGGTTGTGGCCGGCGTGTTCCAGATTGCCCGTATGTTCCCGTTGTGGGTGGAGTATGCACAGCCTCAGATGTCGATTATCGTCTGGGTGGGCGTCTTCACGGCTTTCTATGCTGCCGCCGTGGCTTGTGCCCAGAGCGACATCAAGCGCGTGCTGGCCTTCTCGACGATTTCCCAGATTGCCTTCATGATGGTGGCCCTTGGCGTTTCGCTGCCCGGTCATCACGGCGTGCTCGACAATCACGCACAGCTGGGCTTCATGGCCGGTATGTTCCACTTGTTCACCCACGCCATGTTCAAGGCCTGTCTGTTCCTTGGTGCCGGCTGCATCATCCATGCCGTCCACAGCAACGAGATGGCCATGATGGGCGGCCTGCGCAAGTACATGCCCATCACGCATGTCACCTTCCTCATTTCGTGTCTGGCCATTGCCGGTATTCCGTTCTTCTCTGGTTTCAGTTCGAAGGATGAGATCATCACCGCCTGCTTTGCCTACAGTCCCGTGGTGGGTTGGATTATGACTGGTATTGCCGCCATGACGGCATTCTATATGTTCCGTCTGTACTACGGCATCTTCTGGGGTACTGAGAATGTGGAGGCTCACGAGCACCATACGCCGCACGAGGCTCCGCAGACTATGACTATTCCTCTCATTGTGCTTTGCGTGATTACCTGTGGTGTTGGTATTTATACCACGATTGCCGGTTTTGCCGGTTTGGGCGGCTCCTTCGGCCAGTTCGTATCTGCCGAAGGTACCAACTACACCATCCACTTCGACACGCAGATTGCTGCAACCTCTACGATTATTGCCATCCTGAGCATTTGCCTGGCTACCTATATCTACAAGGGTGAGTCGCAGCCCATTGCCGACCGGCTGTATAAGCAGTTCCCCCGTCTGCACCGCGCTGCCTACAAGCGTTTCTATCAGGA
>DFGF01000157.1:3361-4042 GCA_002371715.1 Prevotella sp. UBA3757
GTCGTTGACGGCACGTTCAACTTCATGGCTTGGGGTGCCAATGAGGCCGGCGAGTCCATCCGCCCGTGGCAGAGTGGTGACGTCCGCCAGTATGCAGTCTGGTTCCTGACGGGTACCGTAGCATTAACGTTAATCCTATTGGCCATATAGGCACTATCAGTCCTATAAGCCCTATAAGAAATTATATTATGAGTATATTAAGTTTATTCGTAGTAATTCCCGCCCTGATGCTCCTTGGCCTTTGGCTGGCCAAGAACCTGAATCAGGTGCGCGGCGTGATGGTAGCTGGCGCGTCGTGTCTGCTGGCCCTGTCGGTATGGCTGACCATCTATTTTGTACAGCAGCGTGCGGCAGGCAATACTGATGTCATGCTGCTGACGGCTTCGACGCCTTGGTTCAAGCCGCTCAACATTGCTTATAGTGTCGGCGTCGACGGCATTTCTGTTGTCATGCTGCTGCTGTCGAGTATTATCGTCTTTACCGGTACTTTCGCCTCGTGGCAGCTGAAGCCTCTGACCAAGGAGTATTTCCTGTGGTTTACGCTGCTTTCCACCGGCGTCTATGGCTTCTTCATCTGTACTGACATGTTTACCATGTTCATGTTCTACGAGGTTGCCCTGATTCCTATGTATCTGCTCATCGGTGTCTGGGGTTCGGGCAACAAGGAGTATGCTGCCATGA
>DFGF01000157.1:4096-4306 GCA_002371715.1 Prevotella sp. UBA3757
TGAAGCTGACGCTGATGCTGATGGGCGGCTCGGCACTGCTGATTCTCGGCATCCTTGGCATCTACTACTTCAGTGGCCATACGACGATGAACGTCAACGAGATTGCTGCCATGCACAACATCCCCGTCGACATTCAGAAGGTGTTCTTCCCCTTCATCTTCATCGGCTTTGGCGTGCTCGGTGCACTGTTCCCCTTCCACACATGGTCGC
>DFGF01000047.1:0-29895 GCA_002371715.1 Prevotella sp. UBA3757
TGCCACCATTAAAAATGGAAAGATAGAAAAAAGATGAAAAAGACTTATTTTGCTCCCGAGTGTGAGGAGATTAAGCTGAAGATGAATGTTTCTCTGCTGGCCGAGTCGGATACTACAGGTGGCGGCATCGGCGACGACAATGCCAGTGATAAGGGTACTGAAGATGGCGACCCCGGCAATTGGGGTTGGTAAAACAGCTAAAGAGATTCTGTCTCTGAGATAATATTACTAAGGTGGGCGCAGGCCCTTTGGCCTTACGCCCACCTTTTCAACCGCCAAGCCTTCATAGGATGAAGCTGAGGATGAGCGAAACATCGCTTTGCGACAACTCAACAAAAATTTGTTTTTTAATTTGAAATTAAATTGTTAATAAGGGTGGCGCCCATCTGTGAAGACCGTCGCCACCGTGAGTAAACAATGAATTAAATTGTTAAGAATTGAATGCTGCCGCCTGTCCGTGATGGATAGGTGGCAGTAATTTAGACCCTCCCCCGGCCCCTCCATTACAGGGAGGGGCCGGGGGAGGGTCCGCTGGGGAGAGGGTCTACAGTGCCTCGATTTCTTTGGCTGTCAGGCCGGTAGCCTTGATGATGTTATCAATACCCACACCCATTACCTTCAAGTTGCGGGCAACTTCGGATATTCCTTGCGCCAAACCTTCTTCCCTACCTTGTGCCAAACCTTCTTTCCTACCTTTTTCAAGACCTTTTAATTCTCCTTTGTTAAAAGCAGTGTCGAGTGTGCTGGTATAGTCCCAGTATTCCTTCAGGCTTTCTTCGTACTGACGACGCTCGACCTCGTTATACTTCGCAATCTCGGCCTGCTCAAACAGCTTTTGGAAGATACGGTCTTGCAGTGCCTTGGGACGTTCCAGCAGGCGGTAGAGGTTATGAAGCACAAACATCCACTTGTCCATCATGGTTTCGAGTTCGTCTTCCTTCTTGACGAACTTGGGCATCTCCAGATAGATAAAGGTCAGCTTGTCGTAAAATACATGATTGTCTTCGTTGTCCTTGAGCTTGATTTCGTGGCGGTAGTTATCTGCCGGATATTCGCCGTTGGGGAACTCAAAGTTGAGGATGCCAACCGTATAGATGTTGTCCAGGCGGTAGTCCCATTTGCCTTTCTTGGCCTGCTGGCGGATGGGTGTGGTGGTGTAATAGAGGCTTCGGTCCTTGAAATAGGTCTGTTCGGCCTTCTGCATCTCAACGATGAAGCGGCTGCCGTCCTTGGCTATGCAGTAGACATCGAATATGGAGCGGCGGTCGCCATAGCCTTCGCCGAGGTTTTCGCTGTTCAGGTACTGTACGTCCTCTATTTCCCTGGTGCTGTCGTTAAACAGTGCATTGAGGAAACTGACAAGCAAGTCCTTGTTCATCTCTGTTCCAAACAGTTTCTTGAATCCGAAGTCGGTATACGGATTGATGTATTTCTCTTTAATGTCGTTTGCCATAGCAAGCCTTACTTAGAATAATTTCTGCAAAGTTAGGCATAATCTTTTAAATCCCCAAATGATTCGCGGTGTTTTTATATTAATGTCAATAAGAAATACTGCCAGTAGCACTGAAATCCTCGTTTTGTGACCATTCAAGATTAATTGAATTTGTTTTTTAAGTTTAAGATTAAATTGTTAATAAAGGTGGCGACCATCTGTGAAGACTGCCGCCACCGTGAGTAAACAATGAATTAAATTGTTAAGAATTGAAAGCTGCCACCTGTCCGCGATGGATGGGTGGCAGCAGTTATTAGGCTCAACCCCCTCTCTATGAGAACGAGATGGTGCCCTGGACGGGGGCCTGAGGTGTCACGTCGTTGTCCTGGGTCACGATTTCGCCGCTGGCCTGGCTGTAGATGCTGTCGAGGATTTCGCGGGTGCGCTTGTAGGTGGGTGTCTGCTCGACGGCTGAGATGACGTCGTCGTTGTCCAGGTCCTCGGGACGGAACAGGTAGATGTGCGGACGGCGCTTGTAGCGCTTCGACTGGCTGTCGCCGCCATAGTAGCGGTTCCGGCGGTCCTGGCGCTGGGCCTCGGCCTCCTGTTCTGCGGCAATACGGGTGGCCTCCTCCTGGGTGTTGTGGCGCTGGCGGTGATTCGACATGCCGTCGACGCGGTCTATGCCGAAGCCGGTGGCCAGGATGGTGACCTTGACCTTCTTGCCCAGTTCAGGGTCTACGGCCAGTCCCCACTTGATTTCGAAATCGCCGAACTTGGCCATGAAGTCGTTGACGTCGTTCATCTCCTCCATCATGAGCGAGTCCTTGCCGTCCTTGGTGCCTGCAAATGAGATGCTGAGCAGGATTTTCTTGGAGTTGAAGACATCGTTCTCGTTGAGCAGGGGCGAGTTCAGAGCGTCGTCGATGGCCTTGCGGACGCGTCCCTCGCCCTCGCCGTAGCCCGTTGACATGATAGCCACGCCGCCGTCCTTGAGCACGGTCTTGACGTCGTTGAAGTCAAGGTTGATGAGTCCGTGGACGGTGATAATCTCGGCTATGGACTTGGCGGCCACGGAGAGTGTGTCGTCAGCCTTGCCGAAGGCGTCAAGTACGGTCAGTTCGGGATAGATTTCGCGCAGGCGCTCGTTGTTGATGACAAGGAGAGCGTCGACATGCTTCGACATCTCCTCGACGCCGTCCAGTGCCTGGTCAATCTTTCGGTCACCCTCGAAGCGGAAGGGAATGGTGACAATGCCGACGGTCAGGATGCCCATCTCCTTGGAGATGCGGGCAATGACGGGTGCGGCACCCGTGCCGGTGCCACCGCCCATGCCGGCGGTGATGAAGGCCATGCGCGTGCCGTCGTTGAGCATGGCTTTGATTTCGTCGAGGCTTTCCTCGGCAGCGGCGCGCGCCTTCTCGGGGCGGTTGCCGGCTCCGAGCCCCTCCTTGCCCAGCTGGAGATGGACGGGTACGGGTGAGTCGTTGAGGGCCTGGTTGTCGGTGTTGCACAGCACGAAACTGACGTCGTGGATGCCTTCGCGGTACATGTGGTTGACGGCGTTGCCGCCACCGCCGCCTACGCCGATGACCTTGATGATGCTATTCTCTTTTGTGGGCTCGCCAAAGTCGAGCAGTATGTTATTATCCATAATAATTTTTCCGTTTAGTATTCAATGTTCAAAGTTCAATGCTCAATGTTCAACGTTCAATGTTCAACGTTCAATGTCTATTCCTCGTCATCGGCCAGCCGCGTGAAGAAGTTCTTGACGCCCTGGCCCAGTTTGTGCCACCTGCTGTTCTCCTTGCGCTGGCGTTCCTTCTCGCGGGCTTCGGCCTCCTCGCGTTCGCGGGCCTCACGCTCCTCGGCCTCCTTCTTGCGCTGGGCTTCCTCCTCGGCGCGTCGGATTTCCTCGGTGGTACGCACCACGCCGGCAGGTGTCTCAGTGGCCTGGCGGGCACGGCGCTCAGGTGTGGCTGCAGGTGCTGTTCCTGACGTCTGGTTCTGCTGTTGCTCGAAGAGGTCGCCCGTGTAGTTGAGTTCTCTGCCTGCACAGTTGATGTCACCCTTGGCCAGCAGTCCCAGCACGGTGTTCATCATGCCGTTGTGGGCAGTGGCGGCGTTGATGCTGCTGGTGATGCTCTGTGTGACGAATTTGGCCACGCGGATTTTGTCGATATGGGTGTAGTTCTGGAAGGCGCGCTCGATGTTCTTCATGTTCGAACCGCCCCCGGTGAGGATGATGCCGCCCAGCAGTTTGTCGATATACTCCTCGGGCACCTGACACCAGACGTTGGCAATGATTTCCTCGAGTCGACCCTCGACAATCTCGATGAACTTGCGCACCTCGACCTGTCGATCCTGGTCGATGGAGTACTTCATGTTGTTGTCGATGTCGTTGTTTTCGGTGTAGGCGGTGGCATACTTGATCATCATTTTCTCGGCGTCGGACTCCTCCATCTGGAGCGAGGCGATGTCCTTGGTGATATTGTTGAAGCCAAGGGGAATGACGGCGAGGTGGCGCAGGATGTTTTTCGAGTAGACGTTGACTGTGGTGGTGTCGGCGCCGAGGTCTACGAGCACGCAGCCGGAGCGGCGCTCAGTCTCGGTCAGCACGCTGTCAGCCAGGGCCAGCGGTGCGAGGTACATCTCGGCCACCTGGATGCCTGCCGTCTCGAAGCACTTGTTGAGGTTCTTGTAGAACGTCTTGCGCTGCAGGATGTTGAGGAAGTTGCCCTCGATGCGGCTGCACTGGACGCCGACGGGGTCAATCTGCAACTGCGAGTCGACCCTGTACTCCTGGACGGCAGCGTCCAGAATCTCCTGATCGGGATACTTCATGTTGCGGTTGGCATCCATCAGTTCGATGACCATTTCCTGGGTGACCTGCGTCTCGCCGGGCAGGTCCTTGGCGATGACATTGCGGATGGAACGGATAGACTGGCCGCCCACGCCCACGTAAACCTGGGTGATGGCGGTCTTCAGCTGGCTTTCCAGCTTGCTGACAATGTTGGTGATGCTTTGTGCGGTCTTGTCAATGTTGTAGACATACCCCTTGCGGATGCATGCCGTGGCGTCCTCCTTGACGTAGGCCAGCACCTGGATGCTGCCGTCAAGATTCTTGCGCCCTGCGATACCGGTCATCTTGGATGAGCCGAGTTCGATAGCTACGATAAATTCCTTTGCTGCCATGTGTCGTTATTGTTTTTATTCTTGTATTCTTGTCTTCCCGTATTCTTATCTTCTTTTTGCCTTTTTGCAGATAATCTGGTTGCTGAACTCCATATTGATGTAGGCGTACTTGTTCCACCCGGCCTTGGAGAGTCCGTAGCGGTAGAACTTTACCAGTCGGGCCAATTTCTCTTCGAGGTGGGTGGGCTGTCCGAGGTAGACGACATGGTCGCCCACGCGCGGCACCAGTTCGACGGAGCCGTCGTGGAGCACGTTGAGCTGTTCGACCTGGTTGTGCCAGAACGGGTCGTTGAGCAGTTTGATGCCCACGTCGCGCAGTGTGGTCTGAGCGTAGTGGCGCCTGATGTCGCCCGTGGCCACTATCAGGTCCGACGAGTTGTGGGCGCTGGGAATGACAGCCCCCTTGTTGTCGATGTAGTAGCTCTCGCCGTTGTTGGCCATGATGCGCATGACGGCCGTTCGCTGCGTGAGGTTGATGAAGACGCGGCCCGTCTGCGTCTTGTAACATTCCACTTGCTCCACCAGCGGGCTTTTCCGTAGCGTCTCTTCTATCTGGCGCGTGCTGATGTCGCTCATGCGGTCGCCCAGAGGGTAGACTTTCGCATTCAGGAGCTGAGCCTTGACGTCGTGGATGTTGAGGAAGCCGTTGCCTGCTGCGTCGGTGATGTCAATCTTCACGTCGCGGCATACGGCATCCTGCTCGTCAGGGCAGTTGAATGCCGTGACGGCCAGGACCAGGTAGGTCCCTAAGATGACGTCGGCTGTCACGATGCCGATTTTCTTCCAGTTCATGCCTGCTGTGTGTTAAGTTTTTCCTTCAGTATCTGCGTCATCTGCGGCACCATGTTGTCCAGGTCGCCGGCACCCAGCACGATGAGTACGTCGAACGCGCGGTGCTTGACCAGTTGCAGCACGTCGTCCTTGCAAATCAGACTTTTCTCGATGCCTGGGCGCAGGCGGTCGTAGATGAGCTGTGACGTTACGCCCTCGATGGGTTTTTCGCGGGCGGGATAGATTTCGGTCAGTATCACCTCGTCCAGCAGGCTCAGCGCGTCGGCAAAGTCCTGGTAGAAGTCGCGAGTACGGGTGTAAAGGTGAGGCTGGAAGATGGCCGTAATCTTGCGGTCCTTATACAGCTCACGGATGCTCCGCGCACTCTGCAGGATTTCCTTCGGATGGTGGGCGTAGTCAGAGAGGAACACCAGCTGTGGTGTCTTAATCTTGAAGTCGAAGCGTCGTTCCACGCCGTCGTACGTCTTCATGCCAATGCGCAATTCGTTGGCCGTGCAACCTGCCAGCTGCGCCATGGCCATGGCGGCTATGCCGTTCTCGATATTGATGGGTACGGGCTGGCCCAGCTGGATGTCGCTGACGGACTCGATGGGCGACACGAAGTCGAACGTTATCTCGCCGTTCTCGATGCGGATATTCTCAGCGTGGAAGTCGCCCTCGGTCAGTGCGTAGTCATAACGGCGCACGCTCTCAGGTAGTGCTTCCTGCATCTCCAGGTCGCGGTGGATGATGAGCGCCCCGTCAGGCTGGATGAGTTCGGTATAGTGACGGAAACTCTCAAGGTAGGCCTCCTTGGTGCCGTAGATGTCGAGGTGGTCGGGGTCGGTCGAGGTGATGACGGTCATGTATGGCGACAGCCAGTGGAACGAGCGGTCGAACTCGTCGGCCTCGATGACCACGAAGTCAGAGTCGGACAGGATGTAGTTGGTACCATAGTTCTTGGAAATGCCGCCCAGGAAGGCGTTGCAGTCCAGATGGCTCTGGTGCATGATGTGGGCGCACATGGTGCTGGTGGTGGTCTTGCCGTGGGTGCCGGCCACGCAGAGTCCCTTGTGCTGGCGGGTCAGCGTGCCCAGCACTTGGGCGCGCTTTTGTATGTCGAAACCGTTCTTGCGGAAGTACTGCAGTTCCTTGTGGCTCTCAGGAATGGCAGGCGTGTAGACCACCAGGCAGGACTCCTTCTGCTGGCAGACGAAGGGAATCTCGTCAACGTTCTCCTCGTAGTGGATGAGCATGCCCTCGCGCTCCAGCTGGCGGGTCAGTGTGCTGGGGGTCTTGTCGTAGCCGGCAACAACCATCCCCTTCTTGATGAAATAGCGGGCGATGGCACTCATTCCGATGCCGCCGGCTCCAATGAAATATACTGCTTTGATTATCTTATTTTCCATTTTCTGCTAATTTTATGACTTCTTTGGCAATGATGTCTGCCGAGTCCGGCAGTGCCATCTTCAGGATATTGGTGCTCAGGCTGCGGAGCTTGTCATCGTCGCGGACGGTGTCGATGGCCAGTGGCAGGAGCAGTTTGGGTGCTTCGGCATCCTTGACGTAGAGGGCGGCCTCCTTGCTGACCAGTGCCAGGGCATTCTTCGTCTGGTGGTCTTCGGCCACGTTGGGGCTGGGTACGAGTATGACCGCCTTGCCCAGCAGGCAGAACTCCGAGATGCTGCCAGCTCCGGCGCGGCTGACCACGAGGTCGGCGGCACGGTAGGCGGCGGCCATGTCGCTGATGAAGTCGGTCACTTTCAGGTTGGGAATGTCGTGTCCTTTCATACGCTCGCTGATTTCGGCGCTGTAGTACTTGCCGGTCTGCCAAACAAACTGTACGCCGCTCGACTTGATGTCGTCAAGGTG
The DNA here is from genome assembly GCA_002371715.1 of Prevotella sp. UBA3757. Taxonomy (GTDB): domain Bacteria; phylum Bacteroidota; class Bacteroidia; order Bacteroidales; family Bacteroidaceae; genus Prevotella. Next base: position 7,271 of record DFGF01000047.1, read on the forward strand.
TGCCAGCACACTCTCGTTCAGCGTGCGTGCGCCTAAGCTGCCGCCGACGATAAGCACCGTCTTCCGTTGCGGGTCGAATCCCAGCGAGCGTACCGCGTCGTCGTGACTGATGCCCTGGTCAAGGAGCTGCTGGCGGACGGGATTACCCGTCAGCAGGATTTTCTTTTCGGGGAAGAAGCGTTCCATGCCCTCATAGGCCACACAAATCTTACTGGCCTGGCGGGCCAGCGTCTTGTTGGCCAGTCCGGCATAGCTGTTCTGCTCCTGCAGCAGGGTCGGGATGCCCATACTGTTGGCAGCACCCAGGGCAGCGCTGCTGGCATAGCCGCCGACGCCGACAGCCACCTGGGGGCGGAATTCGCGCAGAATCTTCTTTGCCATCCACTTGCTCTTCAGGTAGTCGATGGCCACGCCGATGTTGGCCGGTTTCCACAGGGGGCGGAAGAAGCCGCGGATGGGCAACCCCTTGATGTCGTAACCGGCAGCAGGGACGCGCTGCATCTCCATACGGCCCTCGGCACCGATAAACAGAATCTTGGCATCGGGGCGCAAGGCCTTGATGGCATTGGCAATTGACACAGCCGGGAAGATGTGGCCGCCTGTGCCTCCTCCGCTGATAATGACTCTCAACTCCTTTTTTTCCATAGATGCTTGATGTTTTTTTTCTTTGTTCTTCTTCGTTCTTTTAGCTACTTCGTGCCTTTATTCCGCATCCTCCTTGAAGTCCTTCTTTTTCTTGGCCGAGCGGCTGACGCTAAGGATGGCGCCGATGTAGACACAGTTGATGATGGTAGACGTGCCACCCTTTGAAATGAGGGGCAGCGGCTGTCCGGTGACGGGCGCCAGCCCGACGGCCACCATCATATTGAATATGGCCTGGATGACCAGCAGTAGTCCAAGACCCATGACCAGGAAGGCAGGGAAGTTGTTCTCACACCGGCTGGCTATACGTGCACAGCGATATAGCAGGATGATGTAGAGGAAAGCTACTCCGAAGGCTCCCATGATGCCCAATTCCTCAATGACAATGGCAAAGATGAAGTCGCTGAAGGCCTGGGCCAGGAAGTCGCGCTCGGTGCTCTGTCCAGGGCCTTTGCCCAAGATGCCGCTCGAGACGATGGCGATGTTGGCGTGGGCCACCTGTGCGTCCTTGTCAAGGTCGTACTCCTTGGGCGTGGGGTCCTCCTTGCCAAAGTTCAGGATGCGCGCCTTCCACGTGTCGGCACGGTGGAGCAGTCTCTCAATCTTGTTTTTCTTCTTAGTAGCCTTCACCTGCTCGGTCTTGGCCTGCTGGTCGGCAGTGGCTGCCGAGGGGTCGTGGCCGACGAGCATAACCATGGATATGGCAAAGATGCCTATGAAGGCAATGATGCCAAACAACTTGGCCAACTGACGGGCAGGCACCAGACCAATGAACATCATCAGGAATACAACGGCAAAGAGCAGCGCCGCCGTAGAGAGGTTCTCGACGCCGATGGCCAGACAGGCGGGGATGGTGAACCAGAGGATGTACTTGAAGGCCTTGCGGTCGGCACCGTTCTCGCGCTGCATGGCTGCCAGAATCTGGGCTACAGTGAGCACGATGGTACCCTTGGCTATCTCTGAGGGTTGGATGGTGAACGGTCCCAGGCGAATCCAGCGTGACGCGTCGTTGGTACTCTCGCCGCCACCCAGCATAACTACCAGCAACATGAGTGCACTAATTAGCAGCATGAAGGGAGTCAGTAGCTTGAAATAGCGGCACGGAATATTGAGTGTGCCGATGGCAGCCACCACGCCGATGAAGATGGTGAACGTGTGATAGGCAATGGGGCCGACGTAGTTCTGGCTCTTATACGTCAGTCCGCTGGAAGCCGAGAAGACTTCCACGATACTTATCATGCAGAGGAAGAAGAACACCATCCAGATGCCCTTGTCGCCCTTAAAGAGATTGCCTATTTTCTTATTCATAATTGTTGTTGTAGGGCCGGATATTCCGGGTATTCCGGTTTTATTATAGATTCCTGACTAATTCCTTGAACTGTTCGCCACGGTCCTCCATGTTCTTGAACAGGTCGAAGGAGGCACAGCAGGGACTGAGCAGTACCGTCATGCCGGGTTCGGCCAGTTCGTAGCAGGCTGCTACACATTCTTTCATCGAGTGGGTGTCGCGGACGGGAATACCCAGCGCGTCGAAGTTATCGTGGAGTTTCTGGTTGTCAGCGCCGAGATACACCAGTCCGGCGCACTTCTCCTTGACCAGCGGGATGATGGGTGCATAGTCGTTGCCCTTGTCCTTGCCGCCGATGATGAGGATGGTCTTGTTCTTCATGCTCTCCAGAGCGTACCAGCAGGCGTCCACATTGGTGGCCTTCGAGTCGTTGACGTAGTGCACACCGCGCACCGTGCACACTTTCTCTAACCTGTGCTCTACACCGGGGAAGTCGCTCAGCGACTGCCGGATGACCTCCTTCTTGATGCCGGCTACGTTGGAGGCGATGCCTGCGGCCAGCGAGTTGTAGATGTTATGCTTGCCCGTCAGGCTCAGTGCCTCTTGTTCCATGTTGAAAGGCTCGGGCTGTTCAATCTTGTACTGTCCTTCCTCGATATATCCGATACTGCCTTTCTCCTTCAGTTCGGAGAAGGGGTACTGGATGGCCTTGATGTTATACTTGTCCAACTCCTTTTTGATGACGGGGTCGTCGTTCCAGTAGATGAAAGCATCCTGAGGTGTCTGGTTCTGGATGATGCGCATCTTTGCGTCAACGTAGTTCTGCATCTTGAAGTCGTAGCGGTCCAGATGGTCGGGCGTGATGTTCAGCAGAATGGCAATATTGGCGCGGAAGTCATACATGTTGTCGAGCTGGAATGACGACAGTTCGATGATGTAGTACTCATGCGGGTCCTCAGCCACCTGCAGCGCCAGCGAGTTGCCGATGTTGCCGGCCAGGCCGGCATCGTAGCCAGCGGCCTTGAAAATATGGTAGATGAGGCTCGTGGTCGTGGTCTTGCCGTTAGAGCCGGTGATGCAGATCATCTTGGAGTCGGTGTAGCGTCCGGCAAACTCAATCTCGCTGATGATGTGTATGCCCTTCTCCTTGATTTTCTGTATCATGGGTGCAGTATCGGGAATGCCGGGACTCTTGATGACCTCGTCGGCATCCAGAATCTTCTCCTCACTATGGTGGCCCTCCTCCCACGTGATGTGGTGGTCGTCCATCAGCTTCTTATATTTGTCGTTAATCTTCGACATGTCGCTGACGAACACCTCAAAGCCCTCCTTCTTGGCCAGTACGGCGGCTCCTGCGCCGCTCTCGCCGGCTCCTAATATAGCAATCTTACTCATATCTCACTGTTTTATCTTACTTTCAATGTTATTATTGTCAATGCTGCCAAGATGATGGTCACAATCCAGAAGCGGAACGTGATTTTCGATTCGTGGAACTGGCGCTTGGGCCACCCGCGCAGAATGTAGGTGCTGGTAGGGTCGAGCTGTGAGTCCAGACGCCGGAAATTATCGTGGATAGGCGTGGCTCGGAACACGCGCACGCGACGACCCTTACGCTTCTGAATCTTAAACCACTGGGTTTGGACAATCACGCTGAGACTCTCGATGAAGAAGATGCCGCAAAGAATGGGCAGCATCAGTTCCTTATGGATGATGATGGCGCAGACGCCGATGATGCCGCCAATGGCCAGCGAGCCGGTATCGCCCATAAACACCTGGGCCGGGAAGGCATTGTACCACAGGAAGCCAATCATAGCGCCGATGAATGCCGACAGGAAGACCACCAACTCCTCAGAGTGCGGGATATACATGATGTCGAAGTAGGCCGCATAGACGATATGCGACGAGACATAGGCAAAGAGCAGCAGGGCAATGCCGATGATGGCTGAGTTGCCGGCACACATACCGTCCATGCCATCGTTGAGGTTGGCTCCATTCGAGACGGCTGTCACGACGAGGATGGTCATCAGCACAAACAGCACCCAGCCGGCGGCGACTTTATATTTTCCCAAGAATCCCATCACTTCAGAGTAGTTGAGGTTGTGGTTCTTGATAAACGGGATGGTGGTCTGTAGTGACTTGACAGCCTCGGATTTATGCTTCACCACGATTTCCTGGTTCTGGCGCGTCTCCGAGATGTTCTCGCGTACTACGGCATCCGGGCTGAGCCATAGTGTTATGCCGACGATAAAGCCTATCGATACCTGGCCGATAATTTTGTAGATGCCCTTCAGACCGTCCTTGTTCTTGCGGAAAATCTTGATATAGTCGTCCATAAAGCCGAGGAAGCCCAGCCAGACGGTCGTGACAATCATCAGCAGCAGGTAGATGTTGCGCATGCGGCCTAACAGCAGGACGGGAACCAGTATCGAGACGATGATGATGATGCCACCCATGGTGGGCACGCCTTTCTTTTCCACTCCAAAGGGGTCGATGCTGGGGTCGCGCGCCGTCTCAGAGATGTTGCGGCGCTTCATCCACTTGATGAAATACTGGCCGAACCATGCCGAAACCAGTAGCGATATGATGAGCGCCAACAGCGAGCGGAACGAGATGTACGACCAGATGTGTGCACCTGGTATATTGTACTGCTCTAAATACCTGAAAATGTAGTATAGCATAATTGTCCGGTGTTTCGTTCTCTTGATGTTCTCTTATTTCGATAGTCCAAAGATGTCGCGGACCACCTCACGGTCGTCAAAGTGGTGCTTGACGCCCTTTATCTCCTGATAGTCTTCATGACCCTTGCCTGCTATGAGAATAACGTCACCCCTCTGAGCCAGCATACATGCTGTCTTGATGGCTTCGCGGCGGTCAGTGATGCTGACCACTTTCTTCATCTGCTTCTGGTCAAGACCGGCCAGCATGTCGTTGATGATGTCCTGCGGTTCCTCGAAACGGGGGTTGTCGGAGGTGATGATGACGCGGTCGCTCTGCTTGACGGCTTCCTGGGCCATCAGCGGCCGCTTGCCCTTGTCGCGGTTTCCACCTGCGCCGCAGACGGTAATGACTTGTCCGCCCTTGCCGTCCAATACCTCATGAATGGCATTCAGCACATTTTCCAAAGCGTCCGGCGTATGAGCGTAGTCGACGATGGCCGTCACGCCGTCCGCAGAGCGGATGGGCTCCAGTCGGCCTGCCACACTCTTAAGCGTGCTGAGTACTACGAGAATGTCTTCAGGTTTCTTGCCCAGCATGATGGCGGCTCCATAGACAGCCAGCAGGTTACTTACATTAAACTTCCCGATAAACTGCACACCCACCTCGCGACCGTCAATCTCCAGATACATGCCCTCGAAGTGGCATTCTATGATGCGCGCACGGAAATCGGCCATGGAGCGCGTGCTGTAGGTCTTGACCGTTGCCTTGCAGTTCTGGACCATGACGCTGCCGTTCTTGTCGTCGGCATTGGTAATGGCAAAGGCGCTCTTGGGCAGTCCGTCGAAGAAGGCCTTCTTGGCATCACGATAGTTCTCGAAGGTTTTATGATAGTCCAGATGGTCACGCGTCAGGTTGGTGAACAGACCTCCGGCAAAGGTCAGGCCACCAATACGCTTTTGCGCGATGGCATGGCTGGAACATTCCATGAAGGCATATTCGCACCCTGCCTCTACCATGCGGGCCAACAGCTTGTTGAGCTCGATGGGGTCGGGGGTAGTATGGTCGGCAGGCAGTGCCTCGCCGTCAATGTAATTGCAGACGGTGGACAGCAGACCGCACTTGTGGCCAAACTTGCGGAACATATTATATAATAAGGTGGCAATGGTGGTCTTGCCATTGGTGCCCGTCACGCCTACAAGCTTCAGCTTCTGCGATGGTTCGCCGTAGAAGGCGGTAGCTACCGGCCCAACGGCATCTTCGGTCGATGCTACCTGAACGTAGGTCACACCACTGGCCTTGACCGTCTCCTCGTCAGGCAGGTCTTCGCACAGTATGGCCTTGGCCCCCAACTCTATTGCTTTCGGGATGAAGCGGTGACCGTCCGTCTGTGTTCCTTTGATGGCTACAAAAAGGTGTCCACTTTCAATCCGGCGTGAGTCGATGTTCACGCCTGTAATCTCCGCCTCACTGTCGCCGATGATGGCGACGGGGTTGACGTGTTGCAACAGCTTGTTTAGTTTCATATACCTTATTATATTTATTTCTTTGTCTTTGTTGTTCTAATCTCTCTCTCACCCTTTATTCCAGAGTCAGTTCGCACATGTCACCGTCAGCGATGGTCTTGCCGGCCGGCAGACTCTGGCGTTTCACCTTGCCGCGGCCGTGTAGTCTGACCTTTACCCCGCGCCGCTCCATCTCGTAGACGGCATCGCGGGCACCCATGCCGGTGACGTCTGGGGCAACTGCTAAATTGTATGGGCTCTTCTGGTGTTGTTCACGCTTGTCAATACCCAGCTGGCTAAGGACGATATTCGAAGCATCGGCATTGCCAATCTTCACGTCGGGGATGATGACGGAGTTCTCGTCCTGGGCATCGTCGACGCTCAACTTCAGGTAACGGGCCATGACGCCTTCAGCAATATGATGGAATACGACGCCGCTCATACCGCCGCCAGACGCTGGCAGTCCGGACTTCTTGATACATACGATACAAGAGTACCGCGGTTCGTCGGCAGGGAAGAAGCCTGCAAACGACAACCAATAGCGGGTGATGCCTGAATGATAGCCGCCATACTGGTCGGCAACCTGGGCAGTACCGGTCTTTCCCGCCACCTTAAACAATGGGGAGCCGGCCTTCCGGCCCAGTCCTTGGCTGACGACGTGTTCAAGGATGGTTTGCATGGTCTTGATGGCTTGCGGCTTGGCAATGCGTTCCTTGATGACCTGTGGCGGGTATTCTGCTATCGTCTCGCCGTTTTTCATCACTTTCTTTACAAAGCGCGGACGCATCATCTTACCATTGTTGGCAATGGCATTGTAGAACGTCACCGTGTTAATAGGTGCAATCTGTGTCTCGTAGCCTATCGACATCCACGGCAGTGCCGTCTTGCTCCAGTTGGTGTATTGTCCGCGCTGGTTCCTCTCAGGCATGCGGATGCGTGGGGGCAGGTAGCCTACTAACGGCAACTTCAGGTCTTCATGAATACCGACGCGGTAGAGTCCCTTGACGTAGCGCTCGGGCTCCTTGCCATAATACTTGTCTATCACGTGGCTGACACCAATATTCGAACTGACTTCCAGGGCCCTGGCCACGTTGATGTCGCCATAACCGCCCCGACGCCAGTTGTGGTCCTTCATCGGTCTGCCGTGCATCATCTCCACGCCACTGCCAGTATGGATGACATAGCTGGTATCCACGACACCATCATCAAGGGCTACCAAGAATGAGGCAACCTTGAAGACGGAGCCGGGCTCGCATCGGTAGCTGATCGCAGAATTGACGGCCTCGACGTACTGCCCGTCCTTGTTTTTAATCATGTTGACAATGGCCTTGATGTCACCGGTATTTACTTCCATCAGAATGGCAACGCCCATCTCGCCGTTGACCTGCGGATTCTTCAGCATGTCGAGCAGTGAGCGCTCGGCCAGGTCCTGCATGTTGACGTCTATCGTGGTCACGATGTCGCATCCGTCAATGGGCAGTGTGACGGGAATGTTCATGTATCGGTTCAGTATCTTACGACGGCCGGTGATGCCCGGCGTGCCGCGCAGCAGGCTGTCGTACGACAGTTCCAGGCCGTAGTAGGCCGAGTCCTTGGCACCGAACATGCCGCCTACCGTGCGCAATGCCAATGACCCGAACGGACGGCGGCGGGCATTGAACTCCTCGGTGTGGAATCCGCTCTTGTATTTAGGCATGTTGAAGAAAGGCAACTGGCTGACCTCAACATAGGTGTTGTAATCGATGCGCCTGGGCCAGATGGGCCAGTGGCGGGCACCGACGGAACCGTTCTTGTTGACCTTATGCTTGCCAGTCTCCAGCCAGATTTTGAATTCGTGGGCTGAAATGGTGGGGAACACCTTGTTCAGTCCCTCGCAGATGCTGTCGACCTTGTCAAGCCATAGAGAGTCGCCATCGACGAAGGCTGCTGCCTGGAAATCCATGAATATCTTGTATTCCGGGATGGACGTAGCCATCAGCTGTCCGTCACAGCTCAGGATATTACCACGCATGGGCTTGACGCTCACCGAGTCGCGCTTCAGACGGTCGGCCACCTCCGTCCAGTACTGCTTCTTGGCAGTCATGATGTAGAGGGCCTTGCCGATGATGGCAATTCCGATGAGCGTCAGCACTACGGCGATAATCATGTAGCGCGGCATGACCTGATTGTTGTTAAACCTGCTCATTCCGGTACTTCTATTATATAAGGTGGCTGGTCTGCCTGATGGAGCAGCGAGTCCTTGTTCTGTTTCAGCATTTCAAGCACGTGGCTCTCGCGGCTCTTGGCCGTCAGCGTACTACTGGCGGACAAGGCCTTGAACTTGGCGTCCTTCAGTTTCGATTCCAACTTGTCAATGGTAATCATATCCTGCTGGCACTGGTAGCGGAAGGCCACATAGACAAGACTGAATGCGGCAATCATGATGAACAGCCATATCTGCGAGCGTACCATCTGGGTCGTAAGCAAGTCGCCACCCAGTATAGTGCGCAGCTTCAGCTGACTCGACGGACGCGGGTCTTCTTCGCTGGCTGTCTGCTTGATTTTTTCAATCGTCTCCTTGATCTTCTCCTCGGCTTTCTCTACTGCTTCTTCGTCTTTCTTCGCCTTTTCGTCAGCAGCAGAGTCGCCTGTGACATCCTTTTCCCGGATGTCTGTCAGGTCAATTTGGATGGCGTCAGCAGTTGCTGTCTTGTCGTCTTTCTTCATCTTCTCTACTATTATATCTTTTCTGCAATTCTCAATTTCGCGCTCCGGCTCCGCGGATTGCGTTCCTGCTCGTCAGCATCCGGCGTCACCATCTTGACCACCATGCGGTATGGGGAACTGATGCGGCCATAGAAGTCTTGGGCAATCCTTCCTTCCGCATTACCGGCCTTCATCACATTCTTGACAATGCGGTCTTCCAGCGAGTGGTAGGTGATGATGCTGAGCCTGCCCCCCTCGCCTAACAGCGTGGTGGCTCCGCGAAGCATGTCGCGCAGGGCGTCCATCTCGTGGTTCACCTCGATGCGCAGGGCCTGGTAAAGGCGTGCCAGGTCTTTTTTCCATTGGCCGCTTGCTACGGACCATTGGCCGTTCTCCGTCGTTGACGGTATCTTCAGCGCAGTCATCAGGTCGCGTGTGGTAACGATGTTCTGCTGGTTGCGTGCGCTTACGATGCACTTGGCCAGGTGGCGCGCATTCTTCAGTTCCCCGTAGAGATAGAGCACGTCGGCGAGCTGTTCCTCTGTGTAGTCGTTGATGATGTCTGCTGCCGTCTGTCCGGCACGTTTGTTCATGCGCATGTCGAGCGGAGCATCGAAACGGAACGAGAAGCCGCGTGTCTCGTCGTCGAAATGGTGGCTCGATACGCCTAAGTCGGCCAGCAGGCCGTCTATTCTCTCTATCTGGTAGTAGCGCATCCACTGCGTGACATATCTAAAGTTGCTGCGCACGAAGACAAATCTATCATCAGCGATGATGTTTTTCTCTGCATCGGCATCCTGGTCGAAGCTGTAGAGGCGGCCCTTCTTGCCCAGCCGTGACAGTATTTCGCGTGAATGACCGCCACCGCCAAAAGTGGCGTCAACGTAAATGCCGTCGGGCTGGATAGCCAGCCCGTCGACGCTCTCCTTGAGGAGAACAGGAACGTGATATGTCTCTACAATGTTAATCATCTGTTCTTGTTGTTTCTCCCTCTTCCTGTCCGGCGCAGCCTCCTCCGCCCATCAGCTCTTCCAGGGCGGCTTCGAAGTCTTCCGGAGCCATCTGCTGTTCGTCAGCCTTCCTGTTGCTCCATATTTCTATAGTGTCACCCATGCCGACAAATTTGATGTCTTGTTCTATCTCGGCCATCCGCTGGTAGCGCTTTGGTATCAGGAAACGGCCATTGCCGTCGAGGGTCAGCAGTTCCACCTCACTGACAAACTGGCGGAAAACCTGCTGCTGCTTACGGTTCCAACGGTTCAGTCGTGAGCGCATCAGGTCCATTTGCTCGTTCCACACGCTTTCAGGATAGAGCACCAGGCAGGGCTGGAACACGTCCTTGCGCAACACCAGACGCTCCTCGTTGCCCGTCTGCAGCACTTTTCTGAATGCTGCAGGCAGGAATGCGCGACCTTTAGCGTCGGTTTTTGCCTCTATGTTACCTAAAAAACGCATGCGTACTTACTTATAATTTATACTTCGGGTGCAAAGGTAATCATTTTCCCCCACAATTCCCCACAATTCTCCACTTTTTTTGATGATTTAAATCAAAAAAGTTATCAGGGTACATTTAACCAACTGAAAAACAAGCGTTTGTGATTTTGTTACATTAGTGGGGCACGATTGCACTTTCCGAGAAGTCTTTTTTCCGGATGATGTCGGTTTTACTTTTTTTGCACATTTTATGATAAAAAGTGCAAGAATTACAAAATAAAATGATTACCTTTGCACGTTGTTACGAAACATTTGAGAGAGACATGGGGCAAATTTCAGAACAGACAATAGATATTGACAGTATCTTGAAAGGCAAGCTGGGAAAGAAGGCAAAATGGGTGCCAGGTTTTCTTGTGTCGTGGCTCAAGCGGATAGCTCATCAGGACGAGGTAAATAAGTTCCTGTGGGATTCTCGCGACAAGGTGGGCACAGAATGGCTTGAGGCGTGCGTTCAGTATTTACGGATGACGCTTGTGGTCAAGGGCAAGGAAAACCTGCCGGATCCGCAGGATGGCCGACTTTACACCTTTGTTTCTAACCATCCGTTGGGCGGTGAAGACGGGGTGGCTCTTGGAGCCATCATTGGTCGTCATTACGACTCGCGGTTCCGCTATCTGGTCAACGACCTGCTGATGAATCTTCCGGGTTTGGCTCCGCTGTGTATTCCTATCAATAAGACAGGCAAGCAGAGCCGTAACTTCCCTGCCATGGTGAAGGCCGGATTTGAGAGTGACTGCCACATGCTGATGTATCCTGCCGGCATCTGCTCCCGCAAGCGGGACGGCGTCATCCGTGACATACCCTGGACGAAGACGTTCATAGTGAAAAGCGTGGAGTATCAGCGAGATATTGTCCCCATACATTTCAGCGGGCAGAATTCCAGGTTCTTCTATCGGTTGGCAAATTTCAGCGACCGTTTCCTGCCCTTCAATCTGGCCATGCTTTTCCTGGTCGACGAAATGTACAAGAATGTCGGCAAAACCTTTGAAGTAAAGATTGGCAAGCCCATACCCTGGCAGACTTTTGACAAGAGTAAAACGCCGTTGGAATGGGCACAATTTGTGCAAGACCAAGTATATTCCCTCTAATTTCTAAAAGTCAAATATCTAATCTCCAAACCCTAATATGGAACAGCCCATCATTCAGCCCATCAGTAAGGAAGTACTCAAGAGCGAACTGACACCCGACAAGCAGCTTCGTATGACGAATAAGAGTCATAACGAGATCTACATCATTACGGCGCATAACGCACCTCATGTGATGCAGGAGATAGGCCGACTGCGAGAAATCGTCTTTCGCGAGGCAGGTGGAGGTACGGGCAAGGAGATGGACATCGATGAGTTTGATACCTGCGATAATTGCTATAAACAATTAATTGTATGGAATCCTGATGAGGGGGAGATTATCGGGGGCTATCGCTATTTGCTTGGAACAGACTGGCAGTACGACGCGAAAGGACAGCCTATTCTGGCTACCAGCCACATGTTCCACTTCTCTGAGAAATTTCTGACGGAATATGCTCCTTATACCGTAGAGCTGGGGCGTTCCTTCGTAAGCCTGCCTTACCAGTCGTCGCGGATGGGTGCAAAAAGCCTTTTCGCCCTTGACAATCTCTGGGATGGTTTGGGTGCGCTGACGGTGATTCGGCCTAACGTCCGCTATTATTTTGGCAAGATGACGATGTACCCCTCGTATATCCGTAAGGGCCGTGACATGATTCTCTATTTCCTGAAGAAGCATTTTGATGATAAGGAGAACCTGATAATCCCGTTGAAACCGCTGGAGTTGGAGACTGATGTCAAGGAATTGGATGCCTTGTTCTGCGGTAAGACTTTCAGGGACGACTACCTCGTCCTGAACCGTGAAATCCGTAAAATGGGTTATAATATTCCGCCGCTTGTCAATGCGTATATGGGTCTTTCGCCTACGATGAAATTGTTTGGAACTGCTATCAACTATGGATTCGGCGATGTCGAAGAGACGGGCATATTGATTGCCGTCGACGAAATTCTGGAGGATAAGCGCAGGCGCCATATCGACTCCTTTATCAAGGAGCACCGTGATGAATTGGAGATTACTTCAGGCGCCAACAAGCTCATCTACAAGTACAAAGACTAAACGGTCCGCCTATGCGTCTCCTGTCGCTGTTGTTGGCAACTCTGCCTCTCATGGTCTTGGCTCAAAGCCTGGACCGGCATCACATCATGGTGGACATGGAGGCTTCTTCATACACCCCTTACACGTTCCGCACTTTTCAGGAAGCCGTTGACCACCTGCAGGATAGCACTGTCGTATATGTCAAGCCGGGCGTTTATTGGATTGACGACCCTGACGATGCTACCGTCAAAGTGCCCCAGGATGGTCGCGGCCCGTTCGGAATGGTTGTCCGAACTAAAAGTCTCCGACTTATCGGGTTGTGTGAACGCCCGGAGGATGTCGTCCTGGCCAGTCGTCGTGGGCAGACGCAAGGGGCCGTCGGCAACTTTACCATGTTCGACTTCTGGTGCGGTACGCTGAAGGTCGAGAACCTGACCATGGGCAACTATTGTAATGTCGACTTGGTCTATCCGCGTAACCCCCGTCTAAATCGGGCAAAGCGTTCAGCAGCAATCACCCAGGCGCATGTCGGCTATGTGCATGGTGATAGCCTGTTAGCCAAAAACGTCCGTTTTATCAGTCGCCTGAATCTCAATCCCCTCAACGGGGCACGCTATTCCTGTTATGAGGACTGCCATTTCGAGTGTACCGACGATGCCCTGAACGGGACGGCCATTTACCGCCGTTGCCATTTTGACCTCTATGGTCAGAAGCCTTTCTGGAGTACTTTCGGTGCCGGGGCGATGTTCATTGACTGCGATTTCAACGTGATGGGCGCGAATCGTGAGATGTTTTTCTGTAAGCAGGGAGGTCCTGTTACCGTCATTGACTGCCGCTACCATGCCCCGTCAGACAGCGTGTATATCGGTTGGACGGCCTATCCGCAACCTTGGCTTCGCTGCTATCAGAAGAATTTTACGCTGAACGGGCGTCCTTATGTCATTGGCAACCGTCAGCCGCAGAACACGTTGTCGCCTGCATTCCTCAACGCGGGAATGGCCACGGTACCGTTCCTGTCTGTCAGCAAGCAGGATGCTACGCTCCTGACGGGACTTGATACGCTACTCCTGTCGTCGGACGGACAGGTTGGCTGGAGCGTGCAGCAAGGTTTCGAAGCGTATGCGAAGTTGGTGCCCATGAGTGATGGTAGGGTAAAAGTTGTCCCAACCAACTATTCCGACGAGCGTGTTGACTTCTGTGTCGTCGCAACAGCTGCTGACGGCCGTGAGGCGGCGTGCCATATCACGGTAAAGCCCTCCATGCTGGAGGCCCCGGCACTCGTCAAGAAACCGCGAATCGTCCAGCGTGGCGCCCAGCTGACGTTAGAGTATGCACTTGCCCTGCAAGGCAGGCGCGACGAATCTCGCGTCACCTGGTATCGCGATGGTATCCCTGTGGCCACCAGCCATCTTTCCCCTGCCAGCACCCTGACGATTGACGAGTCCTACAATCATCATACGGTGAAGGCTGTCATCATGCCCAAACACCAGCGCAGCGACTACGGACAACCCGTCTCTGCCGAGATAAAAGTCAAGCGTGCGCCACGCTGCCATACGCTGGAAACAGATTTCAGCCAGTTCTATTGCCACTGGCAGCCAGTGGTAGCCGAAGGGCTGTGGACGGTTGACGGCTACAAGCCCTCTGACACGTCAGAATATGATTGGGCATTCCGTCGTCAGGAGCCTATGTGGGAATACGGCGAGGGCTTCAACGGTGCCGTTGGGACGGGACTCTTACAAGCCCAGCGTGGTGCCCGGCTGATGTATACGGCGGTCAAGCGTACCTACGACAACATGTCGCTCACGCTCTTCGTTGACCCCACCAAGACGGCGGGGCAGGGTTTTGGCTCGGCTACCGGCCAGTACTTGGATGTCTGTCTGAAATTCGATACCGAGACACTTACGGGCTATGGCCTTCGTATCATCCGTACGACGAAACATGCCAAGGCTGTCGATTTCTACCTTGTACGTTATGACCGTGGCAAGACGACCCCTCTGACCGAGCCGGTTTCGTCAACGTGTTATCGTACGAACTGCACGATTTCCCTGCAGTTTACTGATGGCCTGCTGTCGGCAGACGTGACCACAGCAACGCCTCGGCCCGCCGATTCCGCATTGCCCCACGAGGTCCATCTCCAGGCCCGTGTTGAAGCCAATCCCTTTGGCGGCATCCATATCCAGCATACAGGTTCTTGTGGTGAGAGCACCACTATGCTCCATCGCCTCAAGGCTGTCTGGTAAGTAACTCCATCGCCTCAAGGCTGTTTGGTAAGTGACAACAAGCCCGATAGGGTGGGGGCGGCTTTCAGAGTCTGCCCTCTTCGTGATAGCTGTAGTAGGCTCCGTCGGTCACGATGACGTGGTCCAGGAAGTGGATGCGCATGAGTTTGCAGGCGTTTTGTATGGCATGCGTGAGGTCGTCGTCCATGCGGCTGGGTCTCAGACTGCCTGACGGATGGTTATGACAGACGGCCAGCATGGTAGCGTTGGCCAGTACGGCCTCGCGGATAATGATACGGATGTCGACACTCACCTCGCTGATGCCGCCACGGGCTATCCGCGTCTTTTTGATGAGCCGGTAGTTCTGGTTCATCAGCAGAATCCAGAACTCCTCAACGTCGACATCCTGCAGGATGGGGTGCATGTGGTTGTAGATACGGGTGGCTGTGCCCGTGTCCGGGCGTACCTCAGCCGCTTCCAGCTGGCGGCGCTTGCCCAGTTCGCAGGCTGCCAGGATAGTGATGGCCTTGGCCTCGCCAATGCCCTTGTGGTTGGTCAGTTCGCGAATGCTCATCTTGCCAAGGGTATTCAGGTTGTTGTTGCATTCGTTGAGGATTTGCTGCATCAGCTCAACGGCACTGACCCCCGGCGTTCCCGACCCGATGAGAATGGCCAGCAGCTCGGCATTCGACAGGGCCTGCGGCCCCTTGTCGCGCAGTTTTTCGCGCGGCTGGTCATCCTCCGACCAGTGTGCGATGGTCAGTTTGTCGCCCATTACTTGTAGAAGTTCTTTTCGAAAGCCGTAAACTCGTCTTTCCCTAATACACTGCGTTTCCACCAGGCTTCTATGAATCCCAGTCCGTAGCCCGTCAGCTGCGTGAAGGCCGCCGGCACCGAGAGCAGTCCTACCCAGAGGCTGCGATTGCGGATGCTGCTGTCGATGAAGATGAGGCCGCTATATAACAAAAGAGGTATGAGGCCCATGATGCAGAGCACGAAGCCGACACCCTGGTGCATGTCATCGGTAGGGCGCAGTCCGTTGTAGTCGAGCCATTCGCCTTCGGCAAACAGGGCGGCGCCCGTGACGAAGGACAGCAGACAAGCGATGACGCCTAAGGTGAAAACGGTAGGCAGCAGGTGGACGAGTTTCATAGTGCCGGGATGGCGCTTCTCCAGGTTGATGCGGGCTATGCCGCTGTTGTAGACCTGACGGAAGAACTTGCGGAAATCAGTGCGGCGCTTGTGCCACACCCAGGCATCGGGAAAGAGCCGGGGCCTAAAGCCCGCCTCCACGATGCGATAGCTGAAGTCAATGTCCTCGCCGAATCGCATTTTCGAAAAACCGCCTAACTGCAGGTAGATGTCGCGGCGTATGCCCATATTGAATGAGCGTGGATAGAATTTGTCGAGCTTCGTCTTCCCGCCACGTATGCCACCCGTGGTGAAAAAGCTGGTCATGCTGTAGGAAATGGCTTTCTGCACTGGCGTGAATGCAGGGTGGGCAGCATCAGGGCCGCCCCAGGCAACGACGACTGATGGCTGATGGCTGATGGCTGATGTGAGCGAGGCGTCGGTAGCTTCCAGATAGTTTTCAGGCAGTACCACGTCAGAGTCGAGGATGATGACGTATTCGCCTTGGGCCCGCTCCACGCCGTAGTTGCGGCTTTGGCCAGGCCCGCTATTGTCCTTATAGTAATAATGTAAATCAAGGATGCTTGCGTACTTGTCGCAAACATCCTTGCATGGTTTTTGTGAACCGTCCTCTACAATGACAACCTCGAAATCTTTTAGTGTTTGGGAGCAAAGGCTCCCAAGCAGCTCATCGACCTCGTCAGGACGATTGTATACGGGAACGATAATCGAATACTTCATTCTTATTCCTTAGCACGAGCCAGATAGGAACCGTCGCGAGTGTCAACCTGGATGAGGTCGCCCTCGTTGATGAACAGGGGCACGCGAACCTCCACACCAGTCTCGAGCGTGGCGGGCTTCAGGGTGTTGGTGGCGGTGTCGCCCTTGATGCCGGGCTCCGAGTGGGTGACGCGCAGGATGGTCTTGACAGGCATCTCGGCAAAGAGCACTGTGCCGTCCGTGGTGTCGCTGACGACAGATACCACGTCGCCTTCCTTCATGAACTCATGACCGATAACGAGGTCGTTGGCAATGGGAATCTGCTCGAAGGTTTCCTGATTCATGAAGATACGACCCTCCTGGTCCTCGTAGAGATACTGATAGTCACGGTGCTCAATGACCACGTCCTCCAGTTTCTCACCGATGTTGTAGCGACGCTCCAGCACGCGACCGTCCGTCACGTTCTTCAGCTTGATGTTCATGATAGTGTTTCCCTTACCGGGCTTACGATGCTGGAAGTCAATGCAAACCCAAATGGCACCGTCCATACGGATGGCGGTTCCCTTCTTGATGTCTTGTGAATTAATCATAAAAAATATGCTATTATTATAGATAATGTGTCATTTGCGGGTGCAAAGGTACGAATAAGTGAGCAAAACACAAAAGAAAAACGCGTTTTTCTTTTTGTTTTCGAACGTCAGTACCTTCTTGCATAGCAAAAAGGTACGAATAAGTGAGCAAAACACAAAAGAAAAACGCGTTTTTCTTTTTGTTTTCGAGCGAAAGTTCCTTCGAAGGGCTTCAAAGGTACGAAGGAAAATGAAGAATCATAGTCCGAAACAGCCAAAAAACGTTAAATATTGCCCGTACGGGAGCAAATTCTTCATTCTTCATTCTTCATTCTTCATTAAAAGTTGTAATTTTGCAGCCCGAATCGTCGAATTACAATAAATTAAATTAAAAATAGAACAATGAAAAGAACATTTCAGCCGCACAATCGTCGCCGCGTCAACAAGCATGGTTTCCGCGAGCGCATGGCAACAAAGAATGGTCGCCGCGTTCTGGCTTCTCGCCGCGCAAAGGGCCGTAAGAAGTTAACAGTCTCTGACGAGCATCACGGAAAGTAATGCCGACGTGTTACCGATAAGAATTGGGTGTATTTTCTAAGAAATATACCCAATTTTTTTGTTGTCTCAATATTTCTTTGTACTTTTGCTCCACAATTCATATTATTGTTGCATGAACGTTAAGGATTTCTTCAAGAAAGTGTGCAGTCGCATCGTGCTGTTGAACCTGCTGGCCATGGCGGTGGTGGTCGTGCTGCTATGCTTTGGCGTCAGCTACGGGCTGGACGTCTATACGCATCATGGTGAGGGCATTGTGGTGCCCGAACTGCAGGGCATGCGCTACGACAAGGCTTATGTGATGTTGGAGGACAAGGGGCTGGGCATTGTGGTCAGCGATTCCGGCTATAACAAGGCCCTGCCCGCCAACTGTATTCTTGCCCAGACGCCGGGTGGCGGTCAGAAGGTGAAGCAGGGACATACCATTTATGTCACGGTGAACTCGCCCTCGTCGCCGACCTTTGCCATTCCTGACATCGTCGATAATAGCAGCCTTCGCGAGGCCGAGGCTAAGCTGACGGCTATGGGTTTCCGCCTGCAGCCGACTCAGTATGTAACGGGCGAGAAGGACTGGGTGTACGGCATCATCTGTCGCGGGCGCCGCGTGTCAAACGGCGACCGTATTCCTATTGACCATCCGCTGACGCTGATGGTCGGTAGCGGTAGGTACGACGATACTGCCGACATCGACTACCTGGATGCTGACAGCGGCGGCTATACGCCTGCCGGCGTCGATGTCGACGATTTCGAGGAGGTGACGGGACCTGAAGTTTCTGATAAAAACGTAGTAGGAGAGTGATGACGGACGAATTGGATGATATTGACCTTCTGGACGATGTAGATGCATCGACTGATGCCGCCGGCCAGCTCTATGAGCACTTGCGCATGGAGGTGGACCGCGGCCAGGAGCCGGTACGTATTGACAAGTACATGGCTGAGCATGTGCAGCATTCGTCGCGCAACCGCATTCAGAAGGCGGCCGATGCCGGCTTTGTCCAGGTCAACGGCCAGCCTGTCAAGAGTAATTATAAGGTACGGCCGGGCGATGTCATCACCCTGATGCTCGACCGCCCTCACTACGATACCACCATCGAGCCGGAGGACATCCCCTTGGACGTGGTGTACGAGGACGCTCAGCTGATGGTCATCAACAAGCCTGCCGGCATGGTGGTCCATCCGGGCGTGGGCAATTTCCACGGCACGCTGGTCAACGCCGTTGCCTGGCATCTGCGCCATCTGCCGACCTATGACCCTAACGACCCCAGCGTGGGACTGGTCCACCGCATCGACAAGGACACCAGTGGCTTGCTGGTCGTTGCCAAGACGCCCGAGGCCAAGACGGAGCTGGGCGCCCAGTTCTTCAACCACGACACCCATCGCAGCTATGTCGCCCTGGTGTGGGGAAACTTCAGCGAGGATGCCGGACGCATCGAGGGCAACATCGGGCGCGACCCCAAGGACCGCCAGCGCATGGCGGTGTTCCCCCCCGGTTCCGAGACGGGCAAGAGTGCCGTCACCCACTATCGCGTGTTGGAGCGCTATGGTTATACCACGCTGGTCGAGTGCCGCCTGGAGACGGGACGCACCCATCAGATTCGTGCCCACATGAAGCACATCGGCCACCCGCTGTTTGCCGACGAGCGCTACGGCGGTATGGAAATTCTGCGTGGCGAGCGTACGGCATCGTACAAAGCCTATATCCAGAACTGCCTGAAGCTCTGCCCGCGTCAGGCGCTGCATGCCCGGACGCTGGGCTTTGTCCACCCCGTGACACGCCAGCAGATGGACTTTACCAGTGAGCTGGCCGACGACATGCAGCAGCTCATTGACAAGTGGCGAAAATACATCAATGGTAAAATAGAACAATCAATTGTCAAATAGTAAATTGTCAAATAGTAAATTAAAATAATGAAACAGTTGAAACGCAACATTGCCATCGTCTGTGGTGGCGACTCTTCTGAACACGACGTTTCCCTGCGCTCGGCACAGGGCCTCTACTCGTTCTTCGACAAGGAACGCTACAACGTCTATATCGTCGACATCAAGGGCCTGGACTGGCACGTGGAACTGCCTGGGGGCATCACGGCACGCATCGACCGCAACGACTTCTCGTTCGTCGAGGACGGTCAGGTCACATGGTTCGACTATGCCTATATCACCATCCATGGCACGCCGGGCGAGAACGGCATCCTGCAGGGCTACTTCGACCTGATAGGCATCCCTTACTCCACAAGCGGCGTACTGGTTGAGGCCATGACTTTCGACAAGTTCGTGCTCAACCAGTATCTGCGCGGCTACGGCGTGGCCGTGGCCGACTCGCTGCTCATTCGTCAGGGCTACGAGCAGCTGGTCAGCGATGACGAGATAGAGCGCCGCATCGGCATGCCCTGCTTCGTCAAGCCGGCAGCCGACGGCAGCTCGTTCGGCGTGTCGAAGGTCAAGAACAAGGACCAGCTGGCTCCCGCCATCCGCAAGGCCATGATGGAGAGCGACGAAATCATGGTCGAGCAGTTCCTGGACGGCACTGAGATTTCCATCGGCGTCTACAAGACCCGCGAGAAGTCCGTCGTGCTGCCTGCCACCGAGGTGGTGACCAGCAACGAGTTCTTCGACTACGATGCCAAGTATAACGGCCAGGTCCAGGAGATTACCCCTGCCCGCCTGTCTGACGACGTCACGCGTCGCGTTCGCGAGATTACCAGCCACATCTACGACATCCTCCACTGCAATGGTATCATCCGTATCGACTACATCATCTCGCGGGAGGGCAAGATCTTCATGCTCGAGGTGAACACCACGCCGGGCATGACCGCCACCAGCTTTATCCCCCAGCAGGTGCGTGCCGCCGGCATGGAGATGAAGGACGTGCTGACCGAAATCGTCGAGAACCAGTTCTGAATTCTAAATGAGAATGAAGAATGAAGAATGAAGAATTTGCTACCGCAGTTTAAGGGAAAAGGGAATAATGAATAATGAAGAATTTCTTTGACCTAAAGGTGCAAAGTGTGGCGTTGCAATGCTACCGCTGCATGGTAATCATAATTCCTAATTCCTAATTTCTAATTCCTAATTTACAAGGTAATCATAAATTTCAAACTTCAAACTTCAAATTTCAAAATTATAAAATGGAGTACGATATTAAGGAGTTTGACGAGATAAGGCCCTACGAGCCGTCAGAGATGAAGCAGGCCTTCAACGACCTGCTGGACGACCGCCAGTTTTCATTAATACTGAAGGGCTTTGCCCCCTGGCTGCCTAAGTCCGTGCGCAACGGACTGCTCAGGCTGGCCTTCGTGGGCGTCAGGACGCCGCTGGACTTCCAGCTGCGCTTCATGAAACCCATAGTCTGGCACTACGTGCACAAGCTGACCGACGGCCTCACGTTCGACGACGGCGAGCTGACCGCCCGGTGTGCCGGCGACATGGCCACGCCGCGCTATACCTTCGTGTCCAACCATCGCGACATCGTGCTCGACTCGGCTTTCCTGGACGTGCTGCTCAATAAGCACGGCTATCCCACGACGGTCGAGATAGGCATTGGCGACAACCTCCTGATATATCCGTGGATCAGGCGGCTGGTGCGCATGAACAAGGCCTTCACCGTGCGCCGCGGCCTGACGGCCCACGAGATGATGCGCTCCTCGCAGCTTATGAGCCGCTACATCCACTATGCCGTCACCCGGAAGCGCGAGAACATCTGGATTGCCCAGCGCGAGGGACGTGCCAAGGACAGCGACGACCGCACGCAGGACTCCGTGCTGAAGATGCTTGCCATGGGCGGCGAGGGCTCCTTTGCCGACCAGTTGCGCGACCTGAACATCGTGCCGCTCACCATCTCGTACGAATATGACCCCTGCGACTATCTGAAGGCTCAGGAGTTCCAGCAGAAGCGTGACAACCCGGCCTTCAAGAAGTCGCGACAGGACGACCTGGACAACATGCGGACGGGCATCTTCGGCTATAAGGGGCGCGTCCACTACCACTGCGCCGCGCCTGTCAACACCTGGATCGACGAACTGGGCACTCTGCCCAAGAACGAGTTCTTCAAGGCCGTCGCCCACCGTATGGACCGGGAAATCCACCGCCATTACCGCCTCTATCCCTGCAACTATATAGCCCTCGACGAACTGGACGGCCGCCCCGCCCATGCTGACCACTATACCCCCCAGGACCGTGAGCACTTCGAGCAGTACCTGCAGGGGCAGCTGGCCAAAATCACGATTCCCGACAAGGACGAGGCATTCCTCCGCGAGCGTATGCTGACCATGTATGCCAATCCCGTCCGCAACTACCAGGCCGCACTATGAGAAAGTCGTTATCCCTCCTTTACGCCTCAGCCCTGCTGCTCGCCGGCTGTCAGACCGACAGCTACGAGGCGGGTCAGGGCCGCTACTCGCTGATGCAGACCGATTTGGCCGACGTGGCGGTCGACGGTGACAAGAAGGCCGTGTCGTTCACCACTGACGACGGCGACCAATACACGTTCACGTCCGCAGCTACCGCACAGTGGATCCAGACGGCCGACACCACCTATCGCGCCGTCGTCTATTATAATAAGGTAGCCAGCGGCCAGGCCGAGGCCCTTGGCCTGTCAGCCGTACCCACCGTCATCCCCAAAGAGTCGTGGCGCTTCAAGGAGACCCGTCAGGACCCTGTAGACGTGGAGAGCATCTGGCTTTCCAGGAGCCGGAAGTATGTCAATATGGGCTTGTTGTTCATGTCCGGCTATGTCGACGACGTCCTCGGCCGCCACGCCATCAGTGTGGCCCAGGACACCATACTTGTCAACGCCGACCAGACGCGCACCGCCTACTACCGCTTCCTGCACGACCAGGGCGACACGCCCCAGCACTTCACCTCGCGCCATTACGTCAGCATCCTGTTGCCGCAGCAGCTCCCTGACACCATCAGTCTTTCCATTGTCACCCACAGCGGCACCGTCAGCCGCCGCTTGGCCCTCAGGCAATAATAATGTCCTGCTGATGAAACATTCTACTACCCTCCCTCGCAGGGAGGGGCAGGGGGGGGAAGGGTCTTTTTATCAATTTTTTGCCCCTAAACTGTA
>DFGF01000047.1:29996-30383 GCA_002371715.1 Prevotella sp. UBA3757
AAATGCTTATCTTTGCACCGAAATTAACGCCATTAGTGCGCAATTTCGGCCTGTCCATGCGTGGGCAGTGAGCAAAATTAATTTTGTGGAACGAGACCCAGGGCAGTTGTACGCCCAGTCTCAAAAGGACGTTTTCGAACGTTACTGTCTGCTACGACAAATCTAGCAAATTTGAATCCAAGTACGGCGGTAATGCAACAGAAGCGTCTACGTAGGTGATTATTATGTCCCTGCGCTTCACATTCCTTATATAATATAATAAGGTATAGGCATACCTCCCAGTGATGGGCAGGGGTGGCTGTGCTAGTTTTATACGTGTATATTGGCGTGTCGAAGCCGTAGTGTATGTATATGTCACTTGGCGTGGGCAGGCTTTACGTTGCTTAT
>DFGF01000047.1:30431-34581 GCA_002371715.1 Prevotella sp. UBA3757
GCTTATCCTTACTTGGGGGCAATGCTAGAGCCTGTCGTATGGGATAAGTGCGCAAGAGACATACTCCCACGTCTTTTTTGTTTCCATTATTTCCTGAGGGTGCCAGAGAGCGGAACGAAGTATTTTTCTTAATTCTTAACTCTTAACTCTTAATTAGAACCGACCGGCTGGGGAGGAGCTGGCCCGCACCTTCGTGTGCCCCTGTGTGAACAGGATGTGAGACAAAAAAGGAACAAATTCAATTCATTTATTTATTCATTAACATTATTAATTTCAAAAACAAATTCAATTATGAGAAAACATTTTCTTTTATTGATGCTGATGGCACTCCTGCCTATGGTAGGTTTTGCTGCAGAGTTGGTGAACTCTACACAGTACACCAATGATGGTTATCAGTACAAAATTCTCTCTCTGAACACAAGTGCTAAGACTGGTACTGTTTCTGTGTCCCAGAGTAACTGGACTGCTAAGGCTGCTGATAAAACAAAGATCAGCATTCCTGCTACTATCACCATCAACCTGAATGGTACTGTTTCTGGTACTGCTTTCAATGATCAGGCAACTTTCACCGTTGTCGAGATTGAGGCTAACGGCTTCAAGGGTCTCTCAGACGTAACCTCTATCGAGTTTGCAACTGGTTGCCAGATTGCTACGATTGGTGCCGGTGCTTTTGATGGAACCAAAATCACGGACCTCGACCTGACGGGCACTAAGATTACGACGCTGAACAAGCTGTTTGAAGACAACAACGTGACGCTTAGCACGGTTGAACTCCCTGCAACGTTGACAAGCCTGGCTGCCAATGCTCTTGCCAACTGCATCCAGCTGACAGGCGTTGACTTCTCGCTCTGCACGGCTCTGACAACCGTCGGTGCCGGTGCTCTGAGTAACACTATCGTCAGCGAGTACGACTTCTCAAAGTGTCTTGCATTGAATTTCAACACGTCAGACAAACCCTTTGTGAATTCTACTACGACAACCAACAAAAACCTGGAGAAAGTTACTCTGCCGCTGAACACTACGACTAATGTCTGCCCTGTTTCAGTTATCGGTACTGTGTTTGCAAACTGCGAAGTGCTGACAGAAATTGTCAATCTCGATAAGAGTTTGATTACCACTGTCGGTGACTTGGCTTTCGAGAACGACATCAACCTGCCCAGCCTTGTGTTCCCTTCAGCATTGACTACTATTACCAACACTCCTTTCAAAGGCTGTGTAAAGCTCGCCTCTTTGGAGTTCAAGGGCTCCACAACCATTGGTGACGGAACGAATCCTCTGTTTGCTGAGAAAACTAGTGGTGACGGCACGCTGGCTGCTCTGAAGACCTTGAAGGTCACCGTTGTCGCTGCTACTCCGAAGAACACCAGCTCTGCAACTATCAAGGCCGCTGCGCTGAACAACCTGACTGGCCTGACAACTATCGAGCTAGCTAAGGACGGCATCTGGGGTGGTACTATCGAGGCCAGTGCTGTAAAGATGGCCGAGAACGAGAACGGCAGCATCACTTTTGGTGACATCGCTTCTGCTACTTTCAACAGCATCACCGGTCCTGTGGGTGTCTACACCACCGCTCTGACCATGGGTGCCTACACCTCTGCTACGCTGACCACTAGTCCTATAGTTACTGGTACCATCTCTAAGGCTACCATCACTGGTGCCGTAGCTGGTGCAAACATTCTGGATGCTATCGGACAGGCCGTGGAGATCGACTTCCAGGGCGACATCACCGCTGCTCTTTCTAAGCCGACAAATCCCAACGCCGTGCTGACCACGCTGAACTTCAACGCCATCAAGATGGCTACCGTGCCTACAATCGTTGCAGCTACCTTCAACGAGACGAATGCTCCGCTGCTGACCAGCGTGACATGGACACCTGCTGATGCCGATGCTACCGCTGCTTTCGCACAGGATGCCTTTGGTTCTGTTTCTGTAGGTACTAACGCCAAGGTGACGCTGCACACTACGACCGCCGTCGGTGACGGCAAATATAGCCTGTTGGAGAGCAACCTCTACAATGTCATTTTCGATGCTACTGCTGCCGCCGCTACGCCGGTTAACATCGACGTCTATGGTACAAGCACCTCTTCATACTTCTATGGCAAGCTGACTACATCTATCGGTCAGATTCTCTCTATCGACAAGGAGACTGAGGATGGTGACATCGTCAATGTCTACTCTGCATTCGTTGACAGCAAGGATCAGAAGATCTACATGGATCCCCTGGCACTGACCAACGGCCAGTACATCGTTGCCGATCAGCAGTCTGTCGTCGTACGTCTGGAGGTCAAGAACACCGCAACTACTGCTGCTGGAACTGGTCTGAAGGCTGTTGTGAAGTCCTATACTTCCACTGGCACGCCCACCATGCGTTATTTAAGTGGCGGTTCATCTATCTGGAACGACCTGAAGACCAATGCTATCCTCTTCTCGAGTGACTATATTGGTACCAACTATGTTGGCAAGACCCTCTATGCTATGGCTAACCCCGCCGTTGTAGGTGTGCTGCAGTGGGCTAAGGTCAACAAGAAGAGCTATCTGCCCGCCAACTCCCTCTTCGTAGAGACTGTAGAACAGGCAGCTTCCGCTCCTGAGCTGGAGATTGTATGGCTCGATGGTAGCGACAATGTCACTGGCATCATCGAGAAGATCAGTCAGGAAACGAAGGGCAACGCTGCAATCTACAACCTGCAGGGTGTACGCGTGAACGACATGTCGAAGAAGGGCGTCTACATCCAGAACGGCAAGAAGTTCGTTGTGAAGTAATCACTGCTCTTTCGGATAAGAGAATATCAGTTATAACAAGCGGTATGTAGGAGTGCCGCAAGCCCTCCTGCATACCCTTACAGAAAAACAAACAAGTAAATTCAGACATATAACAATGAAGAAGACATATTTTGCTCCCGTATCGGAGGAAATCGTGCTGAACGTAATGACTCCAATTCTGGCTGGAAGTTCGGCTGAGGACACTATCTCTGGCGGTGGTATCAATAGTGACGGCTCTGCCAACACCAGCGATGACGACAATACTGATCCGGGTCTGTTCGGCTGGTAATAAAAGAACTGCGACAGGACAAAATACGTGCCTGTCAAGACTACAAAGGTGGGCGCAGGCCCATAGCCTTGCGCCCACCTTTTACAAAAGAATACGCAGAGCTGCCGTGCGACGACACAATAGGATGAGCGAAACATTGCTTTGTGACAAAGATTTTAAAATAACACAGGGCTATCGTGATTCGACTCAACATTTTTCGACAACAAATAAATGGTAATATGGTAAAAAAAGATATTGTACATGAGATTATAGAATATATCGGCAACAATCAAAATGGTGAATACACCAATTGGTATGTTGGTATTACTGATGATGTCGATAGGAGAGTATTTGGCAGTGGTGAGCATAATGTCAGCAAAAATGGTGATCGATGGATACATTGTCCTGCTGATTCAAAAAAAGATGCCCAAGAAATTGAAGAGCTATTTCTTGCCCTTGAGATGGATGGTGACACTGGTGGTGGCAATGATGATACAACAACAGTGTATTGTTATCGCAAGAATGTTCATACGAATCCGTAAACAAAGAGCATCTTGTGCACCCCGAATGATGTCAAGATTCTCTTAAGCGAGAAAGAGACATGCAAAATAGAGGTAAATTTCCCCTCGAGTCAAACAATGAAATAATACGAGTCAAATAATCGAATGACTCGAGTCAAATGAAGAGAGAAGACCAGCTGGTCACACGTCAAATGAGCCGGCTCATCTCATCCATCGAACCGGCTCAACTCATGTGTTGAACCGACTGAAAAGTAGTTTTGAGTCGACTCAACTGTCGAGATGATCTGGGTGAAACGACGACAACACAACTTAGATGGTAGATGTAAGATGGATGATGGCAGAAGATAGAGGAAGTAAGATGTAAGAAGTCATAACGCAAATTGTCTGTAGCGACAGGACAGGAGAACCGTATTCTCGCTTTGCGACAACTCAACAAAATTGTTTTTTTAATTTAAAATTAAATTGTGAGTAAGGGTGGCGACCATCTGTGAAGACCGCCACCACCGTGAGTAAACAATGAATTAAATTGTTAAGAATTGAAAGCTGCCACCTGTCCGTGAGGATGGGTGGCAGCAGTGTGTAAATCTACAAGTGGAGG
>DFGF01000153.1:0-329 GCA_002371715.1 Prevotella sp. UBA3757
GTGCAACGTTTTAAAGGGTGACACACGCTGACACAAGGCTGACACGCTGAGAGTTGATAGTTGACAGTTGATAGTTGACAGTTGATAGTTGACAGTTGAGAGGTGGAAGTTGGGAAGTGAGGGGGTAAAAAATAATATTGAGCGACGAATCGGATTTTTCATAAGCTTGCAGTGCGGATAAGACGTTGTTAACCGACGAATTTTCACGAAAATTCAGACGATAAGTACCGCTTGCACAGCAATAATATGGGAGTAACGGTTGAATTTTCACGAAAATTCAAGGCTTTCTGCCACGATATTTGCTGGTAGTCCTATAGTATAAACTAATA
>DFGF01000153.1:445-1042 GCA_002371715.1 Prevotella sp. UBA3757
AATTCCGCTTCGGTGGCGAGTGGCGCGAAATACAAAACAGGCACTCGTCAAGTCGGGAGTAAGCGTGTCAGCCTTGTGTCAGCGTGTGTCACCCTTTGAAACGTTGCACGCCCTTTATTTATCGGGGTTGTGTCAGCGTGTCAGCCTTTAATAGAAAATTTCTAGTGATGGCGACAAGGTGCTGCTGGACATCTGGGGCCTGATGAAGCTCACCATCTCTATGGCACTGCTCGCCTTGATGATGTCCGTGTCGTCAAAGATAAGCACTACAGGCAGGTCGCACTTCTTGTGGTCACACCTGACGGTTATCTTCGTCCACAGCTGGCAGTTGATATAGTACATGATCTTGCGCCACTTATTTCAACCTGAATTCCATTCTCTTTAAAAGAAAAAGTGTACCTTTGTAGCAGAATCATAAATGTAATCAATGGAACGTAAACGTTTGAACCGCCTAAAAGTGGTGCTGGCAGAAAAAAACATGACGAATAAACGTCTGGCAGAGTTGGTGGGTAAAGACCCAGCGATGGTGTCCAAATGGGTAACAAATGTGGCCCAGCCAAATGTTGAAATGCTCATTCTCATCTCAAAGTTATTGGA
>DFGF01000153.1:1161-5503 GCA_002371715.1 Prevotella sp. UBA3757
CCTACTTCGTATCGTTCTGTATCGAACAATACAAGAATGCAAAGCATCTGACAGGTGCGGAGGCCATCGACTTGTTAAGTCATTACCAAGTGCTTGACTATCTGAGCGACCATTATGAGATACTTCATACCCAAAGCCGTCAGTGGTTATTGGAAGACATTGACGAATTCATAAAGTTACGGAAGGAGAAAGGAACATGAAGATATATCACGGAAGCATAGAAGTGGTTGAAAGACCTGAACTCAGGCCGTCGAACCGCACACTTGACTATGGTAGCGGCTTCTATACTACCACGTTAAAGACATACAAGTTGGTTGACCAATACCTCTTCCATACAGAAGAGGCATTAAAGACGCTGACATTTATCGAAGCAAAGGAGGTATAGAAATGAATTTGGAAATCAATCAGAGCAACCTTTATCTGCTCCTACCATCAAAGGTGGCATGGATGGCCGAATGGCTTACAGAAGACAAGAATGTCAGCATCGTGGAGGCGATAAAGATGATATACTCTTCTGATATGTTCAGACGACTGGAAGATGAATCTACCAAGATGTGGCACCTAGGGCCTGTTGCACTATATCAGGAACTCATTACAGAATAGATATACTTAAGTTTCGGAAGTAAAATGTATTGACACGGGGCCATGCTATCATCTTTTCGTACATCTTTACAAATGGATTTTTCCCGTCAGGTCTGTTAATCAGGCTGTCAATAAGCCTGTCAGTGTCAGATCCACATATATCCTCCAACTCCGCAGCAATCTCAATGATGAATTCGAGTATCCTCTGGGCAATGGCCACTTCCATAGCATCATCCTTTGTCCCCCCGGAACAATTCCCCGATGGTCTCATAGTCAGAGAATCTTTTGGCAACGGATAGTATGTTGTATTGCAGGCAAGCGATGGAGACGTGCGCAATCTGCGCAGCGAAGTGCCTTGACTGGCACTTGTCCATGCCCAACAGCCCCTTTTGAACTGAAGGTGAGCGGAACGGCACAGGAGGCCCTGGAGCAGATAGACAGCAAGGGTTATGCTCTGCCGTACCAGTCGGAAGGCAGGCGAGTCGTGAAGGTGGGAGTCCGTTTTGACGCAGAAACGTGCATACCCCAAGACTGGGTGGTCTCAGAAGGGTAATACAATGTCGTGTTGCCGCTCCTGGGGAGTCACCTTGACGTTGATGACCAGGCCGTCGTGCATCTCGGCCTCTACCGTGGTGCCGCGGGAAGCGTGCAGCCGGAAGCGGACGTTCCAGGCTTTTGGCCAGGTGGGGAAGATGTATAGCTTGTCGCCAACCTCCTGTATCAGCATTTCTTGGAGGCCAATCATGCCGGAGCCGCCCCAGTTGTGGTCGGGCGACCAGTCGAAGCCGGGTCCCCAGAAGGCGGGGAAGCGGTAGGGGCCGTCCTGCAGCTTGAGCTTTGTCAGTCGGGCGGCCTCGTCGGTCAGCCCCAGGCAGGCCGCCCAGATGTTGTCCTGCTTCCAGCCGACGTGCGAGCGGAACTTCAGGGCTAAGGAGTCGTTGAGATAGGTCTGGCGGGCAACCTCGATATTGGGCCGTCCCACGCCATAGATACGCCAGGGAAATACGGGATAGAGCTGTGTGGTCTCCACGTTCTGGACGCGCTCCCAATGGAGGGCCGGCTGCAGCATACCGTCGCGAACGGTAATGTCAGGCAGGCGCTTCAGGAATGAGGAATGAAGGATGAAGAATGAAGAATCCTGCGGCTGCTGCTCCAGCCGCAGCAGGGCTTCGGTGACGGTGCGCAGGGCGGCAATGGTGGAGGTGGCGTTATAGGCGCCCTTGAAGGTCTCGCCGCCCGAACCGGGATAGAGCACCAGTTTGCCGTTGCCGTCCAGCCGCTTGGCGCCGCGCCGGTTGGCCAGATACAGGTAATGCTCGTCGAAGAAGCGTAGGCAGGAGCGGATCATCGGGAGGTATTGGTCATTGAACGTTGAACGTTGAACGTTGGACATTGAACGTTGAGCGTTAGCTTCGAGTGCCATCATGCAGAACTCCAGACACGTGTCCCACTCATACTCCAGCCACGCATTGCGCTCCATGCCGGGGTCGAAGCCGTCGGGGCGCTTCGTGCCGTACTCCGGATAGCAGGGCAGTCCGTAGTTCTCCACCTGCTCGGTCAGGCAGGCGCCCTCATGGCCCCAATACAGACGGGAACGTTCCTCAGCGTTCTGATAGATGTTCAGGTAGAAGTCGAGTTGAGGCTTCATCAGGTCCAGGTCGCCGCTCTTCAGCATGGGCCAGTAGACGAGTCGCTGGTTTTGGGCCGTATGTACGCCGCCGCCCCAGTTGCGGAAGTCTGGGCTCAGTCGGTATTCTGCGGTTTTGTTGACGTATTCGGGGTCGAAGGTAAAGAGGCCGCCGTTGAACTTGGTGGGCCATTGGCCGCGCGAGTTGCAGCCCAGCATATATCGGAAGAGCGTGTAGTTGCGGGCCAGTTCTGCGGCATCGCCCGTGGCCTCTATATAGCTGCGCTGCCAGAACTGCTGCCACCAGTGCCGGCTGTTGCGACGGTCGGTGGCGTGACGCACGGCGCGTTCGGTGGCGGTCAGTTCCGACAGCCACTGGCCGACGGTGCCCTGACGGTTGGCCAGGGTTATCTGCAAGTGCGAATGCCTGCGTGGCTGAGCTGTCACGAACATCCATCCCCGATAGTCCGTGCTGGCGTAACGGCCGGACAACGTGTCCATCAGCACGAAGTCCTCGCCCTGCATGCGCCCGCCGAAGACGAGGTCCTTCAGTGGGTTGTAGAGTTTGTGCTTGACGGCATCCATCTTCTGCTGGCTGACCGTTGCGTCGAAAATGGTCTGCTCGCCATTGCAATGCATGAAGGTCAGCGTGCGGTCCGTGGCGACGATGCTGTCGTGGCGGGTGGTCAGCCCCTTGGGCGCAGCAAACTTGTAGCTCGACTGGAAGGCCTCGCGCTTAGTCATGAGGATGTCGCGCGTGCGCCAGCTTTCGTAGGTGACGGCGACATTCAGCTTTTCGCGGCGGCTGTCAATGTCGGCATGGACGACGGGTTTCCGGACATCGGCCCACAACTGGATGCTGATGTCGCCGTCGGTCACCTCGACGTAGCCCTCCGCCAGATGCAGAATCTGGCGGAAGCGCGTCGTGTCAATGCCTGGCGACACACTGATGCGGAACCGTCCGGCCTTGAGCAGCGTGTTGTTCTCGTCAAACGAGCCACTGCGCGACAGGTAGAACAGCACGTCGCCGCCCTCCATCCATACATTCATGCCCACGTCGCCACCCCCGCAAGGCATCGACTCCGATGCATTCCTACTCGGCGTGTGCCACTCGTAATCCTTGGGCTGACACAGCGCAGACAGCCACGCCGACAGCAAAACGGTCAATAGTACGTACTTCTTCTTTATCATCATATATTGTAAAGACGAACGACCCGCCGCTTTGCCCCCAAAAGGGCTATTCCCCTAAGGCCTCAAAGAGCTGGTCGAGTGCCAGGTCGGCATTGCCTCCTGCCTCGTCAAGAAGCGTGACGAACTTCGAACCGATAATGGCACCGGCAGCATTGTCCTGAGCGGCTTTGAGGGTCTGGGCGTTGCTGATGCCGAAGCCAATCATGCGCGGGTTGTGCAGCGTCATGGCATTGATGCGGCGGAAATAATCCAGTTTTTGCTCGTCGAAACTCTTCTGGGCTCCGGTGATGGCGGCACTGCTGACCATGTAGATAAAGCCCTCGGTATGCTGGTCGATGAAGCGGATGCGCTCTTCTGACGTTTCGGGTGTGATGAGCATGATGACGCGCAAATTGTGGCGGTCGGCAGCCGGACGGACGGTGGAGAGATAGTCGTCGAAGGGCAGGTCGGGAATGATGAGTCCCGATACGCCGGCATCGGCCGCATCCTGACAGAAGCGGTCGATGCCGTAGTGCAGGATGGGGTTCAGATAGCCCATGAGAATGAGGGGTATGGTGACCTCCGGCTTGATGGCTTTCAGCTGTTCCAACAGCAGTTTCACCGTCATGCCGTTCTTCAGGGCGCGTGTGGCAGCCGTCTGGATGACGGGGCCGTCGGCCAGCGGGTCGCTGAAGGGGATGCCCACCTCAACGAAGTCGATGCCGCGCCGTTGCATAGTCAGGATAACGTCGCCAGTGCCGTCGAGCGTAGGACAGCCGGCGCAGAAGTAGAGCGAAAGTAGTTTCCTATCGCCGCGTTGGGCAAAGAGGGTATTAATCTTATTGTTCATAATGCTTGTATAAATGCTTTTAATTTTTGGATGTCTTTTAGGGCGGGAGCCGTTTCGAAACGCGAGTTGAGGTCGATGCCGAGGCAGAGGGCAGCGACGGAGCCTTGGCAGCG
>DFGF01000159.1 GCA_002371715.1 Prevotella sp. UBA3757
GGTGAAGGCCGAGTGGGCTAACCTGGCTGACGACGCTGAGAAACGGGATGACGCTCCCGCATTCGTGAAGGAACTCGTTCGTTCTATCAACGCTCAGGCCGGTCTTTTAAAAAATCCGCCAGTTTCTTTGAACAGCGGGTGGATTCCTGTATGAAGTCAAACTCTGACATGACATTGTGATTGTCGGTGTCAAGCCAGCGACGGCGGCGCACATACAGCAGCACCTCCTACCCACGAATAGGAAAGTCATGGAATGTCTTGGCAGGAGTAAAGCCGTTAGGACGCAAATCTTCACGTATCAGCAACCGCGCTGACGAGAGAGTCGGCTTAATAGTCCTTCGGCCCGAACATGGCATCAAAGAGGACTGCGCCCTTGTTTCGGGTGGAATGGTAGACGTAGCGGAAACGGTAGCCGGCCTCCTTATAGAGTTTTAGGTTGGTGGTATTTCGCACCTGATTGAGCAGCAGGTCACGCGGACTGTTACGCTGCAGGTTGGCCGAATCGTCAAGTACGCCGTCCAGCGTGTAATAGTAACCAAAGGTATGTGTGGCTTTGTCGAAGGTCATGCTGTCCATGACCACCTGTGGGGCTACGGGAGCCGGGCAATGCTTCTCGGTATAGTCGCGAGCCTCGCGTGCGCCACGCTCCTCAAGCGTCTCCTGGCACGCTGTCAGCAGTGCCGCCATCATCAAAAGTACATATATATTTCTCATTCAACTCTCAACTGTCAACTGTCAACTTTCAACTCTCAACTTTCAACTTTCAACTTTCAACTGTCAACTCTCACTTCCTCATCATGCGGTCAATCTCCTCGAACTCACGCCCCATATTGAGATTGAGATAGATACGGTAGAGCGCCGGTGCCCAGCGCTGCTGGTCGTTGGGGGCCAGCTGGCGGTACTTCTCCATCTGGGGTCGGGCCTGGGTGTAGAGCTTGGTGAGCCGTTCGCGGTAAAGGCGCGGCTCGTTCCGCTTCTCCAGTTCCAGCGCCTGGTTCAGGTAGCAGGTAGCAATATTGAAATAAGGCTCGGGCTGCTGTGGACTAACGGCCGACAGCTTGTTGCTGACGTCGATACACTCGTCGTAGCGATCCAACTGGAGCAGGGCCACCGATTTGGCTAACAGGAACAGCGGGCGGTCAGGATACTGCGCCAGGGCCTCGTCGGAGAGCTGGAGCGTCTTGCTGACCTGCCCGTGCTGGTTGTAGTAGTCGCCCAGACGGGGAAAGAAGTACGGGTATTCAGGATGATGGGCAAAGCCATCCTCCAGAGCCTTGACGTAGGCAGCATCGTCCTGCTTCAGCTGGTAAGCCTCGCAGATGTACTGACGGACGAAGACGGCCTTCGACGTGTCGGTCAGTGCCAGCTGGCTGTAGCGCAGCGTGCGTTCGGCATCCTTCATTCGGTAACCGGCCAGCGTAGCCCAGTAGGCAGCACTCGACATGGACGTGTCGTTGCGGGCGTAATCGTAGGCAGCGAAGAGCGGCTGGCGGGCAGCGTCGATATAGGTTTCGAAATAGTCGAAAGCCTCCTGATAGCGTGAGCGGCGCAGGTTGTAAGTACCGCCAAAGTAGAGGTTGCGACGCAGGCGGTCCAGTTGTTCGGCGTGCTCCTTGCGGTATTCAGGCTTCACCCTACCCTTCTCATTGGGACGGGCATCAAGCGAGTCAAGGCTCTCGGCCACCCGATACAGGCGGTTGAGCAGGGTGTAGACGGTGGCCGTATCGTACTTCTGTTTCAAGTATACCTTTTCGTTAATCTGAGCGTACTGTCCCAACACGGATTCGTACCACACAGCATATATCTTCGGATTCTGGCGGTTGGCAGAGTCCTTGGCAATGAGGCCGGTCATCAGTTTCTCGGCCTTGTCATAGTCCTTACCGCTTTTAATATATGAGCGGGCCTGGCTCAGCTCCTTCTTTTGGGCTGAGCCGCCGACGGCCAGTAGTGCCACGAAGGCAACGGCAATTTTTCTCATGCGTAATCCTTAATTTTATCTTTTCGGCTGCAAAGTTACGAAAAAAGGTTGTAAAAACCTTCAGATTTTGGAAGATTCTTTCTTAAGAAAGCGTCCCTTTGGGCCGAGCGAACTTTATGCTGGCACACTAATGATTGGTTCGCCGAGGGCCAGCGATATACCAGCAAGGGTTTTAGTCGTGAAGTTATGCCGACCAGTGAGCCATTTAGAGATTTCCGACTCCCGCTTACCCATCTTTGCGGCCAACTCCTTCTGTGTGATACCTTTCTTCTTCAGCAAGGCATCAATGCGGTCTGCAATCTCAAGCGAGAGATTGAACTCGGCACGGGTCTCATCTGAGACGTTTGCCAGACACTCGCGAAATAACGGATTAGTAATCATATCTCAAAAACTTTGTTGTCTATTCCCACTATCATG
The DNA here is from genome assembly GCA_002371715.1 of Prevotella sp. UBA3757. Classification (GTDB taxonomy): domain Bacteria; phylum Bacteroidota; class Bacteroidia; order Bacteroidales; family Bacteroidaceae; genus Prevotella. The sequence goes on from DFGF01000159.1 coordinate 2,396, forward strand.
TTCTTCTCAATTGTAATGCTGCCGTTCTGCTCGATGGTCTTCAAATTAATCGTCTTCATTGCTCATTGTCATTTGGTCGGTGCAAAGATACAACTTTTTTCTTATAATTCACTTAAAAGTGAAGAAAATATATTAATTTTGTTATCAATTTGTGATATTCATAAAAAAGGGCGCATCCGACAAACCCTGTGGGGATAGGATGCGCCGTTGACTCTTTATTGCCTTTACAATCTCCTGGGGATGCACCGTCAGTATGGGCATAAAGAAAGCAGGCCCCGTACCATATATCCTGCCGGACCTTGCACTGACCCTATACTACTATGGCTTGAAGACTGCGCTATGAAGCGCAGCTCCAATGTAGTATAGTTTTGCTCTTATAATCTCCTTCGAGGTGCAAGTTCGAGTGGATAATTGAGCAACAAAAAGATTCGTGCCTCCGTGGAAACACGTGTGCAAAGGTACGAATTTTCGCTGAATTTGATGTTATTTTACCAAAAAATGTTGCAAGTCTCAGAAAAACTTCTTAATTTTGCAGCGATTATAAACAGAATTGATATGAGTCAGCAAGAGAAAGAAGAAAAAGCCAAAGAGTTTTGGGAGTATTACGAGGCCACACAGGGTACCATTACAATCACCGACCCCGTTGTGCTTGACTGATGCGCCTGCTTCTTGACACGAACATTTATGTCTATATGGTCAGCGACAGGAAGTCGTTGACAAAAGATGTCTGTGCATATCTTGAAGACCCGGAAAACTTAAAATACCTGAGCATTGTCAGTTTGCAAGAATTGATAACGGCATTTCGGACAAAGAAACTCCTTTCCAACTTATGGAAAACAGAAGCGGAAATGATTTCCTTTGTCCTTAATGATCCCTCAGTAGAGATTGACAATACTGACGTAAATGTTATCCGAACTCTGGCAGCACTACAGATAAACGAGGCCCAAGACCATAAAGACCCATTTGACCATATCATCATATCTCAGGCAATATCTCACAAGATGACACTTGTCAGTTCCGATACCAAGTTTCCTTATTATCGCAAACAAGGCTTGCGCCTTATTGAAAACACTTAATTGTGAGTGCTCCTATGCTTTATTCCTCCAGCAACTCTGCCAGTTCCTCGCCGAGTGTGGCAAAGTAGTAGTTGCTGTGCTTGACGGGGAGTTCCATCAGATTCAGATGGCTGTTAAGTTCTTCGTTATTCTCAACGGCAAGAAACTCATAGCCGTAACGAGGGGCAACCTGATTCAAGAACGTGGCGAGATTGCGAACGTTGCGCTTCTCGTGGGTCTTGAAGTTGGCAGTAACGAGGATAACGCACTTGTCTGGTAGTCCCTCGCGTCTCTTGCTCTGCTCCCAGAAGCGGATGTAGAGATGGATGCCCTTCTCGTTGACTCCATGAATCGGACAAGCAGGAATCTCTGTGTCCTTCGCGACGTATTGAAGATTATCTCTGACCGTCAGAAGAAGGACAAGGAGGATTTGTTGACAACAGTCAAACAGGAAATTCAGTCATCAGCTAATAAGGGAGATAATGGTCTGGCTGATGAAATCCACAAGTTGAAGGACAAATTTCCGTCTGTCTTACCTGCTATTCCTCCCTCTTTTATTGCATTGATGTCATCGAAAAACGTACTGAATTAATCAGTGAACACTAATTAGAATAATGTGTATCATTTTTATTATACAAGCAGCAGCCAATTATAATGGTCGTTTTTCCCTGTTATTCCCTTATATGAAAATAAGAGCGCGGAAATCTTCCTACCTTTGCACGCTGAAAAAAGGATTTTAACAATTTAGAGAAAGCAAAATGAATACGAGACAAGGAAGTATTAGATTAGTGACTTTTGCAGTTACCGCAATAACTGCCACTACAATGTGGGCACAAGTGAATGATAGCTTATGTGCTGACACGACATTGTGGTATAACCAGACGCAACAGTTGGAGGGAGTCGTATGTCGGTGGCATGGTGGCGGTTATAATCTTAATAAGTCTTTGACGGAATATATTTTGCTCAGAGCCTCGAACGAGAAATACTGGTCGTCCATTATCATCCACTCCTCGCGCTGCTTGCGGGTGAGGTGCTTGATGTCGGGAAACATCGACACGGGGACGATAATCTCACGCCCGTCGGTCAGGTAAGCAGCCATTGCCCCGCGCTTCACGTTGAAGTCAAGCTTCTTAATGCCTAAGTTCGTGTCCTTGAATTTGCACATATCTGTTCTGGTGCAAAGATACAAAGTTTTTTTCAAAACAAAGAACTATGCCCTTACCTTTTATATATTAGTGGCTCTTTCGCCCTCAGAATGCCCCAACTTATTCCGTTATATTAAAATCAATCTGTATAAAAACTGAGCTCTTTTTCCCAAAGATTGCTGTTTGGGATGTCCACAATATTGTTATTTTTCACCCGTAGGGCAAAAAACTGCACAAAAAGTTTTGGAATGTGCAAAGAATAATGTAACTTTGCACAAAATTTTGAAATTTGTGCAATGATTGATATACCAAGTTTTAATGGTTACTTTGAACAAACCATTAAAGACAACTGGCTGTTGGATGCGCTAACCGACTACCACAGCACTACACTGCAATATCATGACGTGGCCCGCAAGGTGGAGAAAATTCACATCATGATGGAAGCTGCCGGCGTCAAGAAAGGCGACCGTATTGCGCTGTGCGGGCGAAACTCTGCCCACTGGGCGGTAGCTTTCGTGGCCACGCTGACCTACGGTGCCGTGGTGGTGCCCATACTGCATGAGTTCAACGGTGAGCAGATTCACAACATTGTCAACCATTCGGAGTCGCGCCTGCTGTTTGTGGGCGACTACGTGGTGAACAGCATCAAGGCCGAAGAGATGCCGCATCTGGAGGGCATCTTCAACCTGCCTGACTTCTCGCTGCACACCAGTCGGAACGAGCGGCTGACCGATGCCCGCGAGCGGCTGAACGAGCTGTTTGGTGCCAAATATCCCAATGCGTTCCGGCGCGATGACATCCACTGGCATCAGGACCAGCCCGACGAGCTGTGCATGATAAATTACACCAGCGGAACCACGGGCTTCTCGAAGGGCGTCATGCTGCCCTACCGCGCCCTGTGGGGCAATGTCGATTTCTGTCAGAAGCGACTGGGTGTCCACATGCCCCGCTTCAGCCGGACGCTGAGCATCCTGCCCATGGCCCACATGTACGGCTTGGCCATGGAGTTTCTGTTCCCCTTCTGTTCGGGCTACCACCTGTACTTCCTGACGCGTCTGCCCTCGCCGGCCGTCATAGCCAAAGCCTTCAAGGAGGTCTGCCCAGACGTGGTCATAGCCGTTCCGCTGATTATCGAGAAGATTATACGCAAGCGCGTATTCCCCAAGATACAGAACAACGGCATCAAGCTGCTGCTGCAGATGCCAGTGGTGCGCGACAAGGTCAGGGAACGCATCTGCCGCGAGGTCTACACCGCCTTTGGCGGTCGTGCCTACGAGGTGATAGTAGGCGGTGCACCCCTGAGCCAGGAAATCGAGAAATTCCTGAAAGACATCAATTTCCCCATCACCGTGGGCTACGGTACGACGGAGTGTGCTCCGCTCATCTCGTATAGTGATTACAAGGACTTCGTGCCGTCGTCGTGCGGTACGGCAGTCAGCAATATGGAGGTGAAAATCTTGTCGCCGAATCCGCAGACCACGGAGGGCGAAATAGTGTGCCGAGGCACCCACGTCATGCTGGGTTACTATAAGAACGAGGAAGCCACCCGTCAGGCCATCGACGCGGAAGGATGGTACCACACCGGCGACCTGGCCACGATGTCGGCCGACGGTCACATCTTCATACGCGGCCGACTGAAGAACATGCTGCTGGGTGCCAACGGCCAGAACGTCTACCCCGAGGAAATAGAGGACAAGCTCAACTCCATGGCCATGGTCAGCGAGAGCCTCGTCGTACAGCGCGGCGACAAGCTGGTGGCCCTGATTCATCCAGACCTTGACGAGGCCAAGTCGATGGGATTCAGCCATGACGACCTGCTAAGCATCATGGAGCAGAACCGTCAGGAGCTGAACGCCCAGTTGCCCGTCTACAGCAAGATTCAGCAGGTGGAACTCGAAGAGGAGGAGTTCCAGAAGACACCGAAGAAGAGTATCAAACGTTATTTATATAAATAAGATATTATGGAAAACTACCCAAGTTTCAATCAACTTATACAGCAGAGCATCACAGAGAACTGGGATCTCGACGCACTGACAGACTACAAGGGCGCTACCCTGCAGTTTCACGACGTGGCCCGAAAAATAGAAAAGCTGCACATCCTGTTCGAGAACAGCGGCGTACAGCGTGGCGACAAGATTGCCCTATGCGGGCGCAACAGCAGCCAGTGGGCCGTAGCCTTCCTGGCCACGCTGACCTACGGCGCCGTGGCAGTACCCATACTCCACGAGTTCATGGCCGACCAGATTCATAACATCGTCAACCACTCGGACGCCAAGCTGCTTTTCGTGGGCGACCACGTAGCCACACAGATTGACCCCATGCAGATGCCACACCTGGAGGGCATCATCAACAATCCTGACTACTCGCTCATGGTCTCGCGCACCGACAAGCTGACCTATGCCCGCGAGCACCTCAACGAACTCTACGGCAAAAAGTTCCCCAAATTCTTTAGAAAGGAACACGTACATTATTATATAGAGGAGAACGGCGACGAGATGGCCCTCATCAACTATACCAGCGGCACGACCGGATTCTCAAAGGGTGTCATGCTGCCCTACCGCGCCCTGTGGTCCAACTACGACTTTGCCGAGCACGTACTGGGCAAGACCATTCAGCGCGGCGACCGCGTCATCTCCATCCTGCCCATGGCCCACATGTACGGCATGGCTTTCGAGTTCATATTCGAATTCCTGCACGGCTGTCACGTCTACTACCTGAACCGCATCCCCTCGCCGGCTATCATAGCCCAGGCTTTTGCCGACATCAAGCCCAAGATTATCATTGCCGTTCCGCTGGTCATCGAGAAGATTATCCGCAAAAAGGTGTTCCCCAAGATTCAGAACAACCGCATGCGGCTGCTCCTGGCCATGCCCGTCATATCCAAGAAGGTACGCGAAATGATCTGCAAGGAGGTCGTCAATGCCTTCGGTGGTCAGCTCTACGAGGTCATCATCGGCGGTGCCGCCTTCAACCAGGAGGTGGAAAGCTTCCTCAAGCGCATCGACTTCCCATACACCGTAGGCTACGGTGCCACCGAGTGCGCCCCCATCATCTGCTACCGCGACTGGCACACCTTCATGCAGGGTTCGTGCGGCCAGGAGGCCTACCACATGAAGGTGAAAATCAATTCTACCAATCCCGCCAGCATACCTGGCGAAATCCTGGCCAAAGGGCCGAACGTCATGCTGGGCTACTACAAGAACGAGGAGGCCACACGCGAGACTCTGGACAAGGACGGCTGGTACCACACCGGCGACCTGGGCACCATGGACTACGACGGCAACGTCTTCATCAACGGACGCTCGAAGAACATGCTACTGGGCGCCAACGGCCAGAACATCTATCCCGAGGAGATTGAGGACAAGCTCAACTCCATGACGATGGTCGTTGAGAGCGTGGTGGTGCAGCGCGACCAGAAGCTGGTCGGACTGGTCTACCCTGACTACGACGAGGCCAAGAACATGAACTTCAACGAGGCTGACATCGTCAACATCATGGAGCAGAACCGCGTACAGCTGAACGAGCAGTTACCCGCCTACGAGAAGATTACCGAGATAGAAATCAGAACAGAAGAATTCGAAAAGACTCCCAAGCGCAGCATCAAGCGCTACCTCTATCAATAATCAATGGAGAACAGCCATACGTTTTCTATCATTCTGCCCGTTCACAACGCTGCAGACAAACTGGTACAGAACCTGCCGGCATTCCTCGAGACTGCCGCTGAGGCAGGAGCACGTGTCATTGTCATCGACGACATGTCAACAGACGATACCCCCGACGTGCTGACCCGCTTGAAGGCCGAAAATCCCGACGTGCTTTACACCACGTTCCTGCCCGAGTCTGTCATTATCAATCCCAGCCGTCTCAGGCTGGCCATGTCCGTGGGGGCCAAAGCGGCGCAGACGCCATACGTCGTACTGGCCAGCATTGACCGCCCACCCCACAACGTCGGTTGGCTCTACGGGCTGGCCGACAACGAGATAGCACTGGTCTACGGCCTGAAGAAAGGCTCACATGTTATCCATGTGTCAAAGGACGACATAGAAGAGTTGCGCGCCACCATCACCAAGACGGAGCGTAAGAACGGACACGGCCACCGGGGCAGCCTGCTGAAGATGCGCCGAGGATTGTACGAAGCCGTCAGCGTGCGCCGTGAACACGTGTTCGACGTCATCAACATGTTTGACCGGCCCCTCAGCTTTGCCCAGCTTTGGAGCCTGCGGTGTCAGGTCTTCTTCGGCAGCCTCTTCTGACATTCCTTATATTCCTCAATCTCTCAATTCCTCAATCTCTCAATTCCCCATGCGTATTCTCCACTTCTATCCCCAAGCCGACAGCGACATCAGCCAGTACCTGAAGATGCTGGCCGACAATATGGGGCTGGAAGCCGAGAACCACCGGGCTACGACCACACAGGAGGCACGCCAACTGCTCGACAACATCCAGTTCGACATCCTGCACATCCACGGCTGTTGGCACAACGGCCAGTACGTCACCGTACGCCAGGCCCTACGCCAAGGTGTGCGACTGGTAGTGACACCATACGGACAGCTGGAACCCTGGGTGCAGCAGCAGAATTTCTGGCGCGAGAAACTGCCCAAACGCATCGCCTACCAGCAGTCCGTCGTCGGGCATGCCTATGCCGTCATCGTCCAGGGCCAGATGGAACTGTCGTGCATGGAAAATCTGGGGTGGAACAGCCGTTGCGTCATCATCCGCAACGCCGTCATTACCCACAGTACGACACCCAAGCGCATGGCCCGCGAGACCTTCGAACTCTACCAGCATATCATGGACAGCGACACCCTGCACCTGATGAACGACAACAGCCGGCAGTTCCTGAAACGGCTCATCACCGTCGGCATTACCGGCGACGAACGGTGGGTCATGGACCAAGAGCAGCCCATGCTGGGCGACTGGCACCAGATACTCTGCTATGCCCACCAAGAACAAATCATGAACACGCTGAAACGAGGTGCACGGACGCTCAACCTGAGCGTACCCGACATCGACGCCGACAGCATCCCCTACTTCCTGCCCGACGGCTATGAGGAGGCGGCAACCATCCAACAGACCATCGGCAACCAGTTTGTCAGCGAGAACGAACGACTCATAGCCACCTTCCGAACCGTCAAGCGACTCATTGCCAACCGCCAGCTCAGCATCAAGCACCTGGTGGAGATAGACATAGAGCTGCGCGAACATGCCTGCGACGAGTCGCTGCTGGCCAACCAGCTCGACGAGCGTGGACTCGGCAAGGTGGCCGCACGCACCATGCAGCTCATTCACGACTTTACGGGACTGACCGAAGGGTTCATGCCCGTAGCACCACTCAACGACCGTATGACGAAAAAATGGCACAAGCTCATAGAAAACCATCTGACAATATGAACCACGACATGCACTACCTGCAGCTGCTGGCCACATCGTTTCCCAACGTAGCTGCTGCATCCACGGAAATCATCAATCTCGAGGCCATCCTCAACCTGCCGAAGGGCACCGAGCACTTCCTGGCCGACCTGCACGGCGAGAGTGCCGCCTTCAAACACGTACTGAAAAACGCCTCTGGCAACATACGCCGCAAGGTCTGCGAACTTTTCAAGGGCGACATCCGCGAGTCGGAGCGCCGCGAGCTCTGCACGCTCATCTACTATCCCGAGGAAAAGATAGAGCTCATCAAGGAGTCAGAACCCGACATCGACGACTGGTACCACATCACCATCCACCGACTGGTGGCCGTCTGCCGCGACGTGTCGTCGAAATACACGCGCTCAAAGGTCCGCAAGTCGCTGCCCCAGGAGTTCAGCTACATCATCGAGGAACTCATGCACGAGCGCAGTGACGACATCGACAAGGCGGCCTACGTCAGCGGCATCATCAACAGCATCATCTCCACAGGCCGCGCCGACGACTTCATCATTGCCATCTGCAACGTCATCCAGCGGCTGGCCATCGACCAGCTCCACATCCTGGGCGACATCTACGACCGCGGACAGGGCGCACACATCATCCTCGACACCCTGCGCCAGTACCACTCGTGGGACATCCAGTGGGGCAACCACGACATGCTGTGGATGGGAGCCTGCGCCGGCAACAACGCCTGCATCTGCAATGTGCTTCGCCTCTGCCTGCGCTATGCCAACCTCACCACCATCGAGGAGGCTTACGGCATCAACCTCGTGCCACTGGCCACCTTTGCCATGGAGACCTATGGTGACGACCCCTGCCAGGAGTTCATGCCCAAACTGCTGAAGGGCAACACTATGGACGAGAAGTACCAGCGGCTGACGGCTCAGATGCACAAGGCCATCTCCGTCATCCAGTTCAAGAAGGAGGCACTCATCTTCCACCGCCGGCCTGAGTGGCAGATGGAGAACCGCTGCATGCTCGAGTACATAGACTACGAGCGCGGCGTGTGCACCATCGACGGCCAGGAGTACCCCATGCGTTCGTGCCACTTCCCCACCATTGACCCCGAGCACCCCAACGAGCTGACGCCCGAGGAGCACGAGCTGATGGAGCGACTGCACCACTCGTTCCGCGTCAGCGAGAAACTACAGAAGCACATCAAGATGCTGCTCTCACACGGATGCATGTACTCCATCTGCAATCAGAACCTGCTGTTCCATGCCTCCGTACCCCTCAATGCCGACGGCACGCTGAAGGAGGTGGAAATCTATCCCGGCAAGCGCTACGCCGGACTGGAACTCATGCACCAGATAGGCATGATGGTACGTGCCGCCTTTGAAAACGACACCGACCAGGAGCTGCGCCTCTATGCCCGCGACTACTTCCTATACCTCTGGTGCGGCAAGGACTCGCCACTGTTCGACAAGTCGAAGATGGCCACCTTCGAGCGCTATTTCCTGACCGACAAGGCAACCTTCAAGGAGGAGAAAGGCTACTATTTCCAGTTGCGCGACAACGAGGCCATCTGCGACCACATACTGGATGCCTTCAACGTCAGCGGTCCCAACCGCCACATCATCAACGGCCACGTACCCGTCCACGCCTCGAAAGGCGAAAACCCCATCAAGGCCGGTGGAAAACTCATGGTCATTGACGGCGGATTCTCAGAGGCCTACCACACTGAGACGGGCATTGCCGGCTACACGCTGGTCTACCACAGCCGCGGCTTCCAGCTCGTACAGCACGAACCGTTTACCAGTGCTGCCGATGCCATCCAGCGGGGCACCGACATCAAGTCGACCACGCAGCTCGTAGAGCTCTCGGCCCACCGCATGCTGGTGGCCGATACCGACAAGGGCGAGGAACTGCGCGCCCAGATTGCCGACCTGCGCGACCTGCTCTATGCCTACCGCCACGGCATCCTGAAGGAGAAAGAGGCAAAAAAGTGAAGAACGGCAAAAAAAATGAAGAATGAAGAATGAAGAATTTGCTACCGCCACAGTGCGCAGCAGAATGTTCAACGTTCAATGTTCAATGTTCAATGTTTTAATCTCCATCGGCTCTAACTACCAGCAGAGCGCCCACATCCAGTGGGCCAGCCAGCGCCTCAGCATGCTGCTCTCGTCGGTGGCGATGAGCCGCTGCCTCTGGACAATGGACATCCACGGCCGCGGCGTGTGGTACATGAACCGCTTGGTCAGGGGCACCACCCCACTCTCGCCCGATGAACTCAACAGCGTGCTCAAGCAGATGGAGCAGGCCACAGGCCGCACGCCCCAGCGCGTCACCATCGACCTCGACCTGATGCAGTACGACA
>DFGF01000110.1 GCA_002371715.1 Prevotella sp. UBA3757
TGTATTCAGAGCGACCGACAAGATTCTGCATGAACAAGAAATTAACTACCAGTCCAACTACAATCTGCTTACGGATAACCAGGCTCAGTTGCTGACTGCCATCGCCTGCGAGGGTAAGGTCAACGCCCCTACGTCGCTCGACTTCATCCTCCGTCACCAACTCCCTGCTCCCAGTAGTATCAAAATGGCATTGAAGTCGCTCCAAGACAAAGAGTTCCTGTTTTACGATGCCAAACAAGGCTATATGGTTTATGACAGGTTCTTTGGCATGTGGCTTAAGAGGCTGGCTGGTCTGTAAGATAAATTGTAAATTATCAAAATTAGCAAGATGATACTTGTAGTAGATGACGATAAAAACATCCGGCTCTCGCTGAAGCTCATACTGGAGCGCAACGCGTATGAGGTGACCCTGGCCGAGGGGCCGAAGGAGGCGATGCAGATTGTCCGCAACACGCCAGCCGTGGAGCTGGTGCTGATGGATATGAATTATACCCGCGCTACTGACGGCGAGGAAGGACTGACGCTGCTGAAGCAGGTAAAGGTGTTCCGCCCCGAGGTGCCTTGTATCCTGATGACGGCCTGGGGCAGCATCGACCTGGCCGTGCAGGGGATGCGTGCCGGCGCCTTCGACTTCATCACCAAGCCGTGGGACAACGGCGTGCTGTTAGACAGGATTGAGACGGCCATCAAGATAAACAATGCAAGTCCTGCGACTCAACCGATTCAGAGTTCGCCCATTGTCGGCACATCCCTTTCTGCCATCCTCGCCACTGTGGCTCGCGTGGCTCCCACCAATGCGCCCGTACTGATTACGGGTGAGAGCGGTACGGGCAAGGAACTTATCGCAGAGGCTATCCACCGACAGAGCCAACGGGCTAACGGGCCGTTTGTGAAGGTGAACCTCGGCGGCATCTCCACGTCGCTGTTCGAGAGCGAGATGTTCGGCCACAAGAAAGGTTCGTTTACTGATGCCAAGGCCGACCGCATAGGCCGTTTTGAACTGGCTAAGGGCGGCACCATCTTCCTCGACGAGATTGGCGAACTGTCGTTGGCCAGCCAGGTGAAACTGTTGCGCGTGCTGCAGGACCAGACCTACGAGGTATTAGGCGACAGCCAGACGCGCCGCACGGATGTCCGCGTGGTCTGCGCCACGAATGCCGACCTGCGGGCGATGGTCGGGGAACGAACCTTCCGCGAAGATTTGTTCTACCGCATCAACATCATCAGCCTCCATCTGCCGCCGCTGCGTGACAGGCGTGAAGATATACCGCTGCTGGTAGACCACTTCCTCCGCATGGCGTGCGAGGCCAACCACCTGCCACCTGTTAAAGCCACGACAGAGGCTATCGGCTATCTGCAGACACTGCCGTTCCCCGGCAACATCCGCGAACTGAAGAACCTGGTGGAAAGGGCTTTGCTGATGAAAGGTACAGACCCACCCCCAGCCCCTCCCTGCGAGGGAGGGGAGTGGTTACTTACTGCCTCAGATTTCCGAAGTAGCTATTCGTCTGTTCCTAATTCATCTACTCCCCTCCCTCAACAGGGAGGGGTCGGGGGTGGGTCCCTCTCTTCCATGGAGCGCAACGCCATTGCCGCCTGCATTGCCAAGCACAACGGCAACCTCTCGCTTGTAGCCAAGGAGTTGGGCATCAGCCGTGGTGCCCTGTACCGCAAAATAGAAAAGCACGGACTGTAGGAAATGAAGAGTGAAGAGTGAAGAGTGAAGAATTTGCTACCGCCGTATGAAACTGAAACATTACTTTATTCTACTCGTTATGGGCATCAGCCTGTTAGCTGGCGTTGCCCTCTTTGCCACTTTTAGTTTCAGCGGACAGTCTCTCTACTCCCCTCCCTTGCAGGGAGGGGCCGGGGGTGGGTCTGCTGGTGGGTCTGGCTTCTTGTTCTACGTCACCGAGGTCGTCGTCGTCGTGTTACTGTTCTATCTTTGGTACTTCTACCGCAAGACCATCCGCCCCTACGACACGCTGATAGGCGGCATAGAACTGGTGAAAGACCTGGACCTGACGACACGGCTGGCTCCGTCGGGCCAGCATGAGACCGACATCATTGTCCGCACGTTCAACGACCTGCTGGGACGCCTGCGAAGCGAGCACCTCAGGCTCGAAGAGCAGTACACCTTCCTTAACCTGCTGATAGAGGCCTCGCCAATGGGCGTCATACAGTGTGACCTCGATGGCAACATGACTTCCATGAATCCCGCTGCCCACGAGATGCTGTCGCCCAGCATCGAGGAAGCCATACATGAGCTGCCCCTGGGCCAGTCGACCACCGTCAGAATCCCCGGCGAACCTCAGCTGTTCCGCATCAGCCACCAGTCGTTTCCTGACCGTGGTTACCAGCATCCGTTTTTCCTCATAGAATCACTGACCTCAGAAATACGTCTTGCTGAGAAAGCCGCCTATGAGCGAGTGATCCGAATGATAGCCCACGAGGTAAACAACAGTGTGGCAGGCATCATCAGTTTAATTGAAAATGGAAAATTGAAAATTGACAACGAGGCCAGTGCAAATGAGCGGCTTACAGCACTCTCATCCTTTGTCTCCCGCTTTGCCGACGTCGTAAAAATCCCACAGCCGCAACTGCAACTGTGTGACCTCAGCGAAGAGGTGGAGGCCTGCCGGCCCTTCCTCGAGAACCTGTGTCTGTCGGCCAACGTCCGTATTGACTTCCTGCTGACCGAGGAAGCCATTCCCGTCCGGCTGGACAGCGTCCTCTTCCAGCAGGTGCTGATCAATATCGTCAAGAATGCCGTAGAGAGCATAAAACCTATGAGGGAAGGAGTCATTACGATAAAGGCCAGTAAGCCATCTGCTCCCATCCCTCAACAGGGAGGGGCCGGGGGTGGGTCGCTCGTCATTGCCGACAACGGGAACGGCATCCCTCCCTCCGTAGCCCAGCACCTCTTTACGCCCTTCTTCTCGACCAAGCCGCAAGGTCAGGGCCTGGGCCTTCTGCTCATCCGCGACATTCTGACAGCACACCATTGCACGTTCAGCCTGCTCACGGACCCGGACGACCACCTCACCCGGTTCACCATCCACTTCCCGAAAACGAAGTGATGGCTACAGAAACCATCATCTCGCAATACGGGCGTAAAGCACGACGTATTGCGAGATGAAAAGCGATGCACGCTGACGACTACTCCGTACGCATACGGCAGGGCGAGTCGTTGGTATGGTAGCGCGAAAGCAGGGGAATCTCCTCACACAGGGCATCGGCCAGACGCGCTGCTACCTGATGGGCCCCCCAGACATTATAGTGCGTATTATCCTGGCGGCCCTTCGGCAGTGCAGGATGCTCGCCGGGCTTGTACCACATGTGCAACTTCTTGGAGCCCTCCTTGCCTAAGCTGGTCTCCAGGTCGTGGGTAATCTGGTTGGCATCGACGAAGAGGCAATTCATGCGCCTGGCCACGTCACGCGGAGCTACCCGATAGAGTCCATGGGTGTCGACCAGCGTGTCGCCCTCAATCTGCTTCGGAGCGTCCTTGAAGGTAGTGTTGCGCAGGGCCTCGTCGTCGCCCTTCGGCAGGGTCAGCGTATAGTTGCGGCGCACCACGCAGTTCATGAGCACAGGAATGCCACCCTTCTCGCGCGTCTCGCGGACATAGCGCGCCAGCATATAGTCGAACGTCGAACCGGGATCGGTATGGCGGTCGGCCTTGGGCTTCTCGTCGTTATGGCCAAACTGGATGATGACGTAGTCGCCGGGCTGGATGCGGTCAAGCACTTTCTGCCAGCGTCCCTCGTTAAAGAACGACAGCGACGAACGACCGTTGACGGCGTGATTGTCGACACGCACGAAGGCCGGGTCAAAGTAACAGCCCAGAGCCATGCCCCACCCGCGTTCCGGCGAACCCTTCGAGAGGTCTTTCTCGGCGGCCGTAGAGTCGCCGATAACGAATATCGTAGTCACTTTCTGCGTCGTGCTCGCAGTCAACATGAGCAGCACCACGGCTGCCATCAGCATTTTCTTCATCATCGCAGTTCTTCTATAAGTGTGTTGATGTCTAACAGTTTCTGCTCGCCCGTGGCCATGTTCTTCAGCGTCACTTGCTGAGATTCAATCTCCGTCTCGCCTGCCAGCACCACGAAGGGAATCTGCTTGGCATTGGCATAGGCCATCTGCTTTTTCATCTTGGCAGCATCAGGATACAGTTCGGCACGGATGCCTTGAGCGCGTACCTTATTTATTATATGCAGACAATAGCGGGCCTCCTGCTCGCCGAAATTGCAAAACAGCACCTTGGTACCTATCGTACTGTCCTTAGGATAGAGGTCAAGAGCGTTCAGCACGTCGTAAATACGGTCGACACCAAACGAGATGCCTACGCCAGAAAGACCCGGCATACCGAAAATGCCCGTCAGATTATCATAGCGGCCGCCACCAGAGATGGAACCCATAGGCGTATCGAGGGCTTTGACCTCGAAGATGGCTCCCGTATAATAGCTCAGTCCGCGGGCCAGCGTCAGGTCAAGCTGGATTTCATTGCGCAGGTTCGTCAGCAGCCCGAGGATATAGCTCGTTTCCTCGACACCCTTCTGCCCCGTCTCGCTCCCGGCAAGCACATTGGCAATGGTCGACAGCTTCTGCTCGTTAGTGCCTTCGAGCATGATGATGGGCTGCAACTTCTGAATCTGCTCCTCGCTGAGTCCGTCCGCACGCAGTTCGGCATTGACATTGTCGATGCCAATCTTGTCCAGCTTGTCGATGGCTACGGTGATGTCCACAATCTTGTCGGCAGCACCGATGACCTCGGCAATACCCGTCAGGATTTTGCGGTTGTTAATCTTGATGGCCACACGCACGCCGAAACGCGAGAACACCTCGTCGACAATCTGCATCAGTTCCACCTCATTCAGCAGAGAGTCGGAGCCGACAACATCGCCGTCGAACTGGTAGAACTCGCGGTAGCGACCTTTCTGTGGACGGTCGGCACGCCACACGGGCTGCATCTGATAGCGCTTGAAAGGCAACTGCAACTCCTCACGGTGCATCACCACATAGCGGGCAAAGGGCACCGTCAGGTCGTAGCGCAGGCCCTTTTCGCAAATCCTAGAAGACAAGTGCAGCGCATTGCGCTCCTGAAGCTCGGCATCGTCGACCTTCGAAAGATAGTCGCCCGAATTAAGGATTTTGAAGAGCAGTTTATCACCCTCCTCGCCGTATTTGCCCA
>DFGF01000114.1:0-15027 GCA_002371715.1 Prevotella sp. UBA3757
GGACTGGCCGACCAGGTCAGCTACATCTCCACCGGTGGTGGCGCACTGCTCGAGGCTATCGAGGGTAAGGTGCTGCCCGGCGTTGCAGCTATCAAGGGCGAGTGATTCTCAGTTGAGAGTTGACAGTTGAG
Organism: Prevotella sp. UBA3757; assembly: GCA_002371715.1. Classification (GTDB taxonomy): domain Bacteria; phylum Bacteroidota; class Bacteroidia; order Bacteroidales; family Bacteroidaceae; genus Prevotella. The sequence continues at coordinate 132 of DFGF01000114.1, forward strand.
AGTTGACAGTTCGAGGCTGTCTGGCAGCGTCGGCTGTAAAGTCAACTGTCAACTATCAACTATCAACTGTCAACTGTCAACTATCAACTATCAACTGTCAACTGTCAACTACTCCTAAAATCCCAGGTTTCCACCCTTGCTCTCAAACTGGTTGACCATTCGGCCGAGCTCTATCATTCGGTCGTCCGTCCAGTCCTTGTCGAGCGTCTGGGCCAGACTGGTCAGCTGCTGCAGGATGTAGAAGTGCATGACGGCGTCGTCCTCGGAGGCCTGGAAGCGGCTGCTTTCCAGCGAGTTGTAGTAGGTCATGTACTGGAACGACTTCTTCCACAATGACTTGACGATGTCCATGGCTTTCTGCTTCTCGCCGAGTGAAGCCCATGCGCGGGCCATGTCGAGCGAGCCTGACGTGTAGTTGTGTGGGATATTGTAGGTGGGCAGCTTCTTGGCAGTATAGTCCAGCACCTGTCGTGCCTCCTTGTCCTTACCCTCGCCAATGAGTTCGACGGCCAGGCGGGCCATGATGCGGCGGTGGGTGTAGCACATGCGCATGACGGTCTCGTCGAGGTAGAGGCCGCGCTGCTCGAGCCCTCCGAACTTGAAGCGGTGCATGACGTTGTCGTAGGTGCGGCGGGTGTCGAAGTTCTTGGCGCCCGGCACGGGATGGCCGCCATTGGAGGTGGTAAACGGCGTGATGCGGTAGGCCAGCCCCTCGGTGATGGTGTTGTTGCCAAGGTTGATGTAGTTATCGTCGCCCACGGAGACGGCCACGTAGATGGGTCGCGTCCAGTTGCACTCGGCCAGCATCTCGAGAATCATCAGGTCGCCCTTATAGAGCGCGCTCTTGTTCTTGAGCGAGATGACCATGCGGTCGGGTATGGAGTCGGTGGCCATCATCATGCCGCTTTTGCGGACGGCCTCCTTGTCGATGGTCATGTAGAGCGTGTCGGTAGGTATGAGGTGCAGGTCTTCGTTCTTGGAGCGCACCCAGTAGCGCAGCACGTTCTTGAGTTCGAAGGGGTCGTCGCCAAACTGCTGGCGGGCCTGCTCGGGGTTCTGGCGGTAGAGGTCAAGCAGGGCCTGCTTCATCTGCGGTTCCACGCGTACATATTCATTAGTGCCGGCGCAGTACTCGATACGCTCCCACGAGATGGGCACCGAGGGCGAGTCGTAGGCCGGGCGCCGCATCTGGTCGATGTACCAGTCGGTCTGGAGGTAGCTGAGGTTGCAGACGCGGGCGTCGGTGCGCACGCCCTCCACGTCCTGGTTGTACCAAAGTGGGAAGGTGTCGTTGTCGCCGTTGGTGAAGATGATGGGGTTGCCCTCGTCCTGCAGCGTCATCAGGTAGTTCTGGCCGAAGTCGCGGCAGGTGTAGCGGCCCGAGCGGTCGTGGTCGTCCCAGGTCTGCGAGGCCATCTGTACGGGCACCAGCAGACAGACGATACTGACGGCTGCCGCCATGGCGGTGGCCAGTTTTTCACTATTCACTTTCAGCTTTTCCCTCAGTATCTCGATGATGGCTGCCACGCCCATGCCGCACCAGATGGCGAAGGCATAGAACGAGCCGGCGTAGGCATAGTCGCGCTCACGGGGCTGCGATGGCGTCTGGTTCAGATAGATGACGATGGCCAGTCCGGTCATGAAGAACAGGAAGAACACCACCCAGAACTGGCGGATGCCGGTCTGGTCCTTGGCATTGCCTAGGTGCTTGGCCAGCGACTGCCAGAAGAGTCCGATGAGACCGAGCAGCAGCGGCAGGCAGTAGAACACGTTGTGGCCCTTGTTCTCCTTCAGCTCGTCGGGCAGCTTGTCCTGGTCGCCCAGTCGCCAGTTGTCGAACCAGTCGAAGCCCGTCAGCCAGTTGCCGTGCTCCAGTTCGCCATTGCCCTGCAGGTCGTTCTGGCGGCCTGCGAAGTTCCACATGAAGTAGCGCCAGTACATGAAGTTGCACTGGTAGGAGATGAAGAAGCGCAGGTTCTCCATCTGTGAGGGCACCTTGACGCTGACCATCTCGCCACAGCGGTCGTACATCTCCTCGTGGCCGCTGATGTCGCCCATCCACGACTCGTACTGTGCGCGGTGGGCCGAGCTATACATGCGGGGGAAGAGCATGTTCTGGGCGTACTTGTATTCGTCCTTGGTACGGACGACGAAGTACTGGTCCTTCTCGTCGGCCGACGCCTTCTCCTTGCGCTGCCATACGGGGTCGCCCTTGGTCATGACGGGTTTGCAGTATTCGCCGTCCTTTTCCAGTGCCACCTGCGACGTGTAGGCCTGACCGTAGAACAGCGGGCGCTGGCCGTACTGCTCGCGGCCCAGGTATTCGCCGAGCGTGAAAATGTCCTCAGGCGAGTTCTGGTCCATGGGCGGGTTGGCTGCCGAGCGGATGACGATGAGCGCGTAGCTGGAGTAGCCAATCATCAGCATCAGCATGCAGAGCAGCGACGTGTTCTTGACGCGGGCTGTGACCAGCGGCATGAGTTTTTTGCTCTCAGCGTCGCGTTTCTTATAGCTGAGCACAAACCACATGACGGCTAGCACGACGATGCCGATGAGGACCGACATCCAGCCGTGGCCGTAGAAGGGGATGCCCAGCATGGCCACGGCCAGCAGGAAGGCCGCGTTCTGGCGCTTCTCGTTGGTGTTCTGGTAGGTCTCGCGGATGGCCCAGATGATGGTGGCAATGAGCAGGATGATATAGACAATCTCGCCCGTGTTGAACGGCATGCCGAGTATGTTGACAAACAGCAGTTCGAACCAGCCGCCTACCTGCACAATGCCCGGCACCACGCCGTAGAGCACGGCAGCCAGGATGACCACCGAGATGAACAGCGCAATGAGCGAGCCCTTCAGGTCGCGCTTCGGGTCGTCGGTCGGGAATTTGCGATAGTAGTAGACCAGCACGATGGCCGGCAGGCACAGCAGGTTCAGCAGGTGGACGCCGATGGAGAGGCCCGTCATATACATAATCAGCACCAGCCAGCGGTCGGCATGGGGCTGGTCGGCCTGGTCCTCCCACTTCAGGATGAGCCAGAACACGACGGCCGTAAAGGCCGACGAGTAGGCGTAGACCTCACCCTCGACCGCCGAGAACCAGAAGGTGTCGCTGAACGTGTAGATCAGTGCGCCCACCATGGCCGAGGCCTCGATGGCTATCAGGTTGTGCCAGCCAAGGTCAGACAGCGTGGCGGCCCTGCGGTAGTCCGCGGGTTTGATGAGCAGACGGCGCACCAGGTGCGAGATGGTCCAGAACAGGAACAGGATGGTGGCCGCCGAGAGCAGCGCGCTCATCGTGTTCACCATGCGGGCCACCTGCGTGGGGTCGCTGGCAAACTGTGAGAACAGATTGGCCGTCAGCATGAAGAACGGCGCACCGGGCGGGTGGCCAATCTCGAGTTTGTAACCGGTAGAGATAAATTCCGGACAGTCCCAGAACGAGGCCGTCGGCTCGATGGTAGAGCAATATACGATGGCGGCAATGGCAAAGGCCAGCCAACCCATGATATTGTCTACAAGTCTGAATTGTTTCATTGTTGTCGTTTATGAATTATCCTGCAAAGGTACAATATTTACATTGAACATGGAACATTGAACACGGAACATTATTGTTTTTTAACCAATAAGCAGGTTGGCTCCGTAGACAAGAGCTACGTAACGCAGAAACTTGCCGATGGCCATGCTGACGAGCGATATGGGAATATTGGCACGCATCAGCCCCAGCACGATAGTGATGGCCGACCCCAGAACGGGCAGGAAGGCGAAGAACCCCATCCACGCGCCGCGCCCGGCCATGAAGCGGCGGGCACGGTCCATGTCGGACTGCTTGACGTGCAGGTAGCGCTCTATCCACTCCGTGTGGCCCATGCGCCCGACGCTGTAGTTGAACATGCCGCCGGCCACGTTGCCGATGGTGCCATAGACGATGAGCACCCACGGGTCGAGCCCGGCGGTCAGCAGCCCCGTCATGACGGCCTCGCTGCTAAACGGGAAGAACGAACCGGCCACGAAGGCGGTCAGCAGCATGCCCCAGTAGCCGTAGCTGATCAGGAGGGAAATGACATACTCCATACGTTAAAGGCTGTGATGGCCATAGCGAGCACCGCGAGCACCACGAAGGCCGCGTTGGTTGCCTTGGTGGCCGTCAGTGCCAGGAAGTGGGCCGTCAGTGGCGCGGTGTTCAGGATGATGATTCTCAGTAGCGTGTCGTAGTGTTGTGGCTGGAGGACCATCCATGCCGCGGCATACAGGTCCATCCAAATCATGAAACCGTAGAGCAGCCGGACGCGGATGCTGTTGTAGCTGGTTTTACGCTGAAGGTGGACGATGCCGGTCAGCATGCAGGCCGCCAGCAATGCGCACACCAGCAGTACGCCGGTGCCAAGGTCGGCATAACGGATGGGAAACTGGAAGTCGACGAGCGTGACGAGATGGGAAACGAGCGGCCCGAAGTCCTGCTGAAAGGCCAGCCAGCCCATCCAGAACCAGTAGGGCGTCAGCAAGCCCAGCAGCGATGCGGACCACGTGCGCCACGACAGTGACAACAGCTTGGTGGCCATGAGCAGCCATACCAGCGGTACGAAAAACAGCACTTGCGGGCGGGCCATACTGCTGAGCCCTATCATGAGGAAGCCATAAAAGGTGAGGCCGGCGCCACTCTTGTCCTGATAGCTCTGGAACAGGAAGAGGTAGGCACCCGCCAGGGCCGTCAGCATGCAGGCACCGCGGGCGTCAGGCATCAGGAAGCATGCCGAGCACGTCAGCGCCAGAAAGGTGCTGTTCGCCATGCGCAAATAAGCACGGGTCAGGGTACTCTGGTTGTTCAGCACCATCACCAGGTAGTACGCCAGGACGAAGCAGCCGAACTGCAGCCACCAGCCGCCGCTCACCAGTCCGCACGCCAGCCACACGGCTATGGCGTAGACGAAAGTCACGGGCAGCGTCAGTCTGCTGTCTGCCACCCTGCTCTGAATCAATTTCTTGCTCATCATGGGCCCTGTCCTCAACTCTCAACTGTCAACTCTCAACTGTCAACTCTCAACTGTCAACTCTCAACTCCCTACAGGTCCGCTCCGATGTCGCGGCGGAAGTAGCGGTCGGTGAACTGAATCTTCTGAGCCTCCTCGAACGACCTCTGCAGGGCTTCGGCCTTGTCCTTGCCGTAGCTGCTCACGGCTATCACGCGACCGCCGTTGGTCACCACCTGGCCGTCTTTCATGGCCGTACCGGCGTGGAAGACCACGGTGCGCTCCGACGGTCCGTTGCCGGCGGCCACCTGGTCGATGCCGGTAATGGGATAGCCCTTCTGGTAAGCCTGCGGATAGCCGCCGCTGACCAGCATGACGCACACGGCAGCACGCTCGTCGAACGCTATCGGGTGCTGGTCCAGATTGCCCTCGGCCACACCCTCGAACAGGTCGACGATGTCGCTCTTCAGTCGCAGCATGACGCTCTCGGTCTCAGGGTCGCCCATGCGGCAGTTGTATTCGATGACGTAAGGCTCCGGCTGGCCGCTCGGCGTATTGGTACGGTTGATGAGTCCGAAGAAGATGAAGCCCTTGTAGAGGATGCCGTCCTCACGGAGTCCCTCGACGGTGGGACGGATGATGCGGTCTTCCACCTGCTGCATCCACTCCTGGGTGGCAAAGGGTACGGGGCTGACGCTGCCCATGCCGCCCGTGTTCAGGCCCGTGTCGTGTTCGCCAATGCGCTTGTAGTCCTTGGCCTCGGGCAGTATCTTGTAGTGCTCACCGTCCGTCAGCACGAATACCGAGCACTCAATGCCGCTCATGAACTCCTCTATCACCACGCGGCTTGATGCGTTGCCGAACATGCCGCCCAGCATGTCCTTCAGTTCGCGCTTGGCCTCGTCCAGCGTGGGGAGTATCAGCACGCCCTTGCCGGCACAGAGGCCGTCGGCCTTCAGCACGTAGGGTGCTTCCAGTGTCTCCAGGAAGGCCAGACCTTCCGCGAGGTGCTCGCCGTCAAAGGTCTGATAGCGCGCCGTGGGTATATGGTGGCGCTGCATGAAGGCTTTGGCAAAGTCCTTAGAACCCTCCAGCACCGCTCCGGCCTTCGTGGGGCCGATGACGGGAATGCGGCTGGTGCGTTCGTCAGCCTTCAGGTCGTCGTAGATGCCCTTGACCAGCGGGTCTTCAGGACCCACCACTACCATGTCCACCTGCTTGTCGACGCAGAACTGCTTGATGGCTTCGAAGTCATCGGCCTTCATGGCCACGTTCTCGCCGCAATTGCTTGTACCGGCATTGCCTGGGGCAATAAACAGTTTCTCACATTTCTCACTCTGAGCAATCTTCCAGGCCAGTGCGTGCTCGCGTCCGCCACTGCCCAACAACAGTATTTTCATATCGAGTTCTTTTGAATTTTGCTTATTAGAACAGACCATTTATTCGTCTCCACTCCCTGCCCTTTGGGGTGTAACTTATATTTTTTACGTTCACGGTGCAAAGGTACGACTTTTCTGCGAGATAATTGCAGATTCCACCCGAAAAAATGGTCTGGTGGTGTTCATTGCGCCGGGATGACGTAGAACTTGCGGTCGGGGTGGGGGTCAATCATCCACTGGTCGAGGATGATGTGGTCGTCGAGTGCCCGGATGCGCAGCGTATGTCGGCCCTCGCCCAGCGTGACAGGGGTGCGCTTGAGTGCCTGACCGCGCAGCACGTTCCTTTTCCACGTTTCCGAACGGTAGGGCTCCTTCAGCGAGATGGTGACGGCAGGCTGGTCGTCCACCTGTACCGAGTATCGCAGGTCGCCCGTGTCGTTGGGCTGCGTGGGAATCAGGGCAGTGGAGAGTTGACAGTTGAGAGTTGAGAGTTGAGAGTTGACAGTTGAACGGTGAGGGATGTCGAAATGGTAGACCAGTTCGCCACCCTTCGGAATGCTGACGGCCTGCATGGAGTGCCCCAGCATCTGGATGCTCTGGCAACCCTCAGAGGCCGATGCATAGTCGGCGGCATTGCGGGCTATGCCCTCGAAGGGTGTGTCGGCTTGTAACTGTGCGCGGACATTCTCGAATACGGGCAGTCGGCGCGGGGCGGCATCCATTAGTCCCTGCCACTTGCCGCCGGACAGCCGGTTGTAACGCGCGGTCAGCGACTGAATCTCCTCGTAAGCCCGACGGCTATCGACGGGGTCGCTCAGTATCTTGCGGTTCATGGCCGCCGCAGCATGGATGGGGTAGAGCACGTGGGCGAAGTAGGCCTCGTGCAGTCGCTCCGGCACCAGGCGGGCGTATGCCTCTGCAGCGGCTTCAAGGCTGCCGAAGTCGGCCAGCCGCTGGCAGGCTTCGCTCAGCGTCAGCTCGGTCTGGCTGACGGTCGACTTGCCGCCGGGATATTTCTTCTTGTCCAGCTCCACCTGCGTCCAACCCATGAATTCCGGCTTGCGCTGGCCGCAGAGGCGGTAGTATTCGTGCAGGACGGGAGCCAGCTTGCGGCCTGCCGTGGTGCCGAACTGCGTGCAGAGCCACTGTTCCAGATGCTGTCGGATGGTTTGGGGCCGGATGCTGTTGATGTCCCACGCCATGTCAAGGAACAGCTCCAGGTCGTAGGCGGCCACCTTGGGGTCGTGGACGTTGGCAATCCACAGCCGTCGGGCGTTATGGTCGTAGGCCGTGCGCATCTCGTTATAGATAAGGCCGGGCTGCGTGGTGGTCAGCCAGAGGTAGTCGTGGGGCCGTCCCCAGTACGACAGGTGGTAGTAGACGCCGGCACCGCCCTGCCGCTGCTGTTGTTGAGGGTTCGACAGGCGCGTCATGTAGCCGTAGTTGTCGTCGCACCACATCAGCATGACGTCGTCAGGCACGCGCAGGCCGCTCTCCATGATTTCCAATACCTCTTTATAGGGTATAAAGACCTGGGGCACGCGCTCCACGTCCTTGCTATAGTATTTGCGTATCAACTGGCGCTGGTCGTCGATGACCTGCTGCAGTCCGCTGAGCTTCTCTTCGCGGGTCTTGACGCCCTCCATCGAACCGTCGTGAATGCCGCGCATGCCGATGGTGAAGAGCTCCTCGGAGCCGCGCACCTCCTTCAGTCGCTCGGCCCAGTACTGCCGGACCTGCTGGCGGTTGGTCATGTAGTTATAGGCACCGCGCACGTTGCGGTCCCACTCGGCCACGTTGTTGCGCAGCAGCGGTTCGCAATGGCTGCTGCCAATGAGGATGCCGCAGGAGTCGGCCATCTGCTTGTTGCCCCTGACGGTGAAGAAGCCCGCCGTACCCTCGTGCATGGCAGGCCAGAAGGCATTGGCGCGAAGCCGCAGCAGTAGCTGGAAAATGGCCTTGTAGGTCTTGGGGCCTATGACACCCTTGCCGGCCCGCTCGTAGTTTTCCTCTGCCCAGCGGCGCAGGCTCCAGTCCTCGTCGTTGATGAAGATGCCGCGATAGGCCACCGATGGCGTATGCTCCATCTGCTGTGACTCGTTGAAGACCAGTCGCTGGCGGCGCTCGGGCACCACGTCGCCCCACCATGTCCAGGGCGACACGCCTGCCATCCTGCTCAGTTCCAGCAGTCCGTAGGCCGTGCCGCGTGCGTTGTGACCCTCCACCAGAATCTGCCCTTCGGGGCTGATGCTCAGCCGGAAACCGTCGTCCGTGCCCTTGCCCTGAGTGATGCGGATGACGGCCTGCTTGCTGCTTTGAGGTTCCAGGCCGGTCACCTGACGCATGTCGTCGCAGAACATCTGGAGGGCCATTCGGACCACAGGGTCCACCTTGCCCACAATCTGATAAGTCACGGGATGTGTGCCGTCGAACCATACCACTTCGGCAGCCGGTGCCGGCAACAGCCATGTTGCCAGCATGATGACGAGTAATAGCGTAGCTTGTTTCATGCTGGCAAAGGTAAGAAAAAAGGTGCAAACGGCCAAATACTTCGGCTATTTTCCCAGGAATTTCGTGTCCAGATAGGCTTGAAAGGCCTCTCTGTACATATCGCCGATGGGCAGATAGGTGTCCGCGTCCATGATGACGCGGTTCTTGTTGACCTCCTGAATCTTCGTCAGATTGACGATGTAGGAACGGTGGATGCGCATAAAATATCCGGGCAGCCGCTCCTCCATCTTCTTCATCGAGAGCAGCGTGACAATGGGCTTCTTCTCGCTCTCCAGCCACACCTTGAGATATTCGCTCATGGCCTCGACATAGCGGATGTCGCTGATAGCGACCTTCACAATGCGGTACTCCGTCTTGAGGAAGATGGTGTCGTCGGACTGAGAATTCTCAATTTCCGTTTCTGACTTCTCAGTTGACAATCTTTCTTTCAGCCGGTTGGCGGCGCGTTGGAAGTTCTGCATGCCGAAGGGCTTCAGCAGATAGTCGACGGCATTGACGCGGAAGCCCTCGACGGCATATTCCGAGTAGGCGGTGGTGAAGACGATGAGCGGAGGCACGGTGAGCGACTTGACGAAGTCCATGCCGTTGAGGTCGGGCATGTTGATGTCGCAGAAAATGGCGTCCACCGTGTCCTGCTCCAGAAAGCGGCGGGCCTCGATGGCACTCTGGCACTGGGCCTTCAGCTCCAGGAACGGTACTTTCTGAATGTAGGCAGCTATCTGCTGCAGAGCCAGGGGCTCGTCGTCAATGGCCATGCATGTAATCATGTGAGCGGTATGTTTAGTTCTACGATATAAGTGTCAGGATTGTCCTGTATGTTGAGCGTAAAGTTGTTGTCATAGAGTAAGTTTAAACGTTGTTTGACATTCTGGAGTCCTACGCCTCCCTTTTCCTGGTTGGGCTTCTCGGCCTTCGAGTTGCGGCACTCGAATCGCAGTCGCTCGTGCTCAATGCCCACCTTGACGTCGATGAACGACGGGTGCTGATAGCTGATGCCATGCTTGAAGGCGTTTTCGATGAACGTGATGAGCATCAGCGGCGGAATCATCCGGTCGGGCGCCTCGCCGGGCAGGTCGACCGTGATGCGTACCTTGTCGGTATAGCGCAGCCGCATCAGCGTGATATAGTGGCGTATGAATTCGAACTCGCGCGACAGCGGCACGCCCTGCTTGTTGCCCTCGTAGAGCACGAAGCGCATCATCCGCGACAGTTCCAGAATGGTGTCCTTAGCCTTCTCGGGGTCAATGTCGACCAGCGCGTGGATATTGTTCAGCGTGTTCATGAAGAAGTGCGGGTTAATCTGGTAGCGCAGGTATTCCAGCTGTTGCTCCAGGTTCTCCCTCTCGAGGGCTTCCAGCCGCTTGCGGTCGTCGCGTGACTTGAAGTAGCCCTTGATGCCCAGATTGGCACCAAACATCAGTATGAGGATGACGATGGCTATGATGTCGTGTTCGCCAACGAATACTGGCGGCTTGTCGTGCTTGTTGCCGTCGGGGCGGAACCTGTGAGGCCTCTTGTCATCCTTGGCGGCAGGGACTTCACCGTCGCTCATGCTTTCGGGGTCTTCGTGGAGGTCCATCGGTTGGTGGCCTTCCATTTCGTCCCTCGGTTCGGGGCCTTCTGGTTTGCCCATCCGTTCGGGGCCTTCGTTCTTCGACATGGGCGGTCGGTGCCCGTCGGGACGCTCCATGGGACGTGGGCCGAACTCCCCGCGGTGTGGCCTGTTGCACTGATAGGTCACGAAGAGTGCCAGGATGACGGCGACTGCCGAGAAGTAGACCACACGCCTGTGCCCCTGCACCAGCATGGGTGCCAATAGGAAGTTGTGGATGAGGAAGAGCAGGAGGAAAGTGCTAATCTGTCGCCACACCATCAGCACTTCCTGCCAGTCGAACGTGATGGCGGAATCGTTGACTGTGCGGACGTAGAGACTCAGCACGGGGGCAGCGTAAAGCATGCCCCACAGTGCTATGTAGACGATATTCTCGTACTTCGACTGATGTTTCATCCAGCGTATATGCTTTTTCATAATAACGCAGTAAGGATTTGGTATATTGTTTCTTGATGTCTGTTTTTGTTTCTTTTCACTGCAAAGTTAGGCGATTCTGCCGAATCTTGCAAAAGTTTTCAGCTAATCGCCCGTTCCCTTCAACCAATCTGAAATGCATAGCCTATTAACCCTAAAAATCGCAGAAATCATCATCCCAGTCGCTGAAGTCGAAGTCAGAGTCTTCTGGGCAGTCATCCGCGAACAGTCCCTCTGTGTGAGGCCATGCAGGAGGCGCTTCTCCCATGTGACCAGGATGGTCGAACTGTCCGAACAGACCGGAGTACGGATGGAAGGGTGGTGGTGGCAGTGGCCGGAAACCGGTCAGTCACCAACCGCCGGGGTGTCCGCCGCCGCCCATGCCGCCCATGCCGCCCATGGCGTTGCCGCCCGAGTAGCTGGAGAGCGTGACGCTGCTGCCGCCGGTGGTCGTGGTGCCCCACTGGGCCAGGCCGCCGAAGAGCGATGTACCGCCCGTTGCCGTTACGCCCGACGTGAGGGTGGGGGTGGAGGCTGTCGAGACTACCAGTCCGTTGCCGCCGCTCTGCGGGGTCTTGAAGGCCAGGGTCTGCGAGCCGTTGCTGAGCGCGTACCATGTATTGCTGCTCCATGATGCCTGGTAGCACGACTGCGAGAGCTGACTGCCCTGTTCCAGTCCGCCTACGGCCACGACGGTGCCACCCTGAAGGTAGAGTTTGTAGCCGCCTTCGGTATTGGCGTCGATGGCCACCTCGGCACCGCCGGCGCTGATGGCGTAGATGACGCCACCCTTGATGTAGATGTTGCCGTTGGCATCGATGCCGTCGTTGTTGCGGCCCTGGGCGTAGACGTAGCCGTCGGTGATGGTCATGGTCGACTTCGAGTTGATGGCGTCGTCGTAGGCGTAGCTGGCCGTCTGGCCGCCGCTGATGGTCAGCGTGCTCTTGGTCTCGATGCCCTCGCCGTTGCTGCCGCTGGTGCGCACCCAGACGGTGCCGTCCTTGATGTTCAGTGCGCCGTCAACCTTGATGCCCTTGGGCGATGCCGTGTCGTTGCCGGACTTATACTGGCTGCCCTCGGTGATGATGTACGTGTTGCCGCCGCAGAAGTCGGCCGCACCGTCGACGTTGATGCCCTTGCCGCCGGAACCAGTGCTCTTCAGCCGCAGTTCGCCGCCGTAGACGGTCAGCGTGGAGTCAGCCTTCAGGCAGGCTGCACCCTTGGCCTCCTGGTCGTCGCTGTCGTAGGTGCCGTTGCCGGTGGTGATGACCGTGGTGCGACCGCCGTTCACCATGATGTGGCTCTCGCAGTTGATGCCCTTGGCGGCAGCTGCTGATACCTCGACGTTCAGTATGCCGCCGTTGATGTAGATGCCGTCGTTGGCCTTGATGCCGTGGTTGGCAACGGACTTGACATAGATGTTGTTGCCGGTTGAGAACAGGATGTAGTCGGCCGAGTGGATGGCGTTGTTATAGTTGCCGTAGACCTCCAGGCTGCCCGTGCCGCTGAAGAGCAGCTTGCCCTTGCAGTAGAGGGCACCCTTGTGGTCGTTCTGCGACACGGTGCCGTCGGTCAGTGTGTTAGCCGTGCCGTCGGCCAGCACCACGTAGGCACGCTTTGAACTCAGCAGGTTGAGGGCTGCCGAGTCTGGATTGGTGATGTTGACACCGTTGAGCCGCACCTCGTATTTCTTCTCGCCGACGACGGAGAACGAGCCGTTGGTGGTCGTGCCGCTCAGCACGTAGCAGATGCCCTTCTCCGAACCGTGATTGGCCGTGATGTGGCCGCCGTTGGCGGTAATGGTGACGCCGCTCTCCGTCCGGCTGACGGGATTTGCCAGGTCAATGGCAATCTCGGTGGCAAATGAGTTGTTGGCAATGTTGTCCTCCGTTTCTGGGTAGTAGGCATCGGCCTGATTGGTGGGTTCAGCCGTCGTCTTGTCGATAGCCACGCTGAAGCTGGCCAGTTCGCCAGTGGTGGCCGACGTGCTACCTGCTGATGGGTTGCTGCTGTTTTGCGTCTGACTCTGGTAGTTGTTGTAATTGGAGAGTTCGCTGAGTGGGTCTTCCGACGAACAGGCCGTTGTTACTGTCATTGCTGCCATGGATGCTGCGAGCATTGCGAAAAAAGTTGTCTGTTTCATATCTTTGCCTTTCTTTTAAGTTATTATTGCTTGTTTTCATTGGCAAAGGTAGACAGAAAAAGCCGGTTCGCGAAATCTATTCAGCGAACCGGCCATTTTTATCTGTTAAACGTTGAACGTTGAATGTTGAACGTTGAATGTTGAACGACGAATATTCAATCCTTTAATGTTAAACTGTCAACTATCAACTCTCAACTGTCAACTGTTTACAGTCCCAGCTTGCCCTTGACGTCCTTGGCGGCATTGTCAATGGCTTCGTTGGCCTTCTGTTTGGCAGCGTCCTTCACCTCGTTGGCCTTGTCCTCGACAGCCTGCTTGCCTTCCTCAATCTTCTCGTTGGCAGCGCTGACGGCTGAATCCTTGGCAGCGGTGGCAGCGTCGCCTACAGAGCTGAGGAAACCACTGACGATGGCGGCGGGTTCAGCGTCGGTGATGGCGCTGACGGCTGACTGCACAGCAGCATTGTCGCCAACGATGGCCTTCACCTTGTCGGCATTCTCCTTCAGGAAGTTCTGAACCTTGGCTACGTACTCCTTAGCCACTTCGGGGTTCTCCTTGATCAGCGTGGCAATCTTCTCCTTGACGGCAGCCAGAGCCTCCTGCAGCTTGGTGGCGTCGCCACCGTTCAGCAGACCGCTGATGGCGTCGATGTCGCCCTGAGCGGCGGCGGTGGCCATAGAGTCTACGATAGCTACTGAGTCAACAGCCTCGGCATTAGCTTGCTGAGTCTTGTTACCACACGATGCGAAACTGATGGCAGCTACAGCCATCACTGCTAATACGATTTTCTTCATAATAGTTTTCTTTCTCCTTAAATTAATAATGTTTAGCGGTTCTCTCTCAAAACCGAGGGCAAAATTAAGCCTTTTATTCTTTCGGTGTATCGTTTACCCTCATTTTTTTTGATTTTTTAAACTTTCCGCTGCTAAGCGTCTTGTGTGCTGAGGAGTCACTTCTTCAGCGTGAGTTCCACGGGACAGTGGTCGGAGCCAAACACTTCGGTATGGATTTTGGCGTCGGCAATCTGCGGGAGCAGTCGCCCGGAGGTGACGAAGTAGTCGATGCGCCAGCCAGCGTTCTTCTGGCGGGCCTGGAAGCGGTACGACCACCAGGAGTAGGTGACTTGCTCAGGGTAGAGCGTACGGAACGAATCGATAAAACCTGCTGACAACAGTTCGCTGAACTTCTGGCGCTCCTGGTCGGTGAACCCGGCATTCATGCGGTTGGTCTTGGGGTTCTTCAAGTCTATCTCCTCGTGGGCCACGTTCAGGTCGCCGCACAGTATCACAGGCTTTTGCCCGTCCAGTTTCTTCAGATACTGTCGGAAGTCGTCTTCCCACGTCATGCGATAGTCCAGTCGTTTCAGCCCGTCCTGCGAGTTGGGCGTATAGCAGGTGACCAGATAAAACTCGGGCATTTCCAGCGTGATGACGCGCCCTTCGTGGTCGTGCTCGTCGATACCGATGCCATACGTCACATTCAGGGGTTGATGCCTGGTGAAGATGGCGGTGCCGGAGTAGCCTTTTTTCTCGGCATAGTTCCAATACGACTGGTAACCTTCAAACTGCAGGTCGAGCTGTCCGGCCTGCATCTTGGTTTCCTGCAGACAGAAGAAATCAGCGTTTAACTCCTTGAAGATATTGCTGAAGCCCTTGCCCTCGCAAGCCCTCAGTCCATTTACGTTCCAACTGATGAATTTCATACCTTATTATAATTATATATACTACGATGGGTTTGCGGCAAGTATCATGTTTAATTATGTGATTTTTTAAAAAGTTTTTGGAAAATCGCTTCAACTTTTCCGCCGACAGCCCGAAAACGCCGTCTGTACGGGCATTTCAGCCCTACGGACGGCGTTTGAAAAACTCCCTTA
>DFGF01000114.1:15134-20621 GCA_002371715.1 Prevotella sp. UBA3757
GCCATCTTGATGGCTACTACGGCACACTCGTCGCCTTTATTGCCCAGGCGGCCACCGGCACGGTCCTGTGCCTGTTGGATGTTTTCGGTTGTCAGCAGTCCGAATACGACGGGAATGCTGCTTGTGGCGTTCAGCCGGGCTATGCCTGCCGTTACGCCCTGACAGATGTAGTCGAAATGGGGCGTCTCGCCACGGATGACAGAGCCGAGAATGATGACGGCATCGTAACCATCGTTGAGCGTCATCTGGTGGGCACCGTATATCAGTTCGAACGAGCCAGGCACCGTCTTGACGTGGATGTTTTCGGACAGTGCGCCGTGCTTCTCGAGCGTCGACGTACAGCCTTCGAGCAGTGCCCCCGTTATCTCGGGGTTCCACTCTGCCACCACGATGCCGAAAATCATGTTCGATGCATCAGGCACCTGTTTGGCGTTGTATTCCGAAAGATTCTTGGTAGCCATTACTATCAACTGTCAACTATCAACTGTCAACTATCAACTGTCAACTATCAACTATTTACACCGTTCGATGTAGGCATCGATGGTCTGATACTGCATGGAGTTGAAGTACTTCTGCTTCACCTCCTGGTACAGTTCAAGAGCCTCCTTCTTCTTGCCCTGGCTCTCCAGGATTTCGCCGGCCTGGATGAGGAACGTGGGCGACAGCGAGTTGTTGTCGGCCATCTTGGCAGCCTTCTTCAGGTGCTCAACAGCCTTGTCCAGCTGCTTCAGATTGGCGTAGGCGTTGCCCAGTGCGCCCTCTGCTGCGGGCGAAATCATCTGGTCGTCGCTGCCGCTGTAGCTCTCAAGTGCATTGACGGCCTCCTGCCACTTGCCCAGATTGGCCTGGCAGAGTCCGATATACAGTTGGGCCAGATTGCCGGCGTCAGTCGAACTGTAGTCGTTGGCTACTTTCTGGAATCCGGTCAGAGCCTTGTCGTACTGTTGCTGGTCGAACAGTTCCTGACTCTTGGCGAGTTCAGTACTGGCCTCATTGGCACGGGGCTTGAAATAGTAGCTGTTCAAGAGAATAGCGCACACGACGACTGCGATGATAGCAACCATGGCGCCGATGATGGTCTTCTTGTTCTTGTCGAAGAAGGCCTCGGTCTTGGTGACCTGCTGCTCCACCTCGGGAGCTGCTGTAACGTTTTTGTTTGCCATTATTTTATTTGTTGTTTTATGATTCTTAAACCAAAATCGGGTGCAAAGGTACAAAATAAAAGTGAAAAGTGAAAAGTGAACGATGAAAAATTATGCTGTAATGTCATTTTTTCTTAATTCTTAACTCTTAACTCTCCATTTTTCATTACCTTTGCATCCGAAATGATACTCAGAAAGCTGTCGATACTCAATTACAAGAATATCCGTGAGGCCACGTTGGAGCTTTCGCCCAAGGTAAACTGCCTGATAGGGCAGAACGGCGTGGGCAAGACCAACGTGCTCGATGCCGTCTATTACCTGTCGTTCTGCCGTTCGGCCACCAATCCCGTTGACTCGGCGGTCATTCGCCACGACGAGCCGTTCTGCGTGATTGAGGGCGAATATGAAGATGAGCGGCTGCACCAGGATGACGAACGGCTGACCATATCCGTCGGCATGAAGCGCGGCACGAAGAAGCATTTTAAGCGTAACAAGAAGGAGTATAAGCGACTGAGCGAGCACATCGGACTGATACCGTTGGTGGTGGTGGCCCCGTCGGACACACTGCTGATTGAGGGCAGCAGCGAGGAGCGCCGCCGGCTGATGGATATGGTCATCTCGCAGTACGACCGTACGTATATCGACGCCCTGACACGCTACAATAATGCCCACCAGCAGCGTAACATGCTGCTGAAGCAGGAGGACGAGCCTGACGCGATGGTCATGGAGCTGTGGGAGGAACAGATGGCCGAGTCCGGCACGCAGCTGTTCGCCCGTCGCAGCGACTTTATCGCCCGTCTGACGCCGGTGTTCCAGCAGTATTATCAGCTGATTTCCGGCGGCCGCGAGGAGGTCGGTCTGGAGTATGTGTCACACTGCCAGCGCGGCGCGCTGCTCGACGTCATCCGTCGTGACCGTGCCAAGGACCGTGCCGTGGGCTACTCGCTGCATGGCATCCACCGTGACGACCTTGTCTTCACGCTGGGCGGGCACCCCATGCGCCGCGAGGGTTCGCAGGGTCAGAACAAGACCTACGTGATAGCCCTGAAGCTGGCGCAGTTTGAGTTTCTGAAGCTGACGGCCTCGCAGACCACACCCATCCTCTTGCTCGACGACATCTTCGACAAACTCGACTCGCAGCGGGTGGAGCAGATTGTTCGCCTGGTATCGAGCGACAACTTCGGTCAGATTTTCATTACCGACACCAATCGCGACCACTTGGACCAGATACTGAGCACAACGGCCCTGGACTACAAGATATTCCACGTCAATAACGGAGACATCCATGTTTAAGCGCAGCGTACAGCCCATCAGGGAGCTCATCCTGCAGGCCTTGCACGAACAGGGCCTGGAGACACCGCTCAACCAGAAGCGGCTGGTGGAGGCGTGGCCTGAGGTGGCCGGTCCGCTCATTGCCCGCTATACGCTGAACACCTATATCTACAACCAGACGCTCTATGTCCGGCTGTCCAGCCCGGCTCTTCGCGCCGACCTGAGCATGCGGCGCCAGGAGCTGACGCAACGGCTGAATGCCGTCGTTGGCGAACAAGTCATTGTTGACGTTAGGTTCAGTTGACTGTAACAGTTTCGTCCATGCGGATGTCGTGCTCGTCCGTGGGCACGCTGTCAACCAGTTGCCATGAGAAACAGAGTCCTATCTTATATATATTAGGTACGCGCGAGAGGAAACGGTCGTAGTAGCCCTTGCCGCGACCCAGCCGATGACCCTCACGGTCGAAGGCCATGCCGGGAATGATGGCAACGTCTATCTGCTCGTATTCGGTGAATGGTTGCCCCACGGGTTCCATGATGCCGTATGCGCCGGGCTGGAGGTCGTGGCGTCCGGTATAGTGGCGCAACTCCATGTCGGTATCGTTGACGACGCGCGGCAGCAGCACCGTCTTGCCCGCTGCGACGAGATGGTCGAGCAGCGACTGGGTGGGCACCTCGTCGGGCAGGGCACTGTAGACCAGAACAATCCTCGCTTCCTCACAGGCCGCGGGATACACCTGGCAAAGGGGCTGTTTCCCCGTGAGGTGTTGTGCTTTCCGTTGCCGGATTAGTTGCCGCAACTCGTCCTTACGCATGGGCTACGCTTCCTTATTTTTCTGCGGAGCCTCGGGGAAGGCTTTGCCGTCGCGGAACACCTTCAGCGTTTCCTGGATGGCCGGGTCGTCGCTGTTCAGATATTCCATCCAGGCCTCTTCGCTCATCATGTTATAGATGATTCGGCTGATGATGAAGCGCTCCAGCAGATGGTGCGACTTCTTGATCATGAGGTTGCGGCGCTTCAGTCCGTTGCGGTCGGCAAAGGTGGCAAACTTGTCGACAATGTTCTGGCGTTGCAGGTGTCGGGTCATTTCGTCGACGCTATTCTGCTCCTTCAGCGTGGGTCGGTTGGCATCCGTATATTCGAAAGCATACTGGATGATGAGTCCGGTCATTGAGGCCTGTTTATAGTAAGAGGTGACATTCGTAGTGTCCTCAGCCACGAAGATGTCGGGCGTGATGCCGCCACCACCGTAGACGGGTCGGCCGATGGCCGTATGATACTCCTTGCCCTCGTGCTTGATGCTGTCCTGCGAGAAGAATTCGCCGTGCTCGTAACGCGCCAGAATGTCCTCCTCGTAGTTCTTGTTGTCGCCCGACGTATAGGGCTTCTGGATGCAGCGGCCGGAGGGTGAGTAGTAGCGGGCAATGGTGAGGCGAATCATCGAGTGGTCGTTGAACTCGATGGGCTGTTGAACCAGACCCTTGCCGAACGAGCGGCGGCCGATGATGGTGCCGCGGTCGTTGTCCTGGATGGCACCGGCCAGGATTTCGGAGGCCGACGCCGACCCCTCGTCGATGAGCACCACGAGGGGTATGCGCTGGTAGGAACCGCGTCCGTCGCTGCGATACTCCTGGCGGGGCGACTTGCGCCCCTGCGTGTAGACGATGAGCCGGTTCTTGGGCAGAAACTCGTTGGCTATCTGGACGGCCGACTGCAAGTAGCCGCCGGTGTTGCCGCGCAGGTCTATCGTCAGGTTGCGGAAGTCGTTCTGAGCCAGCTTGGCCAGGGCAATGAGCAACTCAGGGTAGGTGTTCTCGCCGAAGTTCTTGATGCGGATGTAGCCCGTCTCGTCGTCCAGCATGTAGGCCGCCGTCACGCTCTTGGTGGGTATCTCGCCGCGTGTCACCACGATGTCGCGAATCTTCTTCTCGCCATAGCGCACGATGCCCAGCTTCACCTTCGTGTCCTTCGGACCTTTCAGCTTGTGCATGGCCACCTCGTTCGTTAGTGTCTTGCCCGTGAACGGTTCGTCATCCACCTTCACAATCTTGTCGCCGGCTATCACTCCTGCGCGCTCAGCGGGGCCGTTGCCGATGACCTGTTGCACGCGCAGCGTGTCCTGTCGGATAATAAACTCAATGCCAACGCCCGAGAACGAGCCGCGCAGGTCGTCGTTGGCTATCTGGACGTCGCTGGCCGAGATATAGACGCTGTGCGGGTCCAGTTCCGCCAGTATTTGCGGAACGGCTTTCTCCACCAGATCGTTGATGTTGACTGTGTCCACATACTGGTCATCAATGATGTGCAGCAGGTTGTTCAGTTTGTTGCTGCTGGTATTGATGATGCTCAGCCTGTTGCCTGAGAAATGGTTGGCATAGAATGTGCCTATCAGGATTCCCACCACCACGCAGACTGCCATGATGATGGGCATGTAACGGTTGTTGCTTCTTTGGTTCACGTCTTATTCTTATTTACAATTTGACAATTTACTATTTACTATTTATTTTCCAATTTCCTTTATTTCCCTATTTCCTGTTGCGTCCATCCGTGCGGTAGCAAACTCTGCACTCTACACTAAAAGGACTGTCAACTCTCTTCGTCTCCCAGATATTCCACTTCGATGCCGGCGCGTTTGAGCAGGTCGATGCCGTCGGTCAGCCGGTATTTCTCGCCGTAGACCACGCGCCTGATGCCTGACTGGATGATGAGCTTGGCACACTCTATGCAGGGTGAGGCCGTGATATAGATGGTAGCGCCGTCGGAGTTGTTCGACGAGCGGGCCAGCTTGGTGATGGCGTTGGCTTCGGCGTGCAGCACGTAGGGCTTGGTGACGCCGTTGTCGTCTTCGCAGACGTTCTCGAATCCGCTGGGCGTGCCGTTATAGCCGTCGCTGATAATCATGCCCTGCTTCACCACCAGGGCACCCACCTGGCGCCGCTGGCAGTAGGAGTTCTGGGCCCAGATGCGGGCCATGTCCAGGTAGCGTCTGTCGAACTTCTGTTGTTTCTCCTTTTCCATAGATTTTTCTTCTTTCTCGGAGTTCTCGGATTATTCGGATTACTCCGATTACTC
>DFGF01000066.1 GCA_002371715.1 Prevotella sp. UBA3757
AGGTGTTGGGATTGGTGGGACAGACGCAATCCACGGCTATCGTCATTGAGAGCTTTGAGGACGTCAGGAAGCTCGATTTCTCACGTGATATCTATCTCTATTCCCAAACCACGAAGTCGCTTGACGAGTTCCAGCGCATCATTGAGTACATCCGCCAACACATGTCGCCCGAAGCCACTTTCAAGAGTTTTGACACCATCTGCCGTAATGTGGCTAACCGCATGCCCAATATCACGCAGTTTGCCAAGCGCCACGACTTAGTGCTCTTCGTCTGTGGGCGGAAGAGTAGTAACGGGCGCGTACTTTATAATGAGTGCTTACGGGTGAACGGCAATACCCATCTGATTGAGGGTCCTGCCGAGATTGACGCCTCCTGGCTTCGGAATGTGAAGACTATAGGCATCTGCGGTGCCACCAGCACACCGAAGTGGCTGATGGAACAGTGTCGCGATGCTATTCTGCAGATGTAGTGTTTACGATTCCCTGACGGCTTCGTTAAACCTGTCCAGCAACCATTGTTTCTGTTCTGGAATCGTCATGTTCGAATTGTCCAGTTCGATGGCGTCGTCGGCTTTGCGCAATGGCGATACCTCACGGTGCGAGTCAATATAGTCGCGCTCCTGCACATTCTTCAGTATCTCCTCATAGTCAGCCTCCATGCCTTTTGCCTTCAGCTCGTCGTAACGGCGCTGGGCGCGCACCTCTGCTGAGGCGGTCACAAAGACTTTCAGCTCGGCATTCGGAAATACCGTGGTGCCGATGTCGCGGCCATCCATAACCACCCCCTTGTCCTTACCCATCTGTTGCTGTTGTGCCACCATAGCCTCGCGCACGAAACCGAGGGTGGCAATGGGACTTACGTGGTTGCTCACTTCCATCGAGCGGATTTCCTTCTCCACCAATTCGCCGTTCAGATAGGTGTCAGGCCGTCCGGCTTCGGCATTGAACTTGAAAGCGATGTGTATCTCCGGCATCCGTTTGCGCAGTTCCTCTTCGTTGATGCCGTCGGCTGTAAACAGCCCGTTGCGGAGCGCAAACAGGGTCACACTGCGATACATGGCACCCGTATCGACATATACATATCCCACTTCACGGGCCAAGTCCTTGGCCATCGTGCTCTTGCCACATGATGAGTGGCCGTCAATTGCTATTGTAATCTTTTTCATAAGCTATAGGTTGCGTTTATCAGTATCGACGAAGCCGATACGTGGTATTTGGCGTATGCCACATTCAACTTGAATCGCTTCAGGGTCAGTCCTGCGCCTACGGAGAGTCCTGCGCCATGACTGCTGCTGCCACTGCTCTCGCTGATTTTCATCTCGTCGCGGCGACGGAAGTTATAGCCGCCTGCAATGTAGATGTTCTCGCCCAGGAATACATCGGCACCGATGGCCACATGCTGTATGAAACTGGTGTCCCATCGGTTCAGTCGCGAGAAGGTGAGTGAGAATCTCAAGGGGGCAGCCTCCAGTCGTTTCGACACTCCCACCAGCAGGTCGATGGGTATCCTCTCGTAATCGTCCTGATACGCCTTCACCTGACCGCCCAGGTTCTTGGCTACTGCCGATAACGACCATCCCCGTTCTTCGTCAAAATAGTTCAGACCTAAGTCCGAGGCAAGGCCAATGGAATTGTAGCTGCCTATCGACGACGAGATGAAACGCAGGGTCACACCACCGCTCCAGCGGTCGCTCAACAGATAGGTAAACGTTCCAGCTATGGCGATGTCCTTCGCAGAGAAAGTGCCTTGCTCGATATTGTCAACCGTCGTTTCCTTCATGCTGCCATAGTCCATATACTGGGCTCCTACGCCCCATGTAGCCCGTTCGCCCCATGCCTTGATGAACGATGCCGAAGCAGTCTTGGCTCCCTCCATATAGGTCATGAAGTTCAGGTTGATGCTCTTGTCTGCCACATTGGCTATCAGTGCAGGATTATGGAATATCACGGTAGGGTCGTCATCGTCAATAGTGATATTATCACCACCCAGTGCTGCTACGTGTGCGCTTACCGGCAGTCGCAGGAAGCTAAACACTTCCTGACTCTCCTGAGCCGCGGCTTGGAGGGCGAAAATGGTGGCGATAATTGTAAAAACGACTTTTTTCATCTAATATTTCCTAAATTCGTCGCAAAGATAATTCATTTTTCGTAACTTTGCAAATTAATAACGCACTATAGCCGTTTTTATTGCCGATAAGATGGAAGAAAAGAAGAGTCCACAGGCCAATCTTGACCAACAGCGCACCACGGGTTTTCTCCTGGGGCTTGTTCTGGTGTTGGCTTTACTCTTTGTAGCTTTGGAGTGGAACAGCATCGAAACCGTTGCGGATGAATCGACGCTCGACCTCTCTGATTTGGTGCATGAAGACGAGATGATTCCTATGTCCATCGAGGAAAAGTATGCCCAGTTGGAACCTGATAAGTCGGAACCTAAGGAGGCAGAACAGTTGCGTATCGTTGACGACAACGTGGAACTGGCTCCCCCCGAGGAACAGGTGGCTGAGGCTGAAGGCGAAGGCGAGGATGAGGACGAGACACTGCTCAAGGAATTGCAGGGTGAGGAAGAGGATGCCAAAGTATTGGCGCCGATGGGTATCGACCCTGACAACAATCCGCTGAAGTTCCGTCTGGTGGAAGACCTTCCGCAATACCCTGGCGGCGCTGTCGAACTGATGAAGTGGCTCACCAAGAATCTGCGCTATCCTAAGTTGGCACAGGTGAGGAAGACGGAAGGCAAGGTGATAGCCAATTTCTATGTCGAGAAGGACGGCAGTATCACAGGTTTGAAAATAGTGCAGTCCCTTTCGCGTGAGTGCGACAAAGAGGTGCTTCGCATTCTGGGTATGATGCCCAATTGGCAACCGGGTGTGCAGAACGGACGCCCCTGTCGCACCAAGGTGAGTATTCCCATTGTATTTAAATTATAGTAATTATGATAAAGACATCCAACGAGATTCTGAAGTCTGTCAACGACTTCTTAGACCAACTGCCTTATGAGCGCAAACCTGCCTCGCTCTATGACCCTATTCGTTACGTGCTGTCCATCGGTGGCAAGCGCATTCGTCCTGTGCTGATGCTGATGGCATACAACCTCTATCACAATGATCCGGAACGTATTTTGATGGCTGCCTGTGGCTTGGAAACCTACCACAACTACACCCTTCTGCACGATGACTTGATGGACAATGCCGACCTGCGTCGTGGTCATGAGACGGTGCACAAGCGTTGGAATGTCAATACGGCTGTACTCTCAGGCGACTCCATGTTGGTGTTGGCTTACGAGCGTATGGCGCAGGTGCCTGCCGATAAGTTGGCGAGCGTACTTGCCTGTTTCACGGAGACAGCCTTGGAAATCGGTGAGGGACAGGAGTACGACATGTCGTTCGAAACGCGTAACGACGTGCGCGAAGAGGAATATATTGAGATGATTCGTCTGAAGACTTCCGTTCTGCTGGCATGTGCCACGAAGATAGGCGCCATTCTCGCTGATGCTCCTCAGTCGGATATCGACAATCTCTATAAGTTTGGCGAGAAGTTGGGACTTGCCTTCCAGTTGCAGGACGACCTGCTCGATGTCTATGGCGACCCCAAGGTGTTCGGTAAAGCCATCGGTGGCGATATCGCTTCCAACAAGAAGACCTATATGCTTATCAATGCCTATAACCGTGCTGACGACAAACAGCGTGCCGAACTCAATCGTTGGATAACTGCCGAAACGTTCAATCGCGAAGTCAAGGTGGCTGCTGTCACCCGTCTGTACGACGAGATAGGTATCCGCCAGCTCTGCGAGGAGAAAATCAACTACTATTTCGAACAGGCAGCCCAGTATCTGGCTAAGGTCAGCGTTCCCGAGGAGCGCAAACAGGCGCTGCGCCAGTATATGCACGAACTGCTGCACCGTAATAAATAAGTGTCAGGTTTCAAGTCTCAGGTTTCAAGTTTCAGGTTTCAGGTTTGAACTACATCGACACACATTGTCATTTGGACGGAGAGGAATTTCGCGACGACCTCGAACAGGTTGTAGCGCGCGCCCGTGAAGCAGGATGCAAGGCCATCTTTCTCCCTGCCATCGATTTGCCGTCCTGTCAGACGGTCATAGACGTCTGCCGTCGCTATCCCCATTACTGTTACCCCATGTTAGGTCTTCATCCCGAAGAGGTGAGAGCCGACTGGCGTAATGTCTTGGATAGCATCCGACAACAGCTCCCTCCCAACAGGGAAGGGCGGGGGGGGAGGCTTCCCATCGCCATTGGCGAAGTAGGACTTGATTTCTATTGGAGTCGTGAGTTCGAGCAGGAGCAGCTGTTGGCTTTTGAAGAACAGGTGCGTTGGTCGGTCGAGCTGCAGTTACCCCTGATGATTCATT
>DFGF01000165.1:0-18546 GCA_002371715.1 Prevotella sp. UBA3757
TGAAATCACTGGCAAGGAGATGGTCTGTCTGGAGGTCAACGACATGCACGATGCCTATACCGACGAGGAGATTGACAGTGACAGCTTCAAGGAGCTGCGCGAGATGGGGCCCTTCTTCAGCACCTCTTACGAACTGCTAAAAGCCCTGAAGGGCAAGTCGGTCGACCAGGTCATCATCACCTTGAACGACAACATGGTCATTGAAGGCCAGGTGGACGACATCGCCAAGTCGCTGCTGGCTCTGGGCAATGTCCGCAAGCTCACCGGCACACAGCCAGGCATGGAGACTATCGACCAGTACACGCAGGAGCTGAACAAGTACGTCCACTTCACCGTCAGCCAGAAGAACACGGGCATTACCGCCCAGGGCACGCTGCTGACGGCTCAGAAGGACTTCATGGAGGGTGAGTATCAGCCCGCAGTGGCTCTCCAGTTCGATGGCGAGACGGAGGCTCAGGTCATGTACGAGCGCATGAGCCAGACAGATATGGAGAACTACAAGAAGATGTTCGACAACTTCTCGCCGCTGGTGAAGGAAGTCTCTGACATGCTGGGCGTAGCCAAGAATAAGGGTGAAGCCATCGTTGCCGCCGTCAAGGCCTACTTCAGCTGATGGTACGAAGCTGACGAGCATACAGCAATTAATAAAACGAGAGGAATACAAAGGAATAAATCGCTTTTCTTTTGTATACCTCTCTTTTTTTCGACAACATCTCCGGGAAGATAATTTCTGCCATTTCTGCCATTTCTGCGGGACAATAAAATGATTTTTTTGCGGAAAAAGTTGCAGGAATGGAAATAATTATGTAATTTTGCATAATGTAATTTTGCATAATCCACCAACTAACAACTATATGAAGGCAATCAACAATCCTTTTGTAATAGGGAAATACGTATCCAAAGACTATTTCTGCGACAGGAAAAAGGAAACAGACATACTCGTCCATCACATTGAAAATGGGCGAAATGTTACGATTATGTCTGAAAGACGCTTAGGAAAGACAGGCTTAATAGAGCACGTGTTTGCCAATAGCCTTTCAACTGAATATGAGACTTTCCTGATAGACATCTACACCTGCAAAAATCTCCGGGAGATGGTTTATCTGTTAGCAAACGAGGTGTTTAAGAAAATGGCACGTAAACAATCGTTATTAGAGCGATTACTGCGAGCCGTACACTCATTGAAAACAACAATTTCATACGATGCCCTGACAGGTATGCCTGAGATCGGGTTTGGAATTGGGGAAATCCAACAGCCTGAAGTGACACTCGACGAAATACTCAGCTGCTTGGAATCTTCCGACAAAATTTGTATTATAGCCATTGATGAGTTTCAAAAGATAGCCAGTTTTGAAGAGGATCATGTGGAGGCTCTTTTGCGCACTAAGATTCAGCATTTAAAGAAGACTCAGTTTGTTTTTGCAGGAAGCGAACGACATTTGTTAGAAGGTATTTTCAACGACCCGGCCAGGCCATTCTACAACAGCGTGGTATTCATGCAGTTACTGCCAATAGACAAAAAAGAATACGTCAAGTTTTGCCAACAGCTATTTAAAGCGTACGGTAAATATGTATCCGAGGCATTGGTGATGCGACTCTATGATTGTTTTCACGGCATTACCTGGTATCTGCAATTATCTATGAACGAGGCTTTTACCATGGCTGAACGAGGGGAAAGTGTGGGAGAAGAGGCTTATGAACAGATTCTGAACCATCTTGTCGACTCTAAGCGTTTTACCTTTGAAGACAGATATGCTTCGCTCACGGAAAAACAAAAAACGGTGCTGAAGGCTTTCGCATCAGAATATCCTCAGCAAATAACACCCACAAGTCAGGATTTCATTGCAAGATATAGTCTGAAAACGGCAAGTGGCGTTCAGACTGCCATAAAAGGTCTATTAGAAAAAGGTATTCTCAGCGACCATCACGGCACGAAACGTCCAACAGATCTACTGTTTATGCTGTGGTTGAAGAATTACTGACTTTCAAAATCAACCAAGACAGTGGCAAAATCAGCAAAAAATTCATTCATTTACCCTCACACTTGTATATTCGCGGAAAAATGACTAACTTTGCAGCCAGACAAGAAGACAAAACAAGAACTATGAGAAAGAAAGAATACATGAAACCCACGGTGAGGGTGGTAGTGATGCAGCACCAGGCCGTGCTGCTCAATGGCAGTCCGCTGAACGCAATAGACTCCAACCTCAGCGAGGACGACGCGTTTAGCATCAGTGACGACCCCGCAGGCGAAGGCTTCGAGGGCAGGTAATTAACACAAAAAAAAACAAGATGAAACAGAAGATTTTGTTGATGATGCTCCTGCTGTGCGCCGTGATGCAGGGAGCATGGGCCGACAAGTGGGATGGTAAAACGGAAAGGCATCCGTGTCAATACGATAGTGAACCTGTTCTCCTTGTCTCACAAGGAGCCGAACTTGCCTATATCCGTAAACACTGGTATGACGGCGAGATAAGTGTATGTCATTATACTGGATATGAAACTTGGTATGATCATGTTAAATTCAAGGATTGCGACATTCTCCTGCTGGACGACATCGATTTGACCGCCGCCTCGTGGGAGCCTATAGCAGGTTACCTGACGAAAAATTTCAATGGCAACGGTCATACCATCAGACTCAAGATTAGGGACACCTCCTCTAACGAACAGGGACTGTTCAAGGTGATTGACGAGGGAGGCAAGATAGAGAATCTGCACATCGTGGCCGATATAGACATCGGCAACTCCAGAAAGGTGGGTGCCATCTGCGGCCTCAACTACGGCACGATAGAGAACTGCTGGGTGAGCGGCCAGGTGAAGACCCAACACTATTCAGTATATTCTGCCAGCCTGGGCGGCATCTGCGGCTGGAACTGCAGCACAGGCAAGATACTCTACTGCAGCATGTCGGGCAACGTGGCAAACCCCAAAAACACCGGCGTGGGCGGACTGAGCGGCTGCAACCAGGGACGGATAGAGCACTGCACCTTCTATGGCACCGTGACGAACAACAACAAACAGCACAGCAAATATTTAGGCTTTCAGGAGGGAACGTTTGAAGACTATCATGACACGTTCGAAAGCAACCAGGTGGTCGCCGGCAAGGATATGTACACCCAAGGCGTGAAGTACCCCTTCGCCCTCACCATCACCAACAACGGCCCTGAAGGCACCTGTGTGGCCAAAGGCTATGACGGGGAGACCATCACCAGATGGCATCCCGGCGGAACGGTCAGGCTGGAGGCATTGTGGCCGAATATTTTTTCATTCGATGTTGTGTTTGGCTCCCACAGTCATAACTATGTACTTGGATATGCGTCTTCTCCTATCTCCAGCTATACTTTCGACTTATCGAAGGATAATGGTGCCGATTACAACATTACGGTCACGTATAAAAAGCCCGACTGGTTCAACCATGCAGGCACCGAGACCGACCCCTATCCTATCAGCAGCACTGATGACTGGAACGAGTTTACCAAATTCAATAACAACGGCTGTAACTTCAACGGCAAGTACGTGAAACTGGCAGCCGACATCAAGGTGTCGGAGATGTTGGGAACCAACGGAAAACCTTTCATGGGCATTTTCGATGGTGGCGACCATACCTTGACATTCAACAGAGGTACTGCCTCGGAGCCTTTCGCCGAGGAATTCTGTGCGCCGTTCAGACATGTCAACGGTGCCACCATCAGGAATCTCAAGGTATCGGGTCACATCTATACCTCACGGAAGTTCGCTGGCGGTATGGTTGCCCACAGCTGGGGTTCGACGAATATCAACCACTGTAGCGTTGCCACCGTCATCCACAGCAGCTTGTCGGGCGACGGCACCCACGGTGGCCTGGTTGGCCTGATGGATGGTGTGGGCAACCTCAGCGACTGTGTCTATACCGGACGGCTGCTGACCACCAACGGCACTATCATGTGTGGCGGTCTCGTTGGGTGGCATCATCGGAAGGATACTGCCCCCTTCAGTAACTTGCTCTATGCCCCTGACAATGTCAAAATGCGTGCTGGCGAGACAGCCATCGCCGACGGTGCCACCATTGCCCGCGGATGCCCCGTAGGCGGCAACAACTATTACACCACGACACTGGGCGAAAAGCAGGGCACGCTGGCCTCTACCACTGTCACTGCAGGCGAAATCTCTGTTAACCAGACGCTGACCGATGGCAACAAGTACTATGTGCCTTGCGGCATCA
This sequence comes from Prevotella sp. UBA3757, assembly GCA_002371715.1. Lineage (GTDB taxonomy): Bacteria > Bacteroidota > Bacteroidia > Bacteroidales > Bacteroidaceae > Prevotella. The sequence continues at coordinate 4,202 of DFGF01000165.1, forward strand.
GCTTCGCCAATATCTATCAGTACACGGGTGCCGACATCGCTCTCAACCCTGCCGTTAAGGCTACAGACGGCGCAGAGCTCGCGCCAACGACGGACTATACACTCAACCTTACCACGGTAAAAGATAAAGGTACTTACAGTCTGGTCATCACTGCCAACGGCACCACCTGCTTCGGCACGAAGACCATCCCCTTCATGGTGGCAGACGATATTAATAGTGAAACGCTGGCGACAGGAGAATATACGATTCATGACGACCTGACCATCGAATGGCGCATCCCCGTCAGCGGCGATGTGGTGCTGAACATTGCCGAAGGCAAGACGCTCACGGCCCAGAAGGGTTTTGAACTGGCGGCGGGCAACAGCCTGACCATCAACGGACCGGGCGCACTGGTCATAGACGGCTGCGATGCCAACAAGTCGGGCATCGGTGGCGCGACGATGGGCGCGCTGACCATCAACGGCGGCAAAGTGACCATCAACGGCGGCACGGGTGCTGCCGGCATTGGTGCTGATGCCGGCAAGGAGGCGAGCGGTACGGTGACACTCGGATGGACCGACGTTGACGCGGACTTCATCCAGTGCAACGGCTACGCCGTCAACAGCATCAACTTTGCCGACGGCAAACAGTTCATGATTGACGGTTCGAAGATGAGAGCCACGGCCGACAACATCGGTGGCCAGAAGATTGTACCGCGCAAGATAACAGGTACTGGTACGCAGTCCAACCCGTATATAATTAATAATGTGGAAGACTGGAACGACATCGCCGAAGAAGTCAACTCAGGCGCAGCAAACGGCTTTTACAAGGAGTACCTAAAACTGAATGCCGACATCGAGGTGACAACCATGATCGGTACAGACGGCAACCACACGTTCCGAGGCACCTTCGACGGCGACGGCCACACGCTGACCGTCAACTACACGACGGACGAGCAGTATGCTGCACCCTTCCACTACACCTACGGCGCCACCATCAAGAACCTGAAGACGGCAGGCACCATCAACACCAGCAACTCTCACGCTGGTGGCGTGGTGGGCCGCAACGGCACGGCGAACACCACGCTGGAGAACGTCAGCAGCAGCGTCACCATCAGCAGCACGTTCAGTGGCCGTGCCTACCACGGCGGACTGATGGGCTACGCCATCAACGCCACGTTCACGAACTGTTACTTCAAGGGTAGCCTGCTCGGCGCCGACAGCCACCACTGCGGCGGCCTGTTAGGACAGAAGTCGGCCACGGAGGCTACTGATGCTGCCTTTACCAACTGCCTCTTCGCTCCGACGGAGGTCACCGTCAGCGAAAACCTGTCACATCCCTTTGCAGCCGGAGACGTTACAAAGGTAACCATTAACAGCGGCTGCTACTATGCTGAGGCATTTGGCGGCACACAGGGCATCAGGGTATTCTCGGAGCCTGCCACTGACGAAATCTGCATGCAGGTAAAGGCTGTTGACGGCAACGACTACCACATGCCCTGCACCGTCACGGGCGTGCAGGAGGGCTATATCTTCTCAGGCCGGGACATCACCGTCACCGCTCCCGCCGTCACCGCTGCCGACGGCACCGTGCTCTCGTCACGCGGAGACTTCACCTGGACCACCACCCCTGCAACGGTGAAGGAGAAAGGCAACTATACGCTGACCGTCAGCGGCAGGGGTACCTGCAGCGGTTCCCAGAGCTTCAGCTTCGTCGTGGGTGACTACGCTCCCGTCACCAGCAACATGATTGAGATGACAGGAGAATACATGACCTATAACGACGTAACCGTCAACAGGCGCATCACCATCAACGGCCATGTCGTACTGAACCTGGCCGAGGGCACGACGTTCAACGCCAAGAAAGGTATCGAACTGACGGAGGGCAACAGCCTGACCATCAAGGGACCGGGCAGACTCCTCATCGACGGCTGCGACAGCGGCAAGTCGGGCATCGGAGCCGCCACCATGGGCGCGCTCACTATTGACGGCGGCCAGCTGGACATCACGGGCGGCCAGGGTGCTGCCGGCATCGGCTCCGACAACGGAGCCAGCAGCGGCACGCTGACACTCGGCTGGTATGACGACACGGACTATGTCCTGTGCAGCAGCTACGCCACCAGCGTCACCTTCGAGACGGACAAGTCGTTTGCCATTGACGACGACCAGAGCATTGCCAACAGCGGCAACATCGGCGGCCAGAAAATCGTGCCCGCCATGGTGATGGCCGACAAGGGCGACAACAGCGAGGCACTGCGCGACAACAACGGCATGCAGGTGGCCGTAGCCCTCAGTGACCGCACCATCTATCTGGACGGCAAGTGGAACACGCTGTGCCTGCCATTCTATCTGAACATTGCCGACTTGCGGGGCGTAGAGGCACGCACGCTGACCGATGCCCGCATCGAGGGCTCGACGCTCCATCTGACCTTCAGCAATTCTGTCACCGAACTGCAGGCCGGTGTGCCGTACATCCTCAAGACCGAGAGGGAAGAGGACTACGAGAACAACGACACCTGGAACCTGGTCAACCCCATCTTCCACGGTGTGACCGTTGACAGGACGTTGCACAACGGCGACTACGACTTTGGTTCGGGCGACACGCGCGTGCGCTTCGTGGGCACCTACGATAGTAAGGAGTTCACCACCACCGACAACAGCATCCTGCTGATGGGCGGCGAGAACACGCTCTACTACCCCACCACCGGTGCCACCATCGGCTCCTGCCGCGCCTACTTCAAGATTGGCGACGACGGTGCAGCGGCTCCACGACTGACCGGATTCAGCATCGACTTCGGCGACGGCAACACGACTGCTTTAAATGAAGAATTAAGAATGAAAAATGAAGAATTTGCTACCGCTACAGGTTGGTATTTGCTCGACGGACGGAAAGTTGAGGGCAAGCCAAGCAAGCCGGGTGTGTATATCCAGAATGGACGTAAGGTCGTGATTAAGTGAGAATAAAGCAGAGCTCGCTCATGCTTTATCGAGCGTGAGCGAGCGCATGACGAGCTTGCCCGTTTTGAAAAGCGTGAACTGGCTCGACAGGATGCCAGAATCCACCGTTGAATGGTCTTCGTAACTATTTTCATTGCCATATCATCAGTATTATGAACTATTCCGATTACATGCGTTCAGGCTTCTGGACTGCAATAATCTGTTCGTCGGTCATGTCGCCTGAGAGGATAAACTGCCACATAATTTTATAAAACTTGTTCTGCATGTCAGCATCCATGGTTTTATTTGAGGCGTTCATTTTGAATATCCGAAATTTCGCCTGAAATGTTTGGTCGTTTAAGAATTTATGCTTACCTTTGCACCTGATAACAACTTTTAACGACTGTTCTGACATAACATGCAGATAATGAGGAAATTTTTTTTAGTATATGGCATAGCGTACGTGATACTACTGCTGGTGGTGTTGACATTACTATATGAATATCCGAAGCTCGAGCTTCACCTGCTGCTGAACTCCTATCATACCAGGCTGCAGGACATGTTCTTTACCTATTACTCCATGATAGCGGAAGGACCCATCTACGCACTGGGACTGCTTCCACTGTTCTGGAAGCAATTGAGGCTGACGCTGTTCTTTGGCATCAGCGAACTGTCGGGCGGAGCCATACTGCAGGTGCTGAAACACCTGTTCAGCATGCCGCGCCCAGCCAGCGCATTCGAGAACTGCCCGGACATGGTTCTGCCCGTGGTGGAAGGCATCAGCATGCACCACAGCAATTCGTTCCCCTCCGGCCATGCCTCTACGTTCTTTGTCTTCTGCACGTGCGTGGCCCTCTACCTGACATTCCGCCGCCAGTCCAGCGTCAAGCATGTCAGGCCCAGGACCGTCGTGCTGCTGAACGCCTCGCTCTTGTGGCTGTTGATACTGGCCACGCTGGGAGCCTACTCGCGCGTCTACCTATCGCAACACTTCCTGAGCGACGTCTGCGTGGGCAGCATCATCGGCTTTGTAACCCCGTGCCTCGTGTTCTACTTCGGCAAAAACAAGTTCCTGAAGCCAGACCAAACGCATTATAAGGAATTGGAATAATAGGGATTATCCGAACGAGTCGAAGGGATTATCCGAACGAGCCGAAGGGATTAGAAGAATTCTAACCGGCATAGCTTAACAGACATCATCTCTGTTTACTGCCAGCCCCGTCGTCACAAGGACAGGACGACGGGGCTTTTACACGCTTGAAAACAATAAAAGTTAAATAATCGCGGCGTTTATTGCATAGAAGCAATAAAATTGCTATATTTGCATCGCATTCGAATGATATGATATGGCAGCAAAGAGAAAATACCCTGTAGGCATCCAGAGCTTTGAAAGCATCCGGCAGGATGGCTACTTGTATGTAGATAAGACTCCACTCATCTACAAGATGATTACGGAGGGGAAGCCCTACTTCCTCAGCCGGCCCCGCCGTTTCGGCAAGTCGCTGCTCATCTCCACGCTTCAGGCCGTCTTCGAAGGCCGACGCGAGCTGTTTGAGGCGTTCACCACCGACTACGGCATAGAGCAGCCGCAACTCTACATTGCCACCACCGACTGGAAATGGGAGAAACACCCCGTGCTGCGGTTCGACTTCAGCGCGGGCGACCTAACGACTATCGAGCAGCTGGACGAACTCATAGATGCGACTCTGAGTAGCTATGAGAAACAGTACGGCATCACGCTGTCCTCACCGGGCGCCAACATACGTATGGTGAACCTGATGCGCACACTGCACCAGCAGACGGGCAAGCGCGTGGTGGTGCTCTGCGACGAGTACGACAACTTTATACTCCACTCCCTTGGTGACAGCGAGAAGGTGGCCCAAGCACGTTCGCGGTTCCAGAACGTGTTCGGTCCGCTGAAGGCCGAGGACGACCACCTGCAGTTTGCCTTCATCACCGGCATCTCGAAATTCTCGCAGATGGACATCTTTAGCAAACTTAACAACCTGAAGAACATCTCCATGCGCAATGACTATGCCAGCATCTGCGGCGTGTCGGAAGAAGAACTGACCACACAACTACGCCAGGACATAGAGCTGATGGCCCAGCGCAACGACACAACTTATGAAGATATGTTCGCACGCATGAAGGCCCGCTACGACGGCTATCACTTCAGCAGCAAGATGCAGGACATCTATAACCCCTTCAGCCTGTTCAACGCTTTGGACTCTGGTAAACTGGCCGACTATTGGTTCGACCGGGGCACCAGCGGTGCACTCATCAACCTGCTGGCGCAGCTGCCACCTGTGGACACAACAGCCATCGAGTCGGAGACCTTTGAGAGCACCATGTTCGACCTGCCCTTCGAGAGTTATGACGACCCGCTGCCCATCCTTTACCAGAGCGGCTATCTGACCCTGAAGAGCTATGACACGGAGTTCGACGACTTCCGTCTGGGACTCCCTAATCAGGAGGTGCGCCAGGGCTTTGCACAATGCCTCTACCAGCACGTGGCCGCCAAATGGGGCACTAGTCAGCGCAATGGTCTCTACAGGGCCTGGAGCCAGTTCCGACGCAACTACGATCTCGATACCTTCATCGAATCGTTCAAGGCATTCTTCGCCAGCATACCCTACCAGTGGGAGCAGGACAATAAGAACGAGCACTATTACCACGCACTGCTATACACACTGCTCACCAGCTTCGGTGCCGACATCCGCGCCGAGGAGCCAACAGCAAAGGGACATGCCGACCTGACGCTGCTCATGCCCAAAGGCATCTACGTGATGGAAATCAAATACGAGCACACCGCCGACGAGGCCCTGGCCCAGATAGACCAGAAAGGTTATGCCGAGAAATACCGCCTCGACGGTCGCCCCGTCACAAAGATTGGCATCAGCTTCTCGTCCAAGGAGCGCAATATCACCGAGTGGAAGACCGCACCGCTTTAGCTGTTGAAACCATGTATATAGCCGTAGCAGGAAACATAGGGAGCGGGAAGTCGACGCTGACCAGGCTGCTGGCCCGCCATTATGGCTGGGAGGCACGGTTCGAGGCCGTCGACCATAACCCGTATCTGGACGACTACTACCGCGACATAGAGCGGTGGGCGTTCAATCTGGAGGTATACTTCCTGAAGGAGCGGTTCCGCGACCTGATAAGCATTGCACATGCCGACCATACGGTCATCCAGGACCGCACCATCTACGAGGGCGTCTACGTGTTTATGGAGAACAACCACGCCATGGGCCAGCTGTCCGACCGCGACTACGAGACGTACATGGAACTGTTCCGCCAGATGCTATCGGTGGTCAAGCAGCCCGACCTGATGATTTACCTGCGCGCCTCGGTGCCCCACCTGGTGGGCAACATCCAGAAGCGGGGCCGCGACTACGAACAGCAGATGCAGCTGGACTATCTGGAGAACCTGAACCGCCGCTACGACGACTTTATATATAATAGGTATACGGGGCGCGTGATGACCATCGACAAGGATGGCCTGGACTTTTTGGGCAATGCCAAGGACCTGGGACTGATCATTGACCGCATAGACCGGGAACTCTTCGGACTGTTTACATTGAACGTTGAACATTGAAAATTGAAAATTGAAAATTGAAAATTGAAAAATATGATTACCATGCTGCGGTAGCAAACTCTACACTCTCAACTCTACACTATAAACTCTAAACTCTACACTCTACAATAATATGCACATAGCAATAGCTGGAAACATAGGCAGTGGCAAGACCACGCTGACCAAACTGCTGGCCCACCGCTACGGATGGACGCCGAGATTCGAACCCGTGGACGACAATCCCTATCTGGCCGACTTTTATGCCGACATGCCCCGATGGTCGTTCAACCTGCAGATATACTTCCTGAACAAGCGCTTCAAGGAGGTCGTCGAGATATCGAAGTCGACGGACACCATCATCCAGGACCGCACCATCTTCGAGGATGCCCGCATCTTCGCTCCAAACCTGCACGGCCAGGGCATGATGTCGGACCGTGACTTCCGGAACTACAGCGACCTGTTCGACCTGATGATGTCGCTGGTGAAGTTGCCCGACCTCATGATTTACATCCGCGCCAGCATACCCACACTCGTAGCCCAGATTCAGAAGCGCGGACGCGATTACGAACAGACCATGCGACTGGACTACCTGCAGGGACTGGAGAAGCGCTACGAGGAATGGATAGCCACGTATCGCGGGCCACTCATCATCGTCGATGGCGACAAGTGCAAGTTTGGAGACAAAGCCGAGGACCTGAAGCAGGTGACGGACATGATTGACGCCAAACTCTACGGACTCTTTCCCATGGAGAGTTGAGAGAGTTGACAGTTGAGAGTTGAGAGTTGACAGTTGAGAGTTGACAGTTGACAGTTGAGAGAGGGGGCTTTAGCGGCGACGGCGCTTTGAACGGGACTTTGCCTTGGAACGATAGCGCACCTTTGCAGCCTTCAGCACCCTACCCCTGGGCTTATGCTTTGCCCTGACCTTCGACTGCTTGCGGACAGAGGGCACGCTCTTGCTGCGCCACGTCACCTGTTCGCGCGCCGTATAATAAGGTGCATCGTCGGTGGGGTTGCGCTCGCAGTACTTCAGTATGCTATAGTAGTCGACGTTGCGCTTCGAGTGGTTGTCGTAGAACCAGACGTCGACCGTCTGCTTGGCGGTAGCAATCATGACGATGTCGCGGTCGAACCCCACATACCAACGGGCAAAGGCATGGCCACGGACGGTAGACTCCCACGTCGGGTCACCATAGTGGTGGCGCATCCACTTCATCATGCGGCGGTAGTCGTCGCGCAGGGTGCGCCCCTGCTGGTAACGCGTAGAGAGCAGCAGGGAGTTGAGCGACGACGTGTCGCGACTGCTGTTGAGGTTGACCCATACGTCCAGGCCCGAAATGCGCCCCGAGAGACTGTTGGCGTCCTCCTGCTGCATGCCCTTCTGGCTCAGCTGCTCCATCATCTCAGAGGGCGACAGTGACAGAGACAAATCCAAAAAACGCGTATGATCGTCGGCCACGACAGCCGGGCAAAGAGCCAGGAGAAGCCCCACCAGACAGAGATATTTCCTAATCATAATAATGTACTTTGACTTGATATTTCCCCACAAAGGTAATAAAATTCTGCCACAACGGCAAAAAAATAGGCAAAAAAGAAGCGTATTCCCAATAAAAGTCGTATCTTTGCACGGAATAATGCACTTAGAACACGATGAAACTGCCTAAGATACTCCATCCGAAGCACACCATTGCCAAGCGACTGACCTGGCGCGTGGTGGGTACGACAACGCTCGTCATGCTGCTCATCTCGGTGTTGGTATTCGGCATTTTCTGGATCATGATTTCGACGGGCTTCAGCCTGTACTACCAGAAGTCCTCGAAGATATATAACGAGCGCATCAATAACATCTTCTCGCAGGTCGAGGTAGCCATCTCCAACAATATGCCCGAGGCCGAGCACAACATGAGCGAAGGCACGAACCACTTCCAGGCCGTCGAGACACTGCTGGCCCTCAACCCCACCATCATGGGGTCGGCACTGGCCTACAATCCCGACTACGAACCGAAACGCGGCGTGGCCTTCGCCCCATATGCCTGGCGCGACTCGACCGGCATCCACACCAAGCAACTCAACACCGAGGACTACGACTACCTGCACCAGCCCTGGTACACCCAACCCGTAGAGGAAGGCAAGAGCACGTGGTCGGAGCCATACATCGACAAGGGCGGCGGCGAGGTGATGATGATTACCTACTCGCAGCCCATGCTCAACAACCGGGGCGAGATTTACGCCATACTGACCGCCGACCTGGCTCTGGACTGGCTGTCGGAACTGATGCGCGAAATGGACGTCACCAACCGCAAGGACTTCCTGCTGGACGACGAGAGCGAGTTCTACAGCTTCATCGTCACCCGCCAGGGCAACATCGTGGCCCATCCCGACAAGCGCCTGCTGATGGAGAAGACGCTGGCCGACATCCTGAGGCAGTCGGGCGACAGCAGCAATGCTGAAAACCGGGCCAAGACCATCCTGTCGCAAGACAACGGACTGACCTTTGCCGGACAGGGTCTGAACAACGCCATCATGCTCTACTACACCCAGATAGAGCGTACGGGCTGGATGGTCGTCAACGTGCTGCCCCTGAACAACATCCTGGAACCCGCCAACTACATTGCCATCTCCTTCTTTGTCCTCATGTTCGTAGGCCTGGTGTTCATCAGCTTCGTCTGCTGGCGCAGCATCCGGCGCATCACCCGCCCCATCAGCCAGTTTGCCGACTCGGCAGACGAGATAGCCTCCGGCAACTTTGCCGCCGAACTGCCCCGCATCCGGACCAAGGACGAGATGCTCAGGCTGCACGACTCGTTCGAGACCATGCAGAAGTCGCTCATCAAGCAGATAGAGGAAACCAAGCTGGCCAACGAGGCCAAAGGCCGCATAGAGAGCGAACTGAGCATTGCCCACGACATCCAGAAGGCCATGCTGCCCAAGACGTTCCCACCCTACCCCGAGCGCGACGACGTCGACATCTACGGACAGCAGCAGCCCGCCAAGGAGGTGGGCGGCGACCTCTACAGCTTCTACATCCGCGACGAGAAGCTCTTCTTCTCGATAGGCGACGTCTCGGGCAAGGGTGTGCCGGCATCGCTGGTCATGGCCGTCACCCAGACGCTGTTCCGCACCATCAGCCGCCGCGAGTCGCAGCCCGACCGCATCATGACGGCCATCAACAACGCACTGAACGACCACAACGAGTCGAGCATGTTCGTCACGCTGTTCATTGGCGTGCTGGACCTGCCGACAGGACGCCTGCGCTACTGCAACGGTGCCCACAACGCACCCGTCATCATCGGCATGGAACCCAGGCTGCTACCCTGCACGTCGAACGTGCCCTTAGGCATTGAGAGGGACTGGAAGTTCGACCTCCAGGAAACAGTCCTGACACCCGGCACCTGCATCTTCCTCTACACCGACGGACTGACCGAGGCCGAAAATGCCTGCCACGACCAGTTTATGGAGGAGCGCATGATTGCCACGGCCAGCGAGGCCATGCGCCAGCCCCAACCACTCATAAAACAAATGACCGACGCCGTCCACCAGTTCGTGGGCGACGCAGAACAAAGCGACGATATGACTATGCTTGCTATTCAGTACACTAAACCTCAGGAGAAGAACGTGAAGCTGCAGCGCAGCATCACACTGAACAACAACATTGACGAAGTGCCGCAACTGGCCACCTTCATCGACGAGGTCTGCGAAGCCGTAGGCCTCGACATGAGTACCACCATGAGCATCAACCTGGCTCTGGAAGAAGCGGTGGTGAATGTCATGACGTATGCCTACCCACAGGAGACGACGGGCAACGTCGACATAGAAGCCATGGCCAACGACGAGCGGCTGAAGTTCACCATCAGCGACTGGGGCACACCCTTCGACCCCACAGCCCAGAAGGAAGTGGACACGACGCTCTCGGCAGAAGAACGCCCCATCGGCGGACTGGGCATCCACCTGGTGCGGCACATCATGGACAGCATAAACTACGAGCGGACGGACGGCAAGAACGTCCTGACGCTCAGGAAAAAGCTCATTTAAGGGCTATTTAAAGTTTTTTAACTGCCACAACGAGACCATAGTCTGAGTTTTTTAATAAATTTGCAAGTCTAAAGAAAGAGATGACAGACGTCATATTATCAAGTTTTATCAGTCTGTTTGCCCTGTTTGGCAAGGTGGAGCAAGTGGACGAGGGCCGGGCAAAGAAATTGCTCGTCAACTATTTACGTCATCATTTCGGAATCAGAAATACCGACCTCTACGTAGACCTATACAGCGACATGCGCATGGCCTACGAGATGACCGACGACCTGAACACCATCGATACCGTACGGGCCATCTGCTCTAACCTGCAGGGCGACATCCGCAACACCGAGAAAGCCCTGCTGCTGTTGCGACTGCTGGAGTTCTGCAAGGACGACGACGGTTTCAACGACTCCATGTTCCGCACCATGGCCGAACAGTTCAGCATTCCCGACCAGGAGTATGCCGACTTCATGGACTTCGTCAACGGCAGGCCCACGGAGCACGTCAAGCTGCACCAGATAGAAGGCTTCGACGGACAGCTGAAGACCCTGCTCGACCCCACAATCGGGCTGCTGCTCTTCACCTATATGGGCACGGACACCGTCATGCTCAACGACGTGCCGGTACTCTCAGGTGCCTACCAGGTGTGGATTCAGAGCAGCGTGCTGAAGAGCCACAGCGGCAAGCCCGTCTACTACTCGTCCATCATGAACAGCTACGAGACGGCTGCCGACGAGGTGGCTGCCGTGGAGTTCTGTGCACGCAACGTCACCTTCCGATTCCCGGGCAGCGACAACGGCATGCACAACCTCAGCTTCAACCTGCACAACGGCGAACTGCTGGCCATCATGGGCGGCTCCGGCACCGGTAAGACCACCCTGCTCTCGCTGCTCAACGGCAGCGTCAGGCCGCAGGAGGGCACCATCACCATCAACGGCCACGACATCAGCGAGCCCAAGGCCAAGGACCTGATAGGCTACGTGCCGCAGGACGACCTGCTCATCGAGGAACTGACCGTCTACCAGAACCTGTGGTTCACGGCCAAGCTGTGCTTCGAGGGCATGGCCGACGCCGACATAGACCGCCGCGTCATGAAGACGCTGAAAGACCTGGGACTCGATGCTGCCAAGGACCTGAAGGTGGGGTCGGCCATCAACAAATACATCTCCGGCGGTCAGCGCAAGCGCCTGAACATAGCCCTCGAACTGATACGCGAACCGGCGGTGCTCTTTCTGGACGAGCCGACCTCCGGACTGTCGTCGGCCGACACGGAGAAAGTCATCAACCTGCTGAAGGAGCAGACGCTGAAGGGCAAGCTCATCATTGTCAACATCCACCAGCCGTCCAGCGACGTCTACAAGCTCTTCGACCGCCTGTGGCTGCTGGACAAGGGCGGCTACCCCATCTTCGACGGCAACCCCATCGATGCCATCACCTATTTCAAGGAGGCAGCCAACTATGCCGACGCCGAGACCAGCGCATGCCCGCTGTGCGGCAACGTCAATCCGGAAATCGTGCTGAACATCATTGACGAGAAGGCACTCAACAATAACGGCGAACCGTCCGACGAGCGCAAGATGTCGCCCCAGGACTGGCACGAGCTGTACCTGAAGAACCGCCCGGCCATGGCCGAGCCGGCCGTCAGCGACGTGCCGCCCTCCGACCAGCGCAAGCCCGGCGTGCTGAAGCAGTTTGCCATCTTCCTGCACCGCAATATCCGCACCAAGGTCACCAACGTGCAGTACTTGCTCATCACGCTGCTGCAGGCTCCCGTGCTGGCTGTGGTGTGCGCACTGCTGACCCGCTATGCACCGCCCGAGGGCTATTCGGTCATGGACAACAAGAACCTGGTCAGCTACTTCTTCATGGCCGTCATCGTGGCCACGTTTACCGGCATGAGCGGCAGTGCCGAGGAAATCATCAAGGACCGCGCCCTGCTGAAGCGCGAAAGTTTCCTCCACCTGTCGTATGGCAGCTATATCTGGTCGAAGATTGTCTATATGGCGGGCGTCTCGCTGGTCCAGACGCTGCTCTTCATCCTCATCGGCAACACCATCATGGGACTGCACGGACTGTTCATGACCTGGTGGCTCGTCCTGTTTGTCACGGCACTGCTGGCCAACCTGACAGGCCTGCTGCTGTCGCAGTGTCTCAACTCCGTCGTAGCCATCTACATCAGCATACCCATGCTGCTCATCCCCCAGATACTGCTGTGCGGACTGGTGGTCAGCTTCACGGACCTGACACCTCGCAGCACTACGGGCAACGTGCCGCTCATAGGCGACCTCATCCCGTCGCGCTGGTCGTACGAGGCTCTGGCCGTGACATCGTATACCGACAACCCTTACGAGCGCCAGTTCTTCGACCTGGACAAGCAGAAGTACGAGACGCAATACTATAACATGGGACTCTGCTACGAACTGCAGTCGCAGCTGGAGACCATGAAGGACGAACAGGCCCGAGGTAAGAAGCCCGTGGTGGACCACGTCGGGGTGGTACGCACCAACCTGCCCCTGCTGACGGCCTTCTGTGGCATGCAGCCCTATCAGGGCGACTATAGCTACGCGTCGCTTAAGAGCTGTCTGGACGATGCCGAGGCCCGTCTCACCACGCGCAGCAACCAGCTGACGCTCAAGGCCGACGCCCGGACGGCCGCCTACGTGCGCCAGAACGGCAAGGAAGCCCTGCTCCAGCTGAAGCGCGACAATTACAACCTGAAACTGGAGGACTGCGTCATCGGAGCCGACCAGAAGCGCATGCTCGACATCATCGACAACTACGCCGTGCCCCGCACGGGTCTCATCTTCCTGACACCCCAGAGCCGCATAGGGCGCGCACCGTTCTACAGCAGCGAGAAACTCGTAGGCCCCTGGCACGTCAAGACGCTATGGTTCAACACGGGCGTCCTGCTGCTGATGTGCGTCGTCATGGTCATCCTCCTGACAAGGAATATTATCACTAACATTATTAATAAATTAAATTCCAAATTAAAATGAAGAAATTATCATTTTTAGCTATTGCCTTTGCAGTCATCGCCATGGCTGCCTGCGGCGGAAAGAAAAGTGCCCAGGCTGAGGAATCAGCCGACAGCGTGAAGAGTTTCGAACAGGAACAGATTGAAGCCAGCATCAAGATGCACATGGACAGCATTGCCAGCGACCTGGGCAAACTGCCCTCACTGCCCTTCCTGAGCAACACCGGGAACGGCATTGCCCTGACAAAGGAGGAGAAACAGGTGAAACCCGACTACCTGCTGCCCGCCAGCCTGGCTGACGAAGCTACCACGCTGACCGAGAAGTACCGTGCCCTGAGCGCACTGGCCATTGACAAGCGCGTCGCTGCACTCTACGAGATGCCCGTCGAGGACTATGAAAAGGCCGTCACCAAACTGGCTGCCGACATCAACGACCCCTCGTTCAAGGCTGTCGAGAATGCCGGTGACATCTTTGAGACGACCGAAGCACTCTACGACGAGATGGAGAAGAACGGCCGCATCAACTTCTTCTGGCAGCTGGCCGCATCGTCACTCGTTGAAGAGCTGTATATTGCCAACCAGAACACCGACAAGTTCCTCAGCAACTTCACCGACGAGGCTGCCTCGAACGTCACCTTCCGTATCGTGCTGATCCTGGACGCCATCAACCGCCTGTCGCAGTTCGACCCCGACATCATCCCCGTTGCCAAGGCTATTGCACCGCTGAACACGCTCAATGCCACCACCGTGGCTGAGATGAAGGAGCAGATGGCCAGGGCCAAGGACCAGATTGCCGAGGCTCGCAAGACGCTGCTGAAGTAAGGCTGAAGGCTGATGTCAGAAGGCTGATGTCAGAAGGCTGAAG
>DFGF01000165.1:18604-29531 GCA_002371715.1 Prevotella sp. UBA3757
GTCAGAAGGCTGAAGGCTGATGTCAACCCCCTCAGCCCTCAGCCCTCAGCCTTCAGCCCTCAGCCCTCAGCCCTCACAATAGTTTATCATTATATTAAACACAAACCGTATTATGGTATTTGATATTAAAGAAGAAAATGGCGGCATGTACGCTACCGTCAGTGGCCGACTGGACACGCCGGCAGCCGTCAACGCCCAGAAGGAGATCGTACCTCTGCTGGAGAATGCTGACAAGCACATCACGCTCGACTGCTCCCAACTCGAATACATCAGCAGTTCCGGCCTTCGCCTGTTCCTGACCATCCGTAAGGAAACTGCCGCAAAGGGTGGCAAAGTCATCATCACCAACATCAACGACGAAATCCGCAAGGTGTTCTCGATGACCGGGTTCTTCAACCTCTTCGAAATCCGATAAGGCTGATGACGGACGGCGGCATGCACGGCGGCAGGCCAAAAGTAGCGATTGTCGATGCCAACACGCTGGCGGTACTCGGACTGAAGCAGATACTGCAGAACGTGATACCCGTCACGGCAATCGATACTTTTGCAACGTTCGGCGAACTGGAGTCAGGGCATCCTGAACAGTACGCCCACTATTTCGTGGCCATGGACATCGTGGTGACCAACCGTAACTTTTTCCTTGAACAACGCCGTAAGACCATAGTGCTTACCCTGTCGCTCAACGACACGTCACAACTCCACGATTTCCACTCGCTCTGCATCAACCAGCCCGAGCCTCACCTCATCCGCCAACTGCTCATGCTCCACCAGCATGCCCACCACGGAGGCCGCAACCAGCCGCCCATGCCCCAGGTTCTGCAGCAGAAAATCCTGACCGACCGCGAAATCGAGGTCATGTCGCTCATCGCGCAGGGCTTCATCAACAAAGAGATTGCCGACCAGCTCAACATCAGCCTCAGCACCGTCATCACCCATCGCAAAAACGTCATGGACAAGCTGGGCCTGAAGAGCGTATCGGCCCTGACCATCTATGCCGTCATGCACGGCTATGTAGACATTAACAAGATTTAACCCACTAACAACCAAATGCTTATGAAACAGATTGTACTCGCCATGATGGCAATGGTGCTGGTTAGCACACAGACTGCTACCGCCCAGAAAGTAAGAAACATCTACACCGAGGCTCAGACACTGAAGGTAGAGCAGGTACAGGACACCGACAATCCTGTCCAGGTCAACCGCTACCTCTTTGCAGGCTACAACTCGCTCTGCCTGCCCATGACCCTGGATGCACAGCAACTGCAGGCCGCAGCCCAGGGCGTTCGCGTCGAGCGGCTGGCAGCCATCCGCCAGGAGGGCACCACGCTCCGCCTCTACTTTGTCGACTGCACCAGCGAGGGCATCGAGGCCGGCATGCCTTACCTCATCTTCTCGCCCACGCGCCAGTATCTGCGTGCCAAGAATACCGAGGCCAGTGCTTTCGATACCGAGATCAAGACCATCCGCATGGACGACGGCCAGGGCAATCAGGTTTCCTTCAGCAGCAGCTGGAACAAGCGCCAGAAGAACGGCCTCTACGGCATTCCCGCCAAGCAGGATGTTGAGATTCTGGAGGCTGTGCTGGTACGCACCACCGAGGAACTGTCGTTCCTGCCCACCCGTTGCGGATTCAGCTGGGAACAGCAGGCTCCGTCAGCCCAGAACATCGAGATTGTCCACACCACTGACGGCGACCTGACCGCTATCCAGGACGTCAAGCGCACAGCCGACAACGACAGCCGTTACTACAACCTCCGTGGCCACAGCGTGCAGTCGCCTGCCCAGAAGGGTATCTACATCCAGGGTGGCAAGAAGGTCGTTGTCAAATGAGAGTTGAGAGTTGAGAGTTGACAGTTGAGAGTTGACAGTTGAAAGTTGAAAGTTGAAAGTTGAAAGGTGAGAGTTGAAAGGTGAAGATTAACATGACACAATGGGTGGCCGACATCATCCGGAAGCCAGAGGTGACGGCCATCCCTGTAATGACCCATCCGGGCATAGAGCAGAACGGACACACCGTCCGACAGGCCGTCAGCGACGGACGCATCCATTATGAGGCCGTCATGACGCTGGCCCGACAGTTTCCAAGTGCTGCCGCATGCACCATCATGGACCTCACCGTCGAAGCCGAGGCCTTCGGCGCACGGATAGCCTTCAGCGACGATGCCGTGCCAGCCGTTGCCGGGCGTCTGCTGAACGATGCCGATGACATCCGACAGCTACAAGTACCGTCGCTCAAGGCTGCCCGCATTCCGCAATACCTGAAAGCCAACCTCCTGGCCGCCAAAGCCCTCAGCCCTCAGCCCTCAGCCCTCAGCCCTCAGCCCTCAACTGTCAACTGTCAACTGTCAACTGTCAACTTTCAACGTCCATTATTCGCCGGCTGTATCGGCCCCTTCTCGCTGGCTGGCCGACTCTACGACATGTCGGACATCATGGTGCTCATCTACGAGGATCCCGAAGCCGCCCATGTCCTATTGGATAAGTGTACGCAATTTATCCTGAAATACTGCCAGGCCCTGAAGCTGACGGGAGCCAACGGCGTGATGATGGCCGAACCGGCCGCCGGACTGCTGTCGAACGACGACTGCCTCAGGTTCTCGTCGCAGTATGTCAAGCGCATCGTCGACAGCGTGCAGGACGACTCGTTTATCGTCGTACTCCACAACTGCGGCAATCAGGGCCATTGCACCCACGCCATGGTAGCCACGGGAGCCGCTGCCTACCACTTCGGCAACAAGTGCCGCATGGCGGACGTCATCCGCGACGTACCGCCCACCGCTCTCGCCATGGGCAACCTCGACCCGGTTTCGCTCTTCAAGGACGGCACGCCGGAACGGATGCGCCAGGCCACGCTCGACCTGCTGCAAGAAATGCGTCCCTACCCCAACTTCGTGCTCAGCAGCGGTTGCGACACACCGCCGCATACGCCCATCGGGAACGTCAACGCCTGCTTTGAGGCCCTACATGACTGGAACCACGAATTATAAGACAACGGATAACACGGATTGTGACTGAAAGGACACTGAGATTTGAGGAATTAGGCTTGACAACCGCAGACGTCTATGACCAGATGGGCTATCACGGACTGTCGCCCGACGCTGCCACGATGCGCGAAACCGAGGCCATCGTCAGTGAGGTACGTCCCTGGCTTCGCCCGCAGTTCTCGTTCTTCGTCACCCCTGAGCTGCCCTCCTTTGACCTTGGCACCATCATCAGTCGCCAACTGAAAGGCTCGGTGGCCTACGCCCTGTTCGTCTGCACCAGTGGCACGGCATTCGAAGCCTATCAGCAGCAGCTCAAAACGTCGGGCGACATAGTGCGCCAGTATATGGCCGACGCCTTGGGCTCCGTCATCGCCGAGAAGACAGCCGACCAGATGGAACAGCACCTCCAGGACAGCATCCGAAAACTGGGCTGGCACCACACCAACCGCTTCTCGCCAGGCTATTGCGGCTGGCACGTCTCGCAACAGCAACTGCTCTTCCCATTGTTCGAAGGGCACACCTGCGGCGTCCGTCTGACGGACTCGTCGCTCATGCTGCCCATCAAGTCCGTCAGCGGCATCATCGGCCTCGGCCCGTCAGTCCGCCGACTCGACTACACCTGCAGACTCTGCACGTTCCAGAAGTGCTACAAGCGCCGCAAATAATCCTTGTTTTCCATACCCTGAACGCGCATTTTCCACAGGCCGGAACGCGCACTTTGCAATAAGGTACTGGTTTCCAGCCATTTCCTATTACCATACATTTGGACGTTTTCCATGGGTTAGTGATACACCGTAAGGGAAAAAGTTGTAACTTTGCATCCAGAAACTAACCACAACATGGATATGAGAACAATATACCTATTAATAATATGCGTCGCGTTGGCTGCCTGTAGCCGACAGCAAGAGCAGACGACCGGAACAGCGGCACAACGGCTGAAGGAGGCCGAGGCTGCCTTGGCCAACGACAGCGTCCGACAGGGCGAGACGTTGCTACGCAAGTGCATCCGACTGTCGGAGAAGTCGGGGGACTGGCATACCAACTATATCGCCTACCAGCGACTGGCAGAAGCCGTGTCACAGAGCAACCCCCAGGAGGCATTGCGGCTGATGAAGAAAGGCCTGACCGTCTATGAGCAGCACCCTGACGACGAGCGCAACCACGTCATCCTGCTCGACTATGCCGGCACTTTTGCCGCACAGGTGGCCTATATCAACGAGGGGTCATACGACGAGGCGCTCCATTTCGTACACCGAGCCTATGACAAGGCCAAGAACGGCGGGATGACGGACATGATGTGTCAGACGCTAACCAGTCTTGCCAACATAGCCTGGGCCAAGGAGGACTACCGCCAGGCACTGGACTATGCCCGCCAGGCGGAATTCTCGGCAACAGACGACCTGCGGCCGGGTGTCTTGCAAGTACTCGCACGCAGCTACATGAGTCTCAACATGCTGGACTCAGCAGAGACCGTCTACCAGCAGATAGCAACGGACGACGACCTGCACATGGCATATATCGTGCAGAGCAATCTTGCCAAGATAGCACTACGGCGCATAGGAGCCACACAGGTGGAGGACAGCGTGGCCGAGGCCTTCGAGAAGGTGGAAGCCATCTATTATAAGGCTCTTGAGCAGAAAGATGCTTACTACCAGGAGACGCTGCGCCAGGAAACGGCCAACCGTCAGCTGGAATACCGCTCCCAGATGTATCGCCGGACACTCCTGATGACCATTGTGGCATCGCTCATCGTCGTCGTGGCCCTGACACTGGTAATCCGCTACCGCATGCAGGCACAGCGACAGGAGCAACGCCAGTTGCAGCAGGAAGCGGAGCACCAGAAGGCACTGCTGCGCCAAGCCAACGAGGTGGTGGCATTCCTGCAGCACTTCATCCTGGAACGTACGGAGGTGATGAAGAAGCTCAGCCAGAGCGACGATTCGCTCATCTATCTCAGTCCACACGAATGGAGCGAGATAGAGCGGACACTCAATGCCATCGACAACAACCGTTTTGCTCGGCTGCGCAAGCAGTATCCTAACCTTCAGGAAGACGACATCCGGCTTTGCCTGCTCACCCGACTGGGCATCAGCAACCGCACCATCGGCAACATCTACTGCATCACCATCTCGGCCGTCCAGCACCGCAAGCTGAAGCTGAAGAAGGACGTCTTCGGCGAGAGCAATCCTGACATCACGCTGGAACAGATGCTGAAGAGAGTTGAGAGTTGACAGTTGAGAGTTGACAGTTGAGAGTTGAGAGTTGATAACAATCTAAAAACATATAGATATGAAAAAAGTATTATTATTCATCGTTAGCGTGCTGGCATCACTGACCGCGCCGGCACAGGAAGGCAACACTGATTATTTCGACTACGTCCCCTTCGCCACGTCAGGCAAACTGTGGCATGTCGTGCGTGCTGACTTCGACCGAGGCAATCATCATGAGGTGTACAAACTGATAGACAAGGGGACAAAAAAGGACGGCAAGAACTACTACCAGATGTATATGGCTGAGGACGACATGACTGAAGTCTCCTATCGTGGTCTGCTACGCGAAGAAGACCGCAAGGTCTATTATTACGACACGCAGCTGCAAAGGGAAATCCTGATGTTCGACTATGGGCTGAAGGTTGGCGATAGCTACGAGACTTTCTCGCAAGAGGAGCAGAAGACGGTAAGTTACCAAGTGCTGTCAGTCAGCCCGTACACGACAGGCCCCAAAGTGACGCGCTTCATCCAGAAGGCAGACAGCACGACGACAGAAGACAGATACCTGCGGCAATGGACCGTCTGCCGCACAGATGACAATTCCCGTCAAAAGACCTGGATAGAGGGTGTAGGCTCTGTAGAAGGACCTTTGGGCAACCTCACCGATGAAAGGCCTGTTTCTTCCAACTGGTATCTTGCATACGTACGTGACAATGATGGCTACATCTTCCTCCCCTTCACATTTCAGGACACGGTGAACAAAGAGATGCATGGTTGCGGTCTGCCTACAGATAGGGAGAATCCGGACTATGACTGGCACAACCAGCTGACCTACGAACTGGAGGGCGACCGCCTCCACGTCTATGGCTACGTATTCACGGGGTGCGGCCCGAATCACTATGCCTTCTTTACCGAGGAAGCCACTTACGACCCAACGACGCGGAAGATCCGACTCATCATAGAAGATGTGCCTCCGTTAGCCACCTGTGTGGGCCTCCATGCCACCAACTTCTACGTCAACGGCTTCGACCCCAGCATGAACTATATCGTTGTGGACAACCAAGATGAGGAACACCCCGTCATCAACAAGACACCACAGACGGCCTATCGCCCATTCATAGAGGATGGCAAGGTCTGGAAAGTAGGTGCCGTCAACAGTGGAAATCCCATACAGCTGGTAGCTTACTACTATTTCGATGGCGACACCATCGTCGACGGCAAGCACTGCAAGCGGATGATGCGCCAGCAGTACGCCAATGCTGACTATGCCGAAACCAATCTTATACCGACAGTTGCCGCCCCCGACTATGTGGGCGCATGGTACGAAGACGGCCAGAGGGTGTACGCCTACGACGCAACCAGCCAGCAGTTCCGAACGATGTACGACTTCTCTGCCAGTGCCAACGACACCCTGCAGGACAATCATCAGTTCTATGTCATTGGTCCCAAGCAGACAGGAGGCCTGAAAGGCTTCAAGGGGGTGTATAGGGAAGTGGGAGATCCGACCACCAGCAAATCCATCTGGTTGGAAGGCGTCGGAAGTCTTTATGGGCCAACCACCAATATCATTGACCAGCAATTATCCGACCCTGCATGGTGCCTGATGGCGTGCACCGTCGGCGACGAGGTCATCTACCTGAACGACGACTTTACGGACGGAGCGACGCCCGAGACCTCGAATGCCGCCAAACAGCGGCTCGACTTCACCCATATCATCAAGTCAAAGCCCAAGGCACCCTTGACGCGAGTGGCCGACCAGTCGCTGTATGGCGAATACAACGACCGCGCGTTAGACATCAACCTCACCCCGATTGACGAGGCCTATCTGGTACGCATTATTGACGAGAATGGCAAGTCCGTCTATGAGAAAGCCATCAACGCAGGCAGCATCGTGGGCCTCAACATCGACATTTCTGCTTACGAAAACGGCCATTACGCCGTCATGGTGGAAAACAGCCGCGAGTCGTTCAGCGCCCAGTTCGACATACTGACGACCGCCATTCGCGAAGTGACAATCAGACAGCCCGTAGCCGTGGACGGCATCTACAACCTCCAGGGACAGCGAATCCGCTCCTTGCAGAAGGGCCTGAACATCGTGAATGGTCAAAAGGTCTATGTAAAGTAACCGGTCAAAAGGCTCTATGTAAAGAGACCCGCCCAGGCGGGTTTAACGACTTCCTGAATAGCGGATGGGATTGCCCGATAGCATTCCCATCCGTTTTTTTAACGCAAAGCTCTATTTTCAGCAAAAAAGTGCTGTTCCGAGATAGAATCTATCTTTTTTCTGCATCCTTAACAAAGGCGCGACAATCCATCGCTGGAGATGGACTTCTTTGTCCGCGATGCCGATTCGCTGGTACCAGTGGAGGTTAAGGCCAGAGACGGTGCTACACTCTCGCTAAGCAATCTCATCAAGTGGCAGTCCTATCCCGATATGAAATACGGCATCAAACTGGGCTACAAGGACATCGGTTGGAACGGCCTGTTCTATACCTCCCCCAATTTTCTCGCATTCCTGCTGAAGCGCTTTTTGAGGGAGCGGCAGAAGCAATAATTGAGATAATGCATTTTTTTCCAAACTTTGTTTGGCATTTCAGAAAAAATGTGTAACTTTGCCCCTGCATTGCGTGTTATAGCCAGTGCAGGGGCAAATCCTTGTCGGCAATGGTCCAGAGGGAGTG
The DNA here is from genome assembly GCA_002371715.1 of Prevotella sp. UBA3757. Taxonomy (GTDB): domain Bacteria; phylum Bacteroidota; class Bacteroidia; order Bacteroidales; family Bacteroidaceae; genus Prevotella. The sequence continues at coordinate 26,480 of DFGF01000165.1, forward strand.
GTGCTTTTGGCTAAGGCGCGATGAAGGGACTATGTCTGCCTTTGCTTACAGCAAGTGGGGCGGCGGATGTTCCGAATTTTTGCTGAAGATAAGATTCGTATCTTATGACTGAGGTTCTTGTGTTGAATGTTGGCGCATGAAATGAAAGAACATTCTCAGACTGAGGATACGCCGTTATGGCGTACCCCATTCTGAATGTTCGTTCTTTAGGGTCTGCGCCAACTACCCAACACAAGGGACTATTAGGAATCGGGTACCCTTTTTTATTGTCGGCAACCGAGATAACCAAGAACAGATAACGTAGAACATTTAGATCAAGAAAGTTGGCGCTTTATGAAGAATCTAAAACTATCGTCTGTCCGCCGTCATCGTTGTACCCTAACCGCAGGGAGGGTACGGCTATGAGCAGGCATATAGACAAAGAGGCTCTGGTGGCAGCCGTGATGTCATCAACAGAACTGGACAACGAACAGAAGTCACAGCTCATCCGTCTGATTCGTGAGCAGAAGAAATACGGGTTGGTATGGGAGGACTCCACAGAGGATGCCTGGGAGAAGATGAAGACGAGCATCCCCGTGCTGAACGAGGTGGACGACAAGCGAATCCTCAACGACAAGGATGGCGAGCACTATCCCAACCACGCTATCATCGAGGCTGACAACCTGCATGCTCTGATAGCACTCACCTATACCCATGAAGGAAGTTTTGATATGATGTATTTTGATCCTCCATACAATACAGGCAATGGTGACTTCACGTATAATGACAAAATTGTCGATGAAGAAGACTCGTATAGACACAGTAAATGGTTGTCTTTTATGGAGAAAAGACTAAGAATTGCCAGAAGACTGTTATCAGAGAGAGGTGTAATTTTTATTTCTATTGACGATTATAGCCAAGCGCAACTAAAAGTTTTATGTGATAGTATTTTTGATTCAAGTTCAAATCCTAAACATTCCAATTTCATTACTACCTTAATTTGGAATAAGCAACATTCCCAGCAGCAAGGACTGTTTAAGAAGTATCATGAATATGTGGTAGTATATGCTAAAAACAAGAGCCTTCTAAAGAATGTTTTATCAGAGGCTGATGGACTAATTGAGGCTGGTGCCATGAAGAAAATATCTACGAAGAATCCAGCTTCAACTTTCGCTTTTCCTGCAGGTACTAAAGTTGAAGCACCTGATGGCACGACTTTCTCAGGAACATATGGTGATAGTGAAAAAGTCACAGTGGTAGAAGGGCCATTTACAGTTGTGAATGGTCAAACAGCATTTCCAATTGTACTTAGTGCAGGATGGACGCAAAAGAAACAAATGAGTTCATGGTTCAAAGGCTTGGATACGTATGATACAAAGGGACAAAAGATTGTGGAGTTCTATTTCAATTCTACAGGAAAGATTAAGTGCAGGAAAGAAAGAGGAGCGGTTACACCAAATACTTTTTTACCAGAATTTGGAATGGGTAGTGAACAAACAAGCCATCTAGAAGATATCATGGGAAAACCTGATACTTTTACGAATCCCAAACCTGTTGAAATGATAAAACTATTTATTGAATGGTTTTGTCCAAAGAATGGGAAATTATTAGATATTTTTGCAGGATCAGGTACAACATTAGAAGCTACGATGCAACTGAATGCCGAAGACGGAGGCCATCGCCAATGCATTCTTGTGACGAACAACGAGAACAACATTTGCGAGGAAGTGACCTACGAACGCAACAAGCGCGTGATTGAAGGCTACACCACGCCGAAAGGCGAGCAAGTGGCAGGCCTGAACCATAACAACCTGCGCTATTACAAACTGGACTTCAACCCACGCAAGCAGAGCCATCAAGGCAATCGCGAGTTGTTCTACGGCCTGAAGGACCTGCTCAGCATCAAGGAGAACATCTATCAAGAGGAGCAGCAGTTTGGCTCACTATCGTTAGAAGGCAAGGAGCAGATGCTCCGATACTTCGCAGAGAACGGACGTGAGATGCTGATGGTGTACGATACGAGGGTCATCCCCTTTATTGTCAATGAGATAGCACAGAGAGGCGAGCAGGAACAGCCCCTAAAAATCTACATCTTTGCAGACGGAGCCTATCCCTATACCGATGATTTCGCAAGTGTCGTGGATAAGGTGTCGCTTGTCCCTATGCCCTACGCCTACTATCGCGGCATCAAGGACTCGCTACCTGAAGAGACAACAACAAAGGTTGACGATACGGAACTGACTGATGAGGAACAGCAGACAATGATGGCAGAAGCCATAGCGTTTGAATCAAAAGAATAGAGATATGACGGATTTAGGGCTTCATGGAGTTGAACATAGCAGTTTCCTCATCGAAGAAGGTGATAACTTCCTCGGCCTGAGGGTGATTTCGTGGAACAATGATAGCTACATATTCCTTGTAGTCCTTATCCAGCGGGTTGTCACCCTTAATCTCAGCCGTCTTAAAGAAATAACGCGCCTGTTGCCCAGCTTTGTTGAACCAGTAGGAGAAGAGCCTTGCTCTCTGAGCTTGCTGCTCTCCGGCAGTACTGCAAATGTAAAGAAGAATGTCCGGATTTTTCCTAAAGAACTCTTCGATGATACAAAATACAGTCTGCCAGATTTTCATGTCTTTGGGGGAAGCAGCTCCGCTCATGTTTACGAGATTAAACCAATATGCAACAAAGCGTGGATTATCTTCCAAAGAGAAATCCACAAAGTATTTCAAGTCGTAGTCCGTCTCAAAATAGAAACGGTTAGACTCCTCCCATACATGATAAGAAGAGAAAAGATTGATAAGATTAACGTCAAGGTGATTCATAACTTATGCATATTCAAGCTCGTAGTATTCTTTGGCCTCTGCTTTAATCTTCTGCTCATTTTCCCACATCCTTCGGCCTTCCTCTTGCAATTGCTGTTGGCGGGCCTTTGCACGGCGAAACATGTCCAGGACTTCCTCATGAGTCGGACGTTCAAAAGTAGACTTGTTTGCTTCCATAATCATTCTGCATTTATTGATTCCGCTTGCAAAATTAACACTTTATCCTGAATAAACAAAGAAAACAAAAGAAAAA
>DFGF01000165.1:29589-50269 GCA_002371715.1 Prevotella sp. UBA3757
ATAGATATGATTGAACTGAAAGACTATCAGAAATCGGCCGTCAGGCAACTGAAGGAGCGCATCGTGGATATGCTCAGTTGGGACGGGATGCGACAGAAGCTGGTGCTGAAGGCCCCGACGGGCAGCGGCAAGACGGTGATGACCTCTGCCCTGCTCGACGAGCTGAAGCGCGACCTGGAGATGAAGTTCATGGACTGCGCCTACATCTGGATAGCACCCAACAAACTGCACATACAGAGCTACATGTCGTTCAGGAACTTCTTCAGCGAGACGCGTTCACTGCGCCCCGTGATGTTCGATGAGGCTGACCCTGCCGAGGGCTTACGGCCAGGCCAGGTGCTCTTCCTGAACTGGGAGAGCATCAACAAGGAGAATGCCGTGCTGATACGCGACAACGAGCAGAACCGCAACCTCTACCAGTTGACGCGACGCACCCAGCAGAAGGGCCTGCCCATCATCGCGGTGATAGACGAGGAGCACATGTTTGGCGGCAAGAATGCCAAGAAGAGCGAACTGGTGCTACAGAACATCATGCCCAAGATAGAACTGCGCGTCTCGGCCACTCCCATCACAGGTGGCTGTCCGCTGATAGAGGTGCCTCGCCATCAGGTGATAGCCGAGGAGATGATCAAGAAAGGCATCGAGCTGAATCCTCAGTTGAAAGGCTCGAATGAACTGAAGATGGACGACCAGTTGCTGGAACAGGCCCTGGAGCGCCGCAACAACCTGGCCATGGCCTACAGACAGTATGACATTAACCCGCTGCTGCTGATACAGTTGCCCAATGACTCGAAGGACACCCTCGACACAGAGGAGAAGACGCTGGTGAAGGAGATTGAGCAATATCTGGACGTGAACAAGGACATCAACGTGAGCAACGGCAAACTGGCCGTCTGGCTGAGCGACCGCCATGAGAACCTGCACGACATCGAGAAGAAGGACAACATGGTGGAGGTGCTGCTCTTCAAGCAGGCCATCGCGCTGGGCTGGGACTGCCCCAGAGCCTCCGTGCTGCTGATTTACAGAGACATCAAGAGCATGACCTTCACGGCGCAGACCGTGGGGCGCATTCTCCGCATGCCCCAACAACAGCACTATCAGAACGAGGCGCTGAACTACGGCTATGTATATACGAACCTCAGCGCCGACAGAGTGGAGATAGTGAAAGACGACATGAACTACATCTCCACGCTCTACGCCAAGAAGCGTGAGGATGCACGACGTATAGAACTGAACGCCGTCTATCAGGACCGACGCAAGACACCACATGTGCTGATGTCGCCATTCAAGGAGTTCTTCAAGCAGGTTGTGGCTCAGGAGTGGGACTTGCCACAGATGGAGTTTTGGGGAGCCGACATGGGCTGGGATGACCTTGGGAAGGATGACCCGTCGGAAGAAGAGGCAGACTACACCTTCTCGGAAAACAAACGGAAGGCCAACAAGCACGGCATCCGCACAGACGTCAATAAAATCATGGTGAAGATTCCCAAGGACTTGCTGATAACAGGTGAGGTCGGACTTACAGACGTAGAAGATATTGCCCGCTTTGCCCGCACTCAGGATGAGCTGCTGGTATCGTTCTACCAGTTCTGCCGCAAGAATGTGGGCGACTACGAGCCAGGACAGAGTTCGGAGATGATACGCTCGGCCATCTACGAGTTCTTCGAAGACTATCTGGGTATGCCTCAGAACGATGCCATCAAGGTGGTGCTCTACCATCTGAACAAGCCGAAGTTCGCCGCCTATCTGGCCAAGGCAGAGGCGAGGTATGCCGAAGAATACGAGAAGCGAGAACAAGAGCGTAACCCAGAGGTGTACGTCCCGTTCAAATGGGAACTGCCCGACACGAGGATGTATAACTCGGAGGTGAGCCACCATTGCGCGGACATCTATCATCATGCCCTGCTGCCCTTCTTTGAGGAGAACAGGGTATCTGAACCAGAGTATAAGTTCAGCCGTATGCTGGACAAGAACAACGAGGTCATCGACTGGTGGTATAAGAATGCGGACAGTGGCCACATGCACTTCGCTGTGGCTTATACCGATAAGGACGGCGTGCCCCGTTGCTTCTATGTGGACTACATCATCCGTCTGAAGAATGGCACCGTCTGCCTGTTTGACACCAAGTCGAAGGATAGTGACCCCAATGCGCCCAACAAGCACAACGCCCTGCTGAGGTATATCAAAAGCGAGAATGAGAAGAACCACAAACGACTGATGGGCGGCGTCATCATCGAGCAAAACGACAACTGGTATTACAGTCCGCTCAACATCGAGAACACCACGGACCTGACAGGATGGGATGCGCTGGACCTGGCCAGTATCAATGTAGAACCATAAGATCATGAAGATATGAAGAAGGGACTCGACAGGGCTTTTCTGGAGTATGGCATCAGAAAGCCGGATTTGGAAGTGATAACAGCACTCTGCGAAAAGCATGAGTTGAATGCCGACTGGGTGAAAGACAGTCTGCTCAGTCAGTACCATAAGGAGAAAGTGGATAGGATTGAGATGGACGACGCTACAACTGAGAGCGTCATCAACAAGGCATTACAAACTGTAAGATAGGAGAGGCAAGATATGCAGATACAAAAAATTAAAGCGACCAACTTCAAGACCTATCTGAGTCTGGATCTGGACTTGCAGGTTGAAGATGAGTGCCCCATTATATTAATAGGTGGACTGAACGGCGGAGGTAAGACTACACTTTTCGAGGCTATCTATGGTGCCCTTTATGGACTGAACATCAAGAACAAAAGGCATTTTGAGGAACTGCTGAACAATGGTGCCTTTGGCAAGACAGAACCAAAGATAGAGCTAGAACTGGTGTTTACCGGTCAGGTGCTGCATCAGACGCAGAAGTATATCCTCCGGAGGACCTATATACTGAACAAAGCCGAGAAGCCCGTCGAGTCTGTCTATCTGAACATGAATGGCAGCGTGTTTACATACGGAACAGCCACTCCTGCAGCACAGAGAGCTGTCAGCGAGCAACAGGTCAACAAGATTATCAAGGCTAACCTGCCTCAGGAACTGAGCCAGTATTTCCTGTTTGATGCCATGCAGTCGAGCGAACTGCTGAAGGACAATGTGTTTGCACAGATTATCCGCGATAACTTTCAGAACGTGTTGGGCTTCAATAAGTACCTGCAGCTGAAAAAGTCGGCCGAGAAGCTGCTGCAGGAGCGCTCGAAGCAAAGGCTGAAAGCTCAAAAAGAGATAGAGGAATATAACCAACTCTGCGACAGCAAGAAAAAGCTTGAGGAAGAACTAAAGCAGAATGAGGCCAGCCAGGATGTGCTTTACAAATATCTCACCTCGATGAAGGCCACATACGACAAAGCCAAGCAGGGGGCAGAAGATCAAGAACATATACGGCTACAAGTGCAACAGCTGGAGAGCACGATTAAGGATACAGAAAAGAAAGCCTCAGACTATGTAGAAAACATCAAAGACTTTATCAACACTATAGAACTGAATGTATTCCTGCCCAGACTTTCAGCGAGCATGTCGCCAGAGATTGAAACCATTATGAGGTCGAAGGATGAGGTGAAAAAGGCTTTAGAGCAACGATACTCTGCTGAGGAGATCGAAGACATTACCCGTAAGGTGATTGCCTATCTGAAGGATTTTGCGTTGATTGCCTCAGACGTGAATCCACAGAATGTAGCAAACCACATCATGGCGACGCAGCAGGATATTGTTGCAGAAGACAAATACGCTTTCCTTGACGACATAGACCTTGAGGCTCTGAAGACGCTGAAGAAACTGAATGCGGTCAATGGTTTTATCCAACTGGACAGCCAGCGAAGGAGTATTGACGATGCCATCACGGAACTGCCGAATCTCAGAATACAACGCGACAGTCTGAAAAGTACATTGACGCAAGGAAGCGGAAATATCATCAAGGAATACGAGGACAAGAAGCATGAACTGGAACATCTGAAGAAAGATGTGGAAAGGATTGATGGAGAAATCAAGAAACTGGACAGAGACATTCACGGCTATGACGTTCAGATTCAGCAGGAGCCTGACGTAAAATACGACACGCTGGTGAAGCTGGTTCCTTTCTTTGACGATGTGGCCAATACACTTCTTGCAAATAAGAAAACGCTGATAGAGGAGCAGATAAGAGAACAACTGGACAAGATGCTGCTGTCGTACAAAGGGCATGTAGGAAGAGTCGAACTTTCTGACAAACTGGACAATTTTTCTATCCGCATCTTCCATACTGCAGGAAACGAGATTTCCCTCAACCAGCTCAACGCCGCATCGAAGCAGATTTTCATTCAGGTCCTGCTGAAGGTTCTGAGGAATCTTGGCGACTACAATCCTCCAGTGATGATAGACACCGTGATGGGAGTTATTGACGAGGAAGGGCGTGACGTACTGATGGAAGAGTACTTCCCAGAACTGGCAGAGCAAACCATCCTGCTCTGTACGACATCAGAGATACGCAAGGACAGCGACTACAAGAAACTGGAGCCTTTTATCTCGAAGACATATACCCTCATCAGAAACGTTGAGCAGCAGAACACCACTGTGGCAGAAGGCTATTTCGGAATTCCACTTTATAAATAAAGGTAAGAACTATGGAGATTTCATTTGACAATCTGAGACAAGCAGAAGGCATCATAGACAATTTGAACGAGATCAAGGAGAAACTCGAGCAAAGAATCAACCTGCAGCATCAGGCTGCTGACGAGAAGAAAGTGTCGCTGACAGGTAACAAGATTATGCGTATCTGCCTGATAGTGGGACTATACCAGACAGCCCAGCGCGACCTGAACTGTCTGACAGAAATACAACTCTCAAAATCAAGCATCCGTATTCCTTCCAGTTTCTTTACCTATCTGGAACTGAAGGACCTGTTTGGCGCATTGCTCAAAATGCGCTATAAGGACTTTGAGATAGACTGGCAGGACAGCCCGACGGTATCGAGAATCATAGCTGCAGAAATGTATCGCGGCAGGGACTACCTACTGCAAGGAGATAACCTGGACACATTTATGATGGCCCAGACGACAAACGGAAGAGGCCGGACAGGAGGTATTCCAAAACTTGAACTTATCATAGGCCAATATGATGAGGACATGGAAGCCACGCTGGACATCAATAGTCGCGAAATCTCTAACACGCAGATTCTGGTAGCAGGTACCACTGGATCGGGTAAGACAAACCTGCTGGCTGTACTCATCAACCAGCTCAGATTATTATCTATCGAATCGCCCTATCCTGTAAACTTTCTACTCTTCGATTATAAAGGGGAATTCTCTGACCCAGCCAACAACCACTGGCTGAGATTGTTTGAAGTGAACAGAAGCTGTATCCTTGACCCCATCCTGTTTCCCCTACCCTTTACGCCATTTAAAGATTTCAGGGATCGCTCGATACAAGAAATCAATTTGTATTCAACGGAAATGGCTAATGCCCTATGTGCTCTTGACAGGGCAACTATCAGTGCGAACATGAGCAACAGACTGAGCGAAGCCATCAGTGATGCGTACAAAAGTACAAAAGGTGCTCCTATATCATTCCATCTGATGCTTGAAAAGTATCAAGACATCATGCCAAATCCCGATAAGGACGACAGCGTGACATCTGTTCTGAAGCAACTCGACAGAGCGCACCTCTTTGCAGAAGAAGACAGAGTGGATTTAGTAAAAGACACGTTTATCGTCAAAATGGACTCGTACCCTAAAGACGGGCCTGTAGCCAAAGCAATTGTCTATTTTGTTATTTCCAAACTTAACAACATATACGAAAAGCTCGATAAACAGGCCGTCAGCGAAGACTATGTAGAGATTCGACACTTCACCATTATAGACGAAGCTCACTATATGTTAAGTTTCGACAATCGCCCTCTTAGGAATCTGATTGCCGTAGGACGAAATAAGGGACTGAGCATCATTTTGGCAACACAGAACATGGATGACTTCAAGAGCAAGTCTTTCGATTTCTATGCTAATGCCCAGTATCCCCTGATTATGAAACAGCAAAGCATCTCTGATGGAGTATTGAAGGACATCTTTGGCGTATCAGGAAAGGAGTTCCATGACCTGAAAGCGGCCATTTCTGGACTACAGAAAGGAGAACTTGTCATCAGAGACAACACGGCAGACATTCTTGGCATCGGCAAGAAATGGAAGAAGATCAAGGTTTCGCATTTAATCTAAGAATCGACACAACAATCCACTCCATGCAGAAGGGTCTGAACATCGTGAACGGTCAAAAGGTCTATGTAAAGTGAACAGGGACAAAAGCTGTCTTTCCTCTTATCCGATCATCCAATCTTCTGGCACGCGGGTGTCGGCGTTGAATATCACGCCGACCTTCACTACCTTCCTGTCTTCTGACTGGTATGGCAGAGCGTAGCTTTTCGTGTCAATCTGTTCAAGAGCCTGGCGGGCAGTACCGCTGACCTTCATCTCGAAGACATACGTCGCATCGGGCATCCAAACTACCATGTCCACCCGACCGCCAGCACACTTAACCTGGGTCTTTACGTAGACGTTGAGCATCGAGAAAATCAGGAACATCGTGTATTCATAGAATCCTTCGGCAGTAGCTGCCTCAGCCAGCTTCTGCTTGAAGCCCTCAACGTACGGGATGCCAGCCATATAAGCCTGCATTTCACGCATGGACTGTTCTACATCGCCTTTCTTCAGGGCGCGCCAGAACTTCAACGCGAATCCTACTTGCACGTCGGCATCGTTCAATCCTGTTGATGCCCGTGATGAAGCAGAACTTCAGGTAACGCTCATTAGCCTTCAGGGGGGATATACAATTCCTGCATCACCTGACGCTTGTCATCCATCAGCTGGTCGTCATGCAACACTTCCAGCAGCGGGGCATCATATTCATCGATGATGACCGCCACCTGTTTGCCGGTCTTTTCGCAGGCACGCTGGATGATACCGGTCAGTTTCTGACCGGGAGTCAGTTCTAAAGGATTTGTGCCATAGAGCTTTTCATAATTGGCAAGCAGCACAATCAGGGTGTGACGCAGCCCATCGGCATCCTTCTGCGCTTTTGCCGTGCTGATGTCCAGCCGGATGACGGGATACTGCTCCCAGTCCTTTTCGAGGTCCATGATCTTCAAGCCCTCGAAAAGTTCCCGCTCTCCCAGGAAATAAGACTCCAATGTCGATGTCAGCAGCGATTTGCCGAAGCGGCGTGGGCGGCTCAGGTATTGTGTGGCAAAGATACGAAAAGTTTTTGATACTTGTCGCTTCCTGAACCGGAAATTTTCGTTTTTCTTATTTTGAAGTGACCCGCCCAGGCGGGTTTCACGACTTTCTGAAGACTATTTTTACAATATTATGCGTCTATTTCATAAAAATTTCGTACCTTTGCCCGCGATTAACACTTAAAACAAGAAAATGGATATAGTAGAAAGATTTCTGAACTACACCAAGTTCGACACACAGTCGGCCGAAGACAGCCAGACCGTGCCGAGCACCAGTAAACAACTGATATTTGCCGAATACCTGAAAAAGGAGTTGGAACGCGAAGGGCTGGACGACGTCGAAATGGACGAGAAAGGCTACATCTACGCCACGCTGAAGGCTAACATCAAGGAGCAGGTACCTACCATCGGCTTCATCTCGCACTACGACACCAGCCCCGACTGCTCGGGTGCCGGCATCAAGCCACAGATTGTCAACAACTACGACGGTTCGGACATCCTGCTGAGCGAGGGTATCACCATGTCGCCCAAGAAGTTTCCCGAACTGCTGCTGCACACGGGTGAAGACCTCATCGTGACCGACGGAACGACGCTGCTTGGCGCCGACGACAAGGCCGGCATAGCCGAAATCGTACAGGCCATGGTCTATCTGCAGGCTCACAAGGACATCAAGCACGGCAAGATACGCATAGCCTTCAATCCCGACGAGGAGATAGGCATGGGGGCCCACCACTTCGACGTCGAGCGGTTCGGTTGCAAGTGGGCCTACACGATGGACGGCGGCGACGTGGGCGAACTGGAGTTCGAGAACTTCAATGCCGCGTCGGCCAAGATCAGCATCAAGGGCATCAGCGTACATCCGGGCTATGCCAAGGGCAAGATGGTCAATGCCAACGCACTGGCCGCTGAGTTTGCCAAGATGCTGCCCGAGGACGAGACACCCGAGACCACCGAGGGCTACCAGGGCTTCTACCACCTGCTGGGCATCACGTCGAACATCGAGCAGGCCAAGCTCTCGTACATCATCCGCGACCACGACCGCGACCGTTTCGACGACCGCAAGCGTTTCATCCAGCGCTGCGCCGAGCAGATGAACGAGAAGTACGGCGAGGGCACCGTGACAGCCGAGGTGAACGACCAGTACTACAACATGAAGGAAAAGATAGAGCCCGACGCCATGCACGTCATCGACGTGGTGCTGAAGGCCATGCAGGAGGTGGGCGTCAGCCCGAAGGTGCGCCCCATCCGTGGCGGCACGGACGGTGCCCAGCTCTCATTCAAGGGACTGCCCTGCCCCAACATCTTTGCCGGCGGCATCAATTTCCACGGCCCCTACGAGTTCGTGCCCGTCCAGTCGATGGAGAAGGCCATGCAGGTCATCGTCAAAATCTGTCAACTCGTGGGAGGCTTCAACGACTGAAGCCTCCAAATTGTCATATTGTAAATCGTAAAATCGCAAATTGTAGAATTATAAATTGTCAAATTGTAAATCAGAATGGCTGAGCTACCTCCTATGATACAGGACCTGGCGCTGATACTGGTGATGGCCGGTATCGTGACGCTGGTGTTCAAACAGCTGAAGCAGCCGCTGGTGCTGGGCTACATCGTGGCCGGTTTCCTCGTGTCGCCCCACATGCCCTACACGGCCAGCGTGGCCGACATGGAGAATATCCACCTGTGGGCCGACATCGGCGTGATGTTCCTGCTGTTCTCGCTGGGTCTCGACTTCTCGTTTAAGAAAATCCTAAAGATGGGTGCCTCGCCCGTCATATCGACGATGACCATCATCTTCTCCATGTCGATGCTGGGCGTCTGCGTGGGTCACGCCTTCGGGTGGTCGAAGATGGACTGCATCTTCCTGGGCGGCATGCTGGCCATGAGCTCCACGACGATTATCTATAAGGCCTTCGACGACCTCGGCCTGCGCCAGCAGCAGTTTGCCAGCCTGGTGATGAGCGTGCTGATACTGGAGGACATACTGGCCATCGTGATGATGGTGATGCTGAGCGCCATTGCCTCGGGCAACAATCCTGACAGCGGCCAGATGATCGGGTCCGTCATGAAGATTGGCTTCTTCCTGATACTATGGCTCGTAGTGGGCATCTTTGCCATTCCCATATTCCTGCGCTCCGTGCGCCGGTTGGTCAATGCCGAGGTGCTGCTCATCGTGTCGTTAGGGCTGTGCTGCGCCATGGCGGTATTTTCGACCAAGGTAGGCTTCTCGTCGGCTTTCGGCGCCTTCATCATGGGCAGCATCCTGGCCGAGACGGTGGAAGCCGAGAAGATTGAGAAACTGGTGGAGCCGGTCAAGAACCTCTTCGGTGCCATCTTCTTCGTATCGGTAGGCATGCTGGTCGACCCGCAGATTCTGGTGGACTATGCCCTGCCCATCATCGCCCTCGTGCTGACCATACTTGTCGGCCAGGCCGTTCTGGGTTCCTTCTCGTTCATGCTGGGCGGCGAGAGCCTGAAGTCAGCCATGCGCTGCGGCTTCTCAATGGCCCAGATTGGTGAGTTCTCGTTTATCATTGCATCGCTGGGCCTCTCGCTGGGCGTCATCAGCGATTTCCTATATCCGGTGGTGGTGGCCGTATCCGTCATAACAACTTTCCTCACACCTTACATGATACGGCTCGCCACACCGGCTTACAATCTGATTGAGCACAAGCTGCCCACGAAACTTATCAGCACGCTCAACCAGCTGTCCATGAGCCAGCCGAACTCGCAGAAGCAGAGTCTGTGGAAACGCCTGCTGACGCAGATGGCCATGAACACCATCATCTACGCCATCCTGTCGTCGGCTGCCGTGGCCACGATGTTCACCTTCGTGCTGCCCATAATGCGCCAGATGTTGCCCGGCTGGCAACTGCACTGGTATGCCAACGCCATCACGGGCGTGCTGACGGTGCTGCTCATATCGCCCTTCCTGCGCGCCATGGTGATGAAGAAGAACCACTCCGAGGAGTGGCGCGTGCTGTGGGCCGAGAGCAACCGCAACCGTCTGCCCCTGCTGTTCACCATCCTGGTGCGCGCCATGATTGCCTTGTCCTACATCTTCTATATCTGCCACTATCTGAGCCGTTTCAGCAATGCCGTCATCATCACGCTGGGCGTCGTCGTACTGGCGCTCATCATCCTGTCGCGCACGGTCAAACGGCGCAGCATCCTGCTGGAGCGCCTGTTTGTCAACAACCTGCGCTCGCGCGACATCGAGGCTCAGGTGCACGGTCGCAAGCGTCCGCTCTACGAGGGGCGCCTGCTGGACCGCGACATCCACATTGCCGACTTCGACATCCCCACCAACTCCATGTGGATGGGCAGTACGCTGAAGCAGCTCAACCTGGGCAAGAAGTACGGGGTTCACGTCAGCAGCATCCTGCGCGGCGGTTTCCGACTGAACATTCCCGACGGCGACTACGTGCTGTTCCCCTGCGACAGGCTGCAGGTGATTGGCAGCGACGAACAGCTGGCTAAGTTCAGCCATGCGCTGAAGACCGACGTGGTGCAGGAAGACCTGACCGTCGAGAACCGCGAGATGAAGCTGCACCAGGTCATCCTCAGCGCCAACAGCCCGTTTGTGGGCAAGACGCTGGAGGAAAGTGGCATCCGCAGCTACTACAGCTGCATGGTAGTCGGTTTGGAGGAGGGTAAGGAAAACCTGTCGCCCGTCACGCCGAAGCGCCGTTTCCAGGAGGGAGACATCATCTGGGTGGTTGGTGAGGAGGAGTCGCTGCAGTCCCTGAAGGCCCAACTATAGCACGGCCTTTATTTTATATTTTGTCAACTGTCAACTCTCAACTGTCAACTCTCACAACTTGGTACGATTATTAATAAACATATAATTACCATATAATTAATCATAATTAGAAATTAGAAATTAGGAATTAGAAATTATGATTACCTTGTGGCGGTAGCAAATTCTTCATTCTTCATCTTTCATTTTTTCATCTTAATTTTTCATTTTTCATCTTTCATTTTTCATTTATCATTTAGGGTTCCGCCCGCCTAATACCACCTGACGGCGTTATTATAGCTGGAGCGCTTGTCGTACTTCAGTGCGTCGGTCAGCGTGGCGGCATTACAGCGGAACGAGAAATTGTAGCTGGTGTAAGGCGCCAGCACCACGGAGCACGACATGTTGAAGCAGTGCAGGTCGCGGCTCAGCGATGCGGTGGTCATGGAAATCTTGTGCTCCTCGAAGTCGTAGCCCGACGAGAAGGTGATGTTCCAGCCTTCAGACAGTCGGACGCTGCCGGCAAAGTTCAGGTTCTGCGTAAACTTATAGGGATAGCGCATCGTCTCGTAATTGAACGTGCCGCTGGTGTTCTCGCGCATGGTGATCCCATATCCGATGGTCAGAGACCAGGGTATCGAGAACTTCATGTATCCGTCAGCGTCCGTTTCGGCCATGCTGCTCTCGCCGTCCCTGGCGTGCTTGGCAGCCTCCATTTCCGGGTCGATGTTCGTGTCTACGCCGGTGTCATACTCCTTCTTCGCGCCACGGTCGTCGTCCTTCTTCTTGTCGTCGTCACGCTTCTGGCCGGTTATCCATTTAAAGAAGTCAATGACCTTCTTGTTGTCCAGGGTGTACGAGAGGTTTTTTGACATGCCCTGGAAACGGCCGAAGCGGCCCTTGCTGTACTCCGTACGCGTGCCGACATAGGGGCGGGCACCTACGGAGTCGGCCTCGTAGGCATAGGTGGCAAAACGCGCGTTGAGGTTGAACGTGGTATTCTTGCCGAACTTCAGTCGGATGTTGGTATTCAGGTCGCTCCACGGACGTTCCTTGGCTGCGATGTCGTACGACATGTTGGCACTCAGTTCGTCTATCAGGCTCACCTTCACCAGCGAGTCCTCCTTGTTGCGCCACTTCATCTCGACATTGTTCGAGATGGACATGTTGATGCTACCGCTCATGTTCTTGCTGGGCGGCGAGAACATCGAACCCGTATAGGGCGAGTACTCCACGAGCGAGACGTTGCCGTCGGCGTCCGTCTTCAGATACGTGTCGTAGTAGCCGTAGCGCGACGAGCCGAAGCTGGGCGTATAGGTAAACGATACGGTGGGCGTCAGCACGTGGCGTATCTGGTCAATGCGGTTGCCGAAAATCTTGCGGTTCGGGATGTAGAATCCGTAGAGCTTCGTCGTGGCCGACAGGCTGGTGTTCCAGTCGTACATGTTGTAGAAGCCCGTCAGCGTGTCGACGACCTCCTTCTGAGCCACTTCGTCCCACGAGCGCTTGTACTTCTGCGTCAGCATCTTGTCGTTGAAGTTGAAGGCCGCAGTGAGGTTGATGTATTTCAGCACGTTGAACGAGAAGTCGGTCTTGATGGCGTGGCTGAATCCGTTTTTCCAATCCTTGGTCAGGCTCGA
Source organism: Prevotella sp. UBA3757 (assembly GCA_002371715.1). Classification (GTDB taxonomy): domain Bacteria; phylum Bacteroidota; class Bacteroidia; order Bacteroidales; family Bacteroidaceae; genus Prevotella. The sequence continues at coordinate 42,152 of DFGF01000165.1, forward strand.
CTTAAACAGTTTGTCCTCCTGCGTGGTGATGCGGTTCTCGAGGTGTCCGGTATAGGTGAAGGAAATCTTCTCGTACCAGCGCTCCTCGCCTACGGCCTTCTTGCGCTTGAAGGGGAAGCGCTTCGACATTGAGATGGTGATGTTTGGCAGCAGCAGCGTCACCGACGAGTCGCGCATGTTCTGCTGGGCATTGACGTCGGTCGAGAGGCTCAGTCCGATGTTGCTGAACGTGAAGCCCATCGAGACGGACGACGTGCGCGTGGTCTGCGTGCGGGCCTGCGGATTATACATCGACGTCAGGTTGTTCTGCTCGAAACTGCTCGAGGCGTAGTTGACGCTGGCCCGCAGCGTGCGGTAGGGCACGGCCTTGGCATCCTGAGTGTGGTTCCACTGCAGCTTGAAACTGGTGGACTTCGTATAGTCAGGCATATTCTTCTCGCCCTCAATCGTCGTCTGGTAGTCAAAGAGGAACGAGCCGCTGTAGCGGTAGCGCTTGCGGTAGTTCGACGCAGCCTTGAAGCCCCACGAGCCCTTGGTGAATATCTCGCCCAGCAGTTTCAGGTCCATCTTGTCGCTGATAGCGAAGTAGTAGCCGCCGTCGCGCAAGTAGAAGCCGCGCGAGGTCTCGTCGCCGTAGGTGGGCATGATGAAGCCACTGGAGTAGCTCTTAGTGAAGGGAAAGAAACCGTAGGGCACGGCAAACGGCAGCGGCACGTCGGCCACGACCAGATAGGTCGGTCCAAACACCACATCCTTGCCGGGGCGCACCTTGGCACGCGACATGGCAAAGTAGAAGTCCGGGTGCGGCTGGTCGCACGTCGTGTAGCGTCCGTGGTAGAGAAACATATCGCCGTTGGCGCCGCGCTTTGAAATCTCGGAGGTCATGAAGCCGTCGTCCTGCTGCGTATAGGCATTCTGGATGAGCCCCTTCTTGGTCTTGAAGTTAAAGGCCATGGTGTCGGTCTCGTAGGTGTCGTTGCCCATCTTGAAGATAGGCGTACCGTATTTCTGGCCCGTCGTGTCGCGCGAACCGGTGGCATGCACCAGGCTGGAGTCCATCGACATGTATATCTGGTCACTCTCCAGGTCCATGTTCTCGTACTGCACGTGCGACTTACCGTAGAGGTGGGCCAGCCCCGTAGCAGCCTCGTAGGTCATCGAGTCCTCGGCCGAGTAGACCACGGGAGCATCGATGCCGTTCTTGCGCTGGCGGTTGATGGAGTCGGCCCGAAGCGAATCGTCTATCTGCTTGTTATGGTGCCAGATGGCCAGCTGTAGCGAGTCCATGCCCGCCGTGTCGGGGAGTAGCGCGGAGTCCAGTGCTGCTGTGTCGGGGCGTAGCGCGGAGGCCACGGACACCGAGTCGGACTTCAGGCGTCGCAACACGGAGTCCAGGGCTGCCGTGTCGCGTCGCTGCTTATCGACGGCAACGGTATCAGCAACGGCCGAATCCTGCATCTTGCCCGACATGGCAAGTCGCAGGTGCGGAACCTCTGCCATGACGAAAATCATGACAAAAAGCAGCAGAAATATGAGCGTTTTTCTTCTCACGGCTGCAAAAGTACAAAATAATTGGGAATTTCGCAGTACTTACTCCCGAATTTAACGTAAATTATTACGATACTCAGCCCAAACGACGGCGGTATGCCGTCTCCGGCTGTTTGCAACGGTCACTCAAACCGGCGCGACCAGTCCAAAAACTTCTCGACGCCCTCACGCCCGAACTTCTCCAGCGACTGGGCCGCTTCCCGGACGCTACGCACGTGGTCGGGCCGCGACTTCGAGTAGAACTTGTCGGCATAGCACACCACCTGCTCCTCCAGCGTCTCCGGCTCGTAGCCCGGCAACCCCGTACCCGTATGCCGCTCGGCCACGCGGGCGTGCTGTGGGAATCCCTCGTCACGCAGTATCTTGGCACCAAGGGGTCCGTGCTTGATGTAGGGTTCGGTGCCGTGACACAGGATTGACGGCGCATCACAGAACCTGATGCCAATGTCGTGCAGCATGGCGCCCTCCTCCAGGAACTGCTCGTTGAGCTGTAGCTCCGGGTGCCGACGTGCTATCAGCAGGCAGCGGTCGGCCACCTGCCGGCTATGCTTCAACAGGAGTCGGCGCAGCGCGTCGTCCTCGGGATAGTACTTATTTATAATAGATGTATAGTCCATATCGTTGCTATATAATTCTGTATTCCAGCTGCAAAAGTACAAAAAAGCCACGGAAAGGCAAAATAATCTTTGCCCTTTTTAATATACCCAATATCACAAAATAATTACACGGATTAACATCCTGCTGACAGTCAGCAAAAGGAAGAATCCGTGTAATCCGTTAGATCCGTTGTTGGTTGAGTTACTTCACCTTGGCCGTGAGGCTTTCGGGATAGTGCGGCATGGCACCGTTCTGCGTGCAGACGTAGGCCGATACCTCGACGGCTATGCGGTGCGCCTCCTCCATGGACTTACCGTTCAGGATGGCAGCGCAGAAGGACCCCGTAAACGAGTCACCGGCACCGACGGTGTCGGCGACTTGCACTTTCGGTGTCTCCTGGAACGATGTCAGCCCCGGGGCGAACACGTAAGAGCCGTTGGTGCCGCAGGTCAGCACCAGCATCTTCAGATTATAATCGGCCAGGATTTTCTCGCAGATGCCGCGCATGTCGAGGTCTTCGTAACCGTACATGCGCTTGATGACCACCAGCTCCTCGTCGTTAATCTTCAGAATGTTGCAACGCTTCAACGACTCCTCAATGACATCCTTGGTATAGAACTGCTGGCGCAGATTGATGTCGAAAATCTTCAGGCAGTCCTCAGGCGTGTCGTCCAGAAACTGACGGATGGTAGCCCACGACACCACGTTGCGCTGGGCCAGCGAGCCGAAGCAGACGGCCCGGCAGTTGCGGGCCACCTCGGCAATCTCGGCCGTATAGGGGATGTTGTCCCACGCCACATTCTCCTTGATCTCGTAGGCAGGGATGCCATCGCCGGAGAGCGTCACCTGAACGGTGCCAGTAGGATATTTTACACGGGGCATGAGGTAATTGAGGTTGTGCTCCTTCAGCGCCTCAATAGTCTCCTCGGCCAGTGCGTCCTCACCGAGTGCGCTGACAGCCAGCGTCTCAAGCCCGAACTGGCCTGCATGGTATGCGAAATTGGCTGGTGCGCCACCTAACTTTTTTCCTTCGGGCAGTACGTCCCACAGGGCCTCTCCGAGGCCAACAACATATTTTTTCTCCATATTTATTATATTTACAATTTGACAATTTACAATTGATGTTCCTATTTATTCTATTTTCCAATTTTGTGTCAGCTATCTCTTGATTCGCGGAATATAGGTAAAGAGGTAGACGACGCCTATGGCCATGACGGCAACGGCTCCGGCCTGTCCCACGGCATCGCTGCAGAAGCCCATGATGAGGGGGAAGATGGTGCCGCCGAAGAGGCCCATGATCATCAGGCCGCTGACCTCGTTCTGCTTGTCGGGCACAGACAGCAGTGCCTCGGAGAAGGCCATCGAGAAGATGTTGGAGTTGCCGTAGCCCACCAGGGCGATGGCCGTGTAGAGCACAGCCTTCGACTGGCCGCCAAACATCAGGGCCATCGAGACGGCCATCAGGCAGACGCTGATGATGAAGAACCAGCGCGTCTTCATGACGCGGAGGAAGAACGAGCCCGTCAGTGCGCCGATGGTGCGGAAAATGAAGTAGAGCGAGGTGGCAAAGGCGGCCTCATTGAGCGACATGCCCACGCGCTCCATGAGCAGTTTCGGGGCCGTCGTGTTGGTGCCTACGTCGATGCCCACATGACACATGATACCGAAGAACGACAGCAGCACGATGGGCTTGCCCAGCAGTCGGATGCAGTCCATGAACGACGACGAACGGCCCTCGCTGAGTTCCTCGTGAATGGGCGTCACCCACAGCAGGGCGGTAGCCATCAGGCCTACCACAAAGTAGACCAGGAACAGCACGCGCCAGTCATAGCCGAACGTCGGCATGGCCTGAGTGGCACCCCACATGGCCAGATAGGGGGCCAGGAAGGAAGCGATAGCTTTGACGAACTGTCCGAAGGTGAGTGTCGATGCCAGGTTTTTGTCGCCGATGATGAGCATGGCCAGCGGATTGATGCTGGTCTGCATGAAGGCGTTGCCGATGCCCAGCAGCGAGAAGGCGATGAGCATGACGCTGAACGAGTTACCCATCAGGGGAATGAACAGCGACACGACGGTGATGACGAGCGACAGCAGCACGGTGTTCTTGCGGCCAATCTTATTCATGAGCATACCCGTAGGCACACTGAAGATGAGGAACCAGAAGAATACCAGCGACGGGAATATGTTGGCCACGGAGTCGGTCAGTCCGAGGTCTTCCTTCACATAGTTGGATGCGATGCCCACAAGGTCTACGAAGCCCATGCAGAAGAAGCAGAGCATCACTGGAATCAGGTAAATCGATTTATTGTTATTCATATCAGTTAAGCGGATAAATGGTTACTTTGGCTTTATTGCTCACCTTGATGGTGTTATAAGGTTCAGAAGGGAATACCAGGTTGGTCATGGCCATCTTGCCGTCGGCATCGAACGCCTCTATGGAGCAACGGTCTATGAACAGGCGCAGCTGCCTGACCTGCCCGTAGGTGGGAGCCACGGTGGTGCAGGGGAATGCCTCGCTGAAGCTGACGTTGCCGCTCTTCTCGCGGTTCATCGAGAACGTCTGCTGCTGGGCGTCGTAATGCATGACAACCTGCTCGCCCTTGGCGTTCGCGAGGGTGATGTCGGTCGAGCCCTTCATGGTCACTACAATCTCGCAGGTCTCTGACGGCTGCTTCTGGGGCTTGCCGCGCATGGCCAGCATCTCCTTCGAGGGCACCACGCTGACGTAGGTCTCCTCGCCAGCCCGGAAGAGGCCAAGGTCGCGGGGAATGGAGTTGGCCGAGCGGTACTGCTTGGTGGGCACCTGGTTGGCGTACTGCCAGTTGGACATCCAGGCCAGCACGACGCGCCGGTTCTCCGGCGCATTATAGAACGACACCGTAGCATAGTGGTCCTTGCCGTAGTCCATCCACTTCGTCACCTTGGGCATGGACTCGCAAGTGAATTTCCTGCCGTCAAACTGGCCGACGAAATACTGCGTGGCACTGCCGCCGAAGGGGCCGCCTGGGTTGATGTTGCAGATAAGCACCCACTTGGTTTCCGAGGTACTGGGCGTCGGGTGATAGGTGATGGGGAAGAGGTCAGGACACTCCCAGACGCCGCCGTGGTTGCCGTACTCCTTGCCGAACGAGCTCTCGTACTTCCAGTCCTTCAGGTTCTTCGACGAATAGATGCGCATCTCCTGACCGGCAGCCAGAATGAGGTTCCAGACCTTGGCCTCTTCGTTCCAGAAAGCCTTGGGGTCGCGGAAGTCGGGAACGTCGCTCGTGGTCAGCACGGGATTGCCGCTGAACTTCTGGAACGTGCGTCCGCCGTCCTTCGACGTAGCCATCGATTGCGTCTGGTGGTGCCCTGCTGATGTATAGAATGCCACTACCTCGTTGCCGTTCGTCACACACGAACCGCTAAAGATGCTGCCCAGCCAGTCGGCCTCGATGGCCATGGGTTGAGCCTCCCAGTGTATGAGGTCGCGCGAGGTGGAGTGCCCCCACGTCATATTCTCCCACTGCGAGCCATAGGGATTCCACTGATAGTAGAGATGCCAGACACCGTCCTTGTAGAACATACCGTTGGGGTCGTTCATCCATCCGTAGACGGGCGTATGGTGGTAGGCGGGACGGAAATGTTCGCGGTTGGTAGTGTCGAAGGCAGCTGAATACTTCATCTCCTTCCAGCATACAAATTCGCTGACAGCACCCTTCTGGCGGCGGTCGCCATGAAACTCGACATCGAGCAGGCAGGCACCCTTCAGTTCATAAGGGACGTAGTAGTCGACACGGTCAATGGCCAACTTGACATTCAGGCGCTGCACCATGTCATTCTTGGCGTCGAGTACGGCAATGGCGGCAATCTCCTCAGACTCCTGTACGGGCAGCAGCAGGTACTTCTGGCCCTGTTTCACTTTCAGCATGGCATGCTTGTCGCCCAGCACGATGGGCTGCACCTGCGCCTTGGCGGCCAGGGCTGTCAGCAGGATCATGAACATTAAAATTGTTTTCTTCATTGTTACTAGTGTTTTTAGTTTTGAAAAATTATTCTGCTGCAAAGATAGTATTTTTCCGCGCATTATACTATAAATTATGTTACAAACAGTAAGAAAAAAAGTTCATTGCATCATTTTTAGCACCATTTGAACGTTCAGTCATATCAAATTATCGTTTTCAGTTTTTCGGCATTTTGTTTGGCTGTTTAGCGGAAAAGTCTTAATTTTGCATCGAAAATTAAATGTGTCATGTTACCAAAACTATTTTGCAAACTCTTCCTGACGGCTGTGCTGCTGACCATGGTCGGGTGTCAGTCCCATCAGCCGCACTATGTCATCGGGGTGTCGCAATGCTCGGAAGACATCTGGCGCGACAAGCAGAATGCCGAGTTGCGCATGGGTGCCTACTTACAGGAGAATGTCGAACTGCGATTTGCCGCAGCCTATGACAGCGACGAACGGCAGGTGGAGCAGATAGACTCGCTGGTGGCCAGCGGCATCGACCTGCTCATCGTGGCTCCCAACCAGGTGGCTACCATCTCGCCGGCCATTGACCGCGCCTACGACAAGGGCATCCCCGTCATCGTCTTCGAACGCAAGACCAATTCCCAGAAATATACGGCCTTCATCAGTGCCGACAACTACGAGATGGGCAGCGTCATGGGCGCCTATGTCGCCAAGCGGCTGGGCGGGCGCGGCAGCGTGCTGGAGATTAAGGGCCTGGAGGGCTCGTCGCCCGCCATCGAGCGCCATCACGGCTTCCTGGGTGCACTGGCCAGGGTTCCCGGCGTGCACGTCGTCGACACGCTACAGGGTGACTGGACGGAACCCACGGCCTATCAGACGGTGACCAGCTGGCTGAGGCAGCACCCTGATACCCCCGTCGACCTGGTCTTTGGCATGAACGACCGCACGGCCATCGGTGCGCGCACCGCCTTCATCGAGGCTCGTCGCCCGCTGCCACTGTTCTGCGGCATTGACGGACTGCCCGGCCAACAGGGTGGCATCCGTCAGGTGCGCGATTCCATCCTCGATGCGTCATACATCTATCCCACCCACGGCGACAAGGTGCTCCAACTGGCAGTCGACATCCTTGAGGGCCGGGCATACCAGAAGGAGACACGCCTGCAGTCGGCACTCGTCACGCGCGACAACGCCAGTGTGCTGCTGATGCAGACCGACGAGATGCTGCGCCAGGCCGACTACCTTGACAAGCTCCACGACAAAGCAGACAGCTACGTGCAGCAACTTGACACCCAGCGCACCATTACGTGGCTGGCCTGCGGCGTCATCGTGCTGCTGCTGACAGCCCTCGTGCTCCTATACCTATATTATATAGGCAGAATCAATCTGCAGCGCGAGCGTGTGGTCAACACGCTATGGAACATCAATCCCGAGGACATCGTTACGACGACACCACCGACGGCAGAGGTGACAGCCGAGACGCCCGCCGACGTCGCACCTGCAGCACCTGACGAGCCGCTATTCATTACCCGCTTCAAAGAAGTCGTCGAATCGCGCCTCACCGACAGCGAACTGAGCGTTGAGGACCTGGCTGCTGACATGAACCTCAGTCGTGTGCAGCTTTACCGCAAGGTCAAGGCCATCTCAGGCTCCACGCCCATCGAACTGCTGCGTTCGGCCCGCCTGAGCCGTGCTTACCAGATGCTGATAACCACCGACAAGACCGTTTCCGAGGTGGCCTATGAGGTAGGCTTCACCGCTCCCTCCTACTTCACCAAGTGTTTCAAGGACGAATATGGCTTGCTGCCTGGGGAGGCGAGGAAGTGAGTTGACAGTTGAGAGTTGAGAGGTGACAGTTGAGAGTTGACAGTTGAGAGTTGACAGGTGACAGGTGACAGGCGAGTAGAAGAAATCGTTCAAATGCTGAGAAAAATGTTGCATTGAACGATTTTTTCATCCCTTGCAACATCCGTTACACCGCCTATAGGCGATATACCAAGACGGCCAAGCCGTAAGCCAGCCCACCA
>DFGF01000015.1:0-17430 GCA_002371715.1 Prevotella sp. UBA3757
GCCAACTGGATGTGGCCCTGCCGTTCGCAAGAGGGCGAGGATGCCCGTCTGTATGCCGGTGTCAAAGCACTCAGCGACTTCTGCTGTGACCTGCACATCAACGTCCCGACAGGCAAGGACTCGCTCAGTCTGACCCAACAGTACCCCAACGGCGAGAAAATCATATCGCCGGGCACGGTGATAGTCAGTGCCGGCGGCGAGGTGAGCGACATCCGCAAGGTGGTCAGCCCCATCCTCGTCAACGACAAGAACGCCTCGCTATACCATATCGACTTCTCGTTTGACGAGCAGCATTTGGGCGGTTCGGCCTTAGCACAGGTATTGGGCAAGGTAGGCAGCGACGTTCCCACGGTGAAGAATGCCGAATATTTTGCCGACGCCTTTATGGCCGTCCAGCAAATGATAGAAAAGGGGTGGATCATGGCCGGCCACGACATCTCGGCCGGAGGACTCATCACCACCCTGCTTGAGATGTGTTTCGCCAACACCAAGGGCGGCATGCACATCAATCTGCACGACATCATCTCCTCTGACACCTCCAAGGGCGGGGCACCGGACGTCGTCAAAGCACTGTTCGCCGAGAACCCGGGCGTAGTAATCCAGGTGAGCGACGAGCACAAACAGGAGTTCAAGGAGTTCATGGAGGATCAGGGTGTAGGCTTTGCCAAGATTGGTTACCCCGTTCCCGACAGCCGCAACATCGTAGTGAAAGCCGGTGATAAAGAGCTCACCTTCGACATTGACACCCTGCGCGATGTCTGGTATAAGACGAGCTACCTGCTGGACCGCAAGCAGAGCTTTAACGGCAAGGCCAAGGAGCGCTATGAGAACTACAAAAAGCAGCCATTGGAAATGAAGTTCAACAAGAGCTTCACGGGCAAGCTCTCGCAATATGGCCTCAACCCCGACCGTTGGAAAGACAACGATTCAAGTTCAACGCTCAACGTCCAGCGCCCCAAGGCCGCCATTATCCGCGAAAAAGGTACAAATGGCGAGCGCGAGATGGCCTACTGCCTCTATCTGGCCGGCTTCGATGTCAAGGACGTGATGATGACCGACCTGATAACCGGTCGCGAGACGCTGGAAGACATCAACATGATTGTATTCTGTGGCGGCTTCTCCAACTCCGACGTGCTTGGCTCTGCCAAGGGTTGGGCAGGTGCCTTCCTCTACAATCCCAAAGCCAAGGAGGCCCTCGACAAGTTCTATGCCCGCAAGGACACCCTTTCGTTGGGCATCTGCAACGGCTGTCAGCTGATGGTTGAACTGGGACTCTGTGAGAATGAAGAATTAAGAATGAAGAATGAAAAATCTGCTACCGCCCGACCTCGCATGCTGCACAATGACTCAAGGAAATTTGAGAGCGAATTTATCACCCTCAGCATACCGCAGAACAACAGCGTCATGTTCGGCAGCCTGAGCGGCAACAGGCTCGGCCTGTGGGTAGCCCACGGCGAAGGTAAGTTCTCGCTGCCCGAAGCAGAGAGTGCCTACAACGTGATAGCAAAATACAGCTACCACGGCTATCCAGCCAACCCCAACGGTTCTGACTACGACGTAGCCGGTATCTGCAGTGCCGACGGTCGTCACCTCTGCATGATGCCCCACCTGGAGCGTGCCGTGTTCCCCTGGCAGAATGCCTGGTATCCTGCCGACCGTCGTCAAGACGAGGTGACACCATGGATTGAGGCTTTTGTCAATGCACGGAAATGGGTGGAGGAGAAGATGAAAAATGAAAGATGAAGAATTTGCTACCGCCCAATATTCAATATTATGAACAATAATAACTATTGGGAAAGCTTCACCACCTTCTTTAAGATTGGCATATTCACCCTGGGAGGTGGATATGCCATGATTCCCTTGATAGAACAGGAGGTGGTGAACCGCCACAAATGGGTCAGCAAGGAGGAGATGCTCGACCTGATAGCCATTGCGCAGAGCTGCCCGGGCGTCTTTGCCATCAATATAGCCATCTTTATCGGCTACAAGCTGAAGAAGGTGCGCGGTGCCATCGCTACCGCAGCAGGCACGGCCATGCCCTCTTTTCTGATTATCCTGCTGATTGCCATGTTCTTCCACCAGTTTGAGGACAACCGCTTCATCGCTGCCATGTTCCGAGGCATACGCCCTGCCGTGGTAGCGCTGATAGCCGTTCCGACATTCAATCTGGCAAAACAGGCCAAGCTGAATTGGTTTACCATCTGGATTCCCATTGTATCGGCTTTACTGATATGGCTCATGGGTGTATCGCCCATCTGGATTATTATTGCTGCAGGACTTTGCGGCTATATCTACGGTTTATTAAAAGACACGGACGTCACGGACGAACACGGATTAGAAGGAAAAGCATCGAAATCCGTGTAACCCGTGCCCAAAGAACAGAACACAATGATTTTCGTATACCTCTTTATCACATTCTTCGAGATAGGATTGTTTGGCTTCGGTGGTGGCTACGGCATGTTGTCGCTCATTCAGCATGAAACCGTAGAACACTGGCACTGGATGTCGAGCAGCGAGTTCACGGACATTGTAGCCATCTCGCAGATGACACCTGGCCCTATAGGCATCAACAGTGCCACATACTGCGGCTATACCGCCATCAAGAATGCCGGCTACTCGATGCCAATGGCAGTGCTGGGCAGTGCCACGGCCACTTTTGCCTTGGTGTTGCCCTCGCTGATACTGATGATACTGATTAGCAAGATGTTCATGAAGTACATGCACACGCATACTGTCACGAGCATATTCCAGGGACTGCGTCCTGCCGTTGTAGGACTGTTGGCTGCTGCCACCCTATTATTATGTACGCGTGAAAACTTCAGCACGCCCAGCGAGAACCTCTGGCAGTTCTGCATCAGTTGTCTGCTCTTCGCCGCCTCCTTCTATGGCGTCAAAGTTTTGAAAGTCAACCCTATCCGCATGATACTATACAGTGCAGTGGCCGGGCTGCTACTGTTGTATGAGTAATCAAGCTACGGCTTATTTATGCTTCTGATAGTACTCTACGGCGCGCTTTACGTTTTCCCTAACGGCATCTGACGTGAAGGTAGCACCCGTCACGCCGTCCACCTGAGGCAGCGGCTTTTTCTTGTCAATCTTCACACCCTCATACTTAGGCAGCATGCCGTTCTTGACCTTTGCCACATACTTCGGGCCGTCCTGGGTCTTCAGGGGGACCACTTTCACAATCTTGTTCTTCTTGATATGTACCTCTACGGGCGTAGGGCCTGCATAGCCTTCCACGTCCTTGGCCAACGTTGTGGTATTGACGACGTACGTACCATCCTTCTCCTTGTGCATCACATCCTGAGCCTCAGCAGCGACGAAAGCTGCCATCAGCAGCACTGTTATATAAGCCTTCTTCATAAGTGTTTTATTCTTTTGACGCTGCAAAGGTACAAATAAGTAAGCGAAATGCCATGATTTTTAATAAAATTTCGTACCTTTGTCACCATGAAAGTCATTAATCTGCTATTTACCACCGTATTATTTGCTTCCTGTGTGACCACACGAAGCGGCTATGTCGCCACCACGGGTGGCGGTCGTATCTACTATGAGGAACGTGGCAAGGGTGAGCCCTTACTGCTGCTCCACGGCCACTCGCTGGACCGGCGAATGTGGAATCAGCAGTGGAAACCGCTCAGCCGCCAATACCGCACCATCCGCCTGGACTTCAGAGGCTATGGCCGGTCGTCCGAACAGCGCGAAGACCTGCAGATGACGCATGCCGACGACGTGCTGACACTGATGGACTCGCTACGACTGACAAAAGCCCACGTGGTAGGCCTGTCGATGGGGGCCTTTGTGGCCGGCGACCTGCTGGCCATGCATCCAGAGCGTTTGCTCAGTTGCACGATGGCCAGCGGCGGCATCCGCAACAGCCGAGGACCCAGCGAACCAATGGATTCGGCAGAAAGCGCGCGCCGCGACAAGGAGATTGAGGCACTGAAGGAGAAGGGCATCGACAAGATGAAGGAGGAATGGATCAATACACTGATGGCCAGCGGAGGCAGCCAACGCGAACGCATGCGACAACCACTGACCCAGATGATAGCCGACTGGACGGCCTGGCAGCCCCTGCACAAAGAGGTGCGCCTGTTCTATGGTCGGGAGGCCTGGCAGCAGCTGACGTCACAGGAGAACACCACCCCTACCCTGCTGTTGCGCGGCGCGAACGATGTGAAAGACAAGAACAGCAAGCCCCGCGAGCTGCAGTATCTGAAGAAAGGCCGATACGTGGTCATTCCTGACTGCGGCCACATGCTGAACATGGAGCGTCCAGACGATTTCAACCGCATCCTGCTGGACTTTCTGACCGACACGGCAGAGCCGCGCTACTGATGACATTTCACCCCGTTGTCAGTCCTATTAATATATAAATAGGTATAGAAAAATGAGAAGGTTTCTGACAGCATTGGCAATGGTGCTGACGACGTTGACAGCCGCAGCATCAGAAGGGAAAGTATTTATCTCGACATCATTCCACGAACCGGCAACGGACGGATTGCGTTTCATCTACAGTCACGACGGGTGGCAGTGGCAGGCCATAGACGGCATCTGGCTTCGGCCGGAGGTAGGCAAACAGCGCGTCATGCGCGACCCCTCCATAATCCGGACGCCCGACGGCACGTTCCATCTGGTGTGGACCTCCAGCTGGCGTGGAGACCGCGGGTTTGGTTATGCCTCGTCGAAAGACCTGGTACACTGGACGGAACAGCGCTTCATCGAGGTGATGACCGATACGACAACCGTCAACGTATGGGCTCCGGAACTTTTCTGGGACGACGCAAAGCGCCAGGCTGTCATCATGTGGGCCTCATGCATTCCCGGCAAATTCCCTGACGGACAGGAGGATCATAAGAACAACCATCGGCTCTACTATACCACGACCAAGGACTTCAAGCATTTTGCACCAGCCAAGCTGATGATTGAGCCCGGTTTTTCGAGCATTGACGGTACACTGGTGAAACGCGGCCATAAAGACTACGTGATGGTACTGAAGGACAATACCCGGCCAGAGCGTGATATCAAGGTGGCCTACGCCAAATCACCCTACGGCCCGTGGTCGAAAGCCTCAGAGCCATTTACAGGCAAGATGATGGAGGGTCCGACAACCGTCAAGGTCAAAGACGGCTGGCTCATCTACTACGACCGCTACGAACTGAAGGACTTTGGTGCCCACTTCACCAAAGACTTTACCTCCTTTGAGGATGTCTCCCATAAGGTCAGCGTCCCCAAGCTGCATAAGCACGGCACAATTTTCGAGGCCGACGAGGCCATCCTCAACGGGCTGCTGAATGCCAAAAAGATACACTATACGGGACGGACACTGAGCAATCCCAACCGCCACGATGGTGGCCTGTCGCCCGTCGTCGGTGTTCACAACATCCAGATACTACGTGCCAACCGCGAACATCCTTCGGTCAGCAACGGGCAGGGCTGGACTTACAACCACCAACCCATGATGGCTTACTGGCACAACCGCTTCTACGTCCACTACCTCTGCGACCCAAAGGACGAGCACGTGCCCCCCTCACGCACCATGCTACAGACGTCAGCGGACGGTTACAACTGGACCAATCCGCAAGTGCTGTTCCCGGAGTTGCAGGTGCCTGAGGGGTTCCAGAAGCCCAACCGCCCAGACAAGGCCCACAACCTCATAGCCATTATGCACCAACGTGTAGGCTGGTACGTCTCGAAGAGCGGACAGCTGTGGGCCATCGGCAACTATGGCGTCGCCTTCGACAAGAAGGACGACCCCAACGACGGCAACGGCCTGGGCCGCGTCATCCGGGAAGTCAGGCAGGACGGCACGTTCGGACCGATATACTTTATCTATCTGAATTCTAGTTTTTCTAGTTTTTCTAGTTTAACTAGTTTTTCTAGTTTAACTAGTTTTTCTAGTCTGACTAGACATTCTAACCGGGCTGGCCACGCCAACTCCATTTTCCCCTACTACACTACCGCGCCTAAGGACGTGCGCACGGCCTGCGAAGAGATACTGGCCAACCCGCGCTACCGCATGCAGTGGGTGGAGGAGGCTGACCGCAACGATCCGCTCATCCCCCTTCACAAGGAATACAAAGCCTACTGCGACTACACGCTGCCCGACGGCCAGATTGCCTCACTATGGAAACACGCTCTGACATCGACCAGTGCCGACGGCGGGCTGACGTGGGCACAACCCGTAGAACGCGCCAAGGGATTCGTGAACAGCAATGCGAAAATCTGGGGACAGCGACTCTCCGACGGCACATACGCCACAGTCTATAACCCGTCGGAATACCGTTGGCCACTGGCCATCTCGCTCAGCAAGGACGGCTACGAATACACCACGCTGAACCTGGTGCAGGGCGAGGTGCCCCCCATGCGCTACGGCGGCAACTACAAGTCGTACGGTCCGCAGTATGTCCGCGGCATCCAGGAGGGCAACGGCACGCCCAAGGATTCCGACCTCTGGGTGGCCTACTCGATGAATAAGGAAGACATGTGGGTGGCGCATATCCCCGTGCCCGTACAGACCGAAGCCCACAGCCATGCCCAAGGCTCAGAGATACGCGATGCCGGCACACTGAGCCGACTGACGCAGTGGAACGTCTACTCGCCACAGTATGCTCCCGTGAGCATTGACGACGGCATGTGGCTGACGCTGCGCGACAGCGACCCCTTCGACTATGCCCGTGTGGAGCGTAAGATACCTGCCACGCGCGAGCTGTGCGTCGAGTTTGACCTGCGTGCCGGACAGAACGACCACGGCCTGCTACAGATTGAGTTTCTCGACAAGCACGGCACGGCCTGCTCGCGCATTGAACTCACCAGCGAGGGCACCATGCGCTGCAAGGGCGGTGCTCGCTACGGCGGACTGGGACGCTACGCTGCCAATGAGGTGTATCGTATCAAGTGCATCCTCAGCGTGTCGAAGCGCATGATTGAGGTATATCGCGGCGATGGTGCGAAACTCGGCCAGCGTATGTTTTTTGCTCCTGTCGAGAGCATTGAGCGTGTCATGTTCCGCACGGGGGCCGAGCG
Organism: Prevotella sp. UBA3757; assembly: GCA_002371715.1. Classification (GTDB taxonomy): domain Bacteria; phylum Bacteroidota; class Bacteroidia; order Bacteroidales; family Bacteroidaceae; genus Prevotella. The sequence continues at coordinate 7,030 of DFGF01000015.1, forward strand.
GCGCTTCCCCGATGTTGACACGCCGGCTGACTGGGACGGCACGCTCGATAATGCCGGCGAACGCGAAGCCGAAAGCGTGTTTGCCATCACCGGATTCCGCACGACAGCCCTTGATGCTGACGGAAAAATGGCCAGCCATACACCGGCCTTCCTGCGCTACGACGACTATAAACACTACGTTGACTACTTCAACCGCATGGAGCCGGAGAACATCGTGCAGGCCATCCCTAATGCCAAAGCCTGGCAGTGGATGACACAGAACGTTCCCCTCTTCGACTGTCCTGACCGCGGTTTCGAGGAGATGTGGTACTTCCGCTGGTGGACGCTACGCAAACATATCAAGCAGACACCTGTGGGCTATGCCATGACCGAATTTCTGGTCAACCGCTCCTATGCCGACCAGTACAATCTGATAGCCTCCGGCGTGGGGCACCATATTCACGAGAGCCGTTGGCTGCGCGACACCACCTGGCTCGACCAGGCCATGAACACCTGGTATCACGGCAACGAGGGACAACCGATGAAGAAGATTGCCAACTACTCGTCATGGATGCCACACTCACTATGGGGACGCTATCTGGTGGACGGCCGCAAGCAGTGGATTGTCTCGATGCTGCCCTCGCTGGAGTGGGAGTTTAACCACTGGGAGACGACGCATACGCGCGATGGCGGCTTCTACTGGCAGGCCGACGTGCAGGATGCCATGGAGGAGACCATCTCCGGCGGTCGGCGGAAGAAGTACTTGCGACCCTCTATCAACAGCTATATGTATGGCAATGCGATGGCCATCGGCCATATCAACGAGCTTGCCGGTAATGCCGACAAGGCCAAGACCTATTTCGACAAGGCTGCCGACTTGCGCGAGAAGGTACACCAGAAGCTCTGGAATCCCGAGCACAACTTCTTCGAGACCCACCGCATTGACTCCTCTGCCAACGTGCGCGAGGCCATCGGCTTCCTGCCCTGGTACACCCACATGGCCAAGGACGAGTCGAAATACGGCATAGCCTGGCTGCAGGCTGCCGACCCAGCGGGCTTCTCGGCACCCTACGGACTGACCACTGCCGAACGTCGCCACCCGCAGTTCCGCACCCACGGCGTGGGCAAGTGCGAGTGGGACGGTGCCGTATGGCCCTTTGCCACCAGCCAGACGCTGACCGCGCTGGCAAACTTCGCAAACGACTATCACGTGTCTGGCGATTTCGTCGCCAGAACCATCTCCCTTGACTCCCTATACTTTGCCGAACTCGAGAAGTACATGCAGAGCCAGCACATGCGCGGCAAGCCCTACATCGGCGAATACCTCGACGAAACGACGGGCTACTGGCTCAAGGGCGACCAGGAGCGTTCACGCTACTACAACCACTCGACGTGGAACGACCTCATCATCACCGGCCTATGCGGTCTGCGACCACGTGCCGACCAGACCTTGGAGGTCAATCCCCTCCTGCCCTGCGGCAAGTGGGACTATTTCTGTCTGGACCACGTGCCGTATCACGGCCACAATCTGACCATCGTCTGGGACCGTGACGGTTCGCGCTATCATGCCGGCCGCGGCCTGCGCATCTACGTAGACGGCCAGTGTGTGGGACAGCTCGATAAGATCGGAAAACTCCTTATCCCGAACGCCCTATGAAACGTATATCTTTATTATCCTTTATTTTATATTTCATCTTTAGCCACGCAGTGGCGCAGGACTACTTCGGCGAAGCACAATGGATAGGTGCCATCACGCGCCAGGATGCCAAGATTCCCGAAGGCCGACACTACACCGGTTCCGTGCTGAAGGAGACACGCGCACAATGGGAGGCTGCCGCCCCTCTGTCGCGCCGCAGCATCGTGCTCCGCAGAAGTTTCAGGCCCCTTCGTGCTGTCAAGAAGGCCGAACTACGCATCTGCGGACTGGGGTTCTATGAATTGACGATGAACGGACAGAAGGTGGGCGAATTTGAATTTGCCCCCTCATGGAGCGATTACGACAAGACGATTTTTTTCAATGTCTACGACGTAACCCGTCTGATGACACAGTACGACAACGAATTCCGTGTGCTGTTAGGCAATGGTTTTTACAATGAGCAAGGCGGACGCTACACAAAGTTGAAAGTATCGTTCGGCCCGCCCACCCTGCTCTTCTTCCTCTATGTCACCTATACGGATGAGAGCCGTGAACGGCTGGTCAGCGATGGCCGGTGGCAATGGAAGGAGAGTCCCATCACCTTCAACAGCCTCTATGGCGGTGAGGATTACGATGCCAGGAAGGAAACCCGTCCGGGAAGTCCGTCAGAAGGAGAGGGATGGAAGCCAGTGGTCATTCAGGAGGGCCCCAAGGGGCGGCTAATGCCTCAGATAGCCCGTTCAGTGCGCATCATGGAGCGCTACCAGGTGAAAGACACCCTGCTGCGCAACGACTCCGTTCTCGTGCTCGACATGGGCCAGAATCTCAGCGGCTATCCTGAAATCACCGTTCAGGGCAAAGCCGGTCAGCAGTTGAAACTCATACCCGGCGAAACGCTGACACCGGAAGGACTCGTCAACCAGAAACAGACGGGCCGCCCCCACTACTATACTTATATATTAAGGGGAAGCGAAGCAAGCCATCAGCCATCAGCCATCAGCCATCAGCCACCAGCCATCAGCCATCAGCCATCAGCCATCAGCCATCAGCCATCAGCCATCAGCCATCAAGAAGTCTGGCACCCACGGTTCTCATACTACTCGTTCCGCTACCTGCAGGTGGAAGGCGACATAGAGGTACTGAAGAAGGTAGAGTCGTGCTTTGTCTATAACGCCGCACCCCGCACGGGCAGCTTCGAGTGCTCGAACGAGCGCATCAACCAGACCCACCGACTCATAGACCGCGCCATCCGCTCCAACTGGCAGGCAGTATGGACCGACTGTCCCTCGCGCGAAAAGCTGGGATGGCTGGAACAGGACTGGCTGAACGGTGAGGCCCTGGTCTATAACTACGATGCGCGCAGCATGATTCAGCAGACGATGCAAAACATTGTGGACGCCCAGCACGAGGATGGCTCGATGCCGGAGATAGCCCCTGAATATACACAGTTTACAGGGTCGTGGGCCCGTCCGTTCCAGGAATCGCCGGAATGGGGTGGCGCAATCATTGCCCTGCCACTGCTTTACATGCAGCACTACGGTTCGCCCGACATGGCCGACCGCCACTACGACGCCATGAAGCGCTACGCTGACTATCTGCACACGCAGGACTCGTGCTACATCCTCAAGATGGGATTGGGCGACTGGTACGACTACGGACCGGGCCGGGCTGGTTTCTCGCAGAATACGCCTATGCCCCTCGTAGCCACAGCCCACTACTACCAGTGGATGTGCTATATGTACGTGATGGCCAAGCGTTTAGGACAGAAAGAGGATGCCACACGCTTTAACCTCCGGGCCGACAGCATCCGACTGGCCTTCAATCGCGAGTTCTACGACGCGAAGCGTAAGACCTATGGTAGCGGCAGCCAGTGCTCGCTGGCCCTGCCCCTCTACCTGAAACTGGTGCCCGAAGGCGACCACACCGCCGTGCTGCAAAACCTGATCAAGGACATCAAGGCCCACGGCAACCGCCTGACAACGGGCGATGTGGGCAACCGTTACTTGTTCAGCGTGCTCATACAGAACAACCAGCGCGAACTGCTCTACCAGATGCTGAACCACGACGACGTGCCGGGCTACGGCTACCAGATTACGAAAGGACACACCACGCTGACCGAGCAGTGGAATCCCGACATGGGGGCCTCGATGAACCACTTCATGATGGCACATATCGAGAACTTCCTGATTCCCGACCTCCTGGGCATCCGCCGCACTGGCGAACTGATTGAGATTGAGCCCCACCCCGTAGGCGACCTGACATGGTGCAAGGGCTCGGCAATGAGTGCCCACGGCGAGGTGAAGGTGGAATGGCACCGCGAGAATGGGCTGTTTACGCTGGACATCGATATACCTGCAGAGGGCTTTGCCGATGTTTATTTCCCCTATGGACGGGAGCCGGTGAGCGTGACCGCAGGCCACCACCACTTTACGGAGCCGCTGCCCGCCAAGAAGAAAAAGAAGACTAATCATAAGAAAACAAATAAAAGAAGATGACTATGAAACCCAACTTCAAGACACCCCTGAGTGGCATCATCCCGCCACTGGTAACACCATTAGTAGACAATGAGACGCTCGACGTTGAGAGTTTGGAACGACTGATAGAGCACCTGATAGCCGGTGGCGTTCACGGCCTGTTTGTACTAGGCACGACGGGCGAGGAGCAAAGCCTGTCGTACGACGTGCGCAAGCAGATGATTAAGGAGTCGTGCCGCATCAACCGCGGCCGGCTGCCACTGCTGGCCTGCATCACCGACACCTCGATAGAGGAGAGCATACGTCTGGCCAGGAAAGCAGCCGACTATGGTGCCGACGGCGTGGTGTCGGCTCCCCCGTACTATTTTGCCACCGGCCAGCCCGAACTGGCGCAGTTCTACGAGGAACTGGTGCCGCAGTTGCCCCTGCCCGTATTCCTCTATAACATGCCCAGCCACGTCAAGGTGAGCTTCGCCCCCGACACCGTGCGACGCATAGCCGAACTGGAACAGGTGGTGGGCTTCAAGGACTCGTCGGCCAATGCCGTCTACTTCCAGTCGGTCATGTATAAGATGCAGCACCGCCAGGACTTTGCCATGCTCGTGGGCCCGGAGGAGATTACGGGCGAGTGCGTGCTGCTCGGAGCGCAGGGTGGCATCAACGGTGGTGCCAATATGTTTCCAGAGCTGTACGTGGCCATGTACGATGCTGCCAAGGCCCACGACATCAGCCGCGTATTGCAGCTGCAACAGCTCATCATGCAAATCAGCACCACCATCTATACCGTCGGCCGCCACGGCTCCAGCTACCTGAAGGGGCTGAAGTGTGCCCTGTCACTCTTAGGCATCATCAACGACGACTTCGTAGCCTCGCCATTCTACAAGTTTGAGGCTCCTGAACGTCAGAAGATTCAGCAAGCCCTCGATGCACTGCCGATTAAAGACGGAAAGTTATGCATCTGATAGACTTCATCATTTTCATCGTCTTCACCCTGGGTGTGGTGGTGTTCGGCTGCTCATTCTTCAAGAAGGGGTCGTCGGCCGACGAGTTTACCTCGGCGGGCCACTCCATACCCGGCTGGGTGGTGGGCATGTCCATCTTTGCCACCTACGTCAGCAGCATCTCCTACATCGGCTATCCCGGCAAGGCTTTTGCTGCCGACTGGAACGCCTTTGTCTTTTCGCTCAGCATACCCATCGCGTCGTATTTTGCCGCCAAGTATTTCGTGCCGTTCTACCGCCACTCCGGCAGCGTGTCGGCCTACACGTTCCTTGAGGAGAAGTTCGGTGCCTGGGCCCGCCTGTATGCCTCGGCATGCTACCTGCTGACGCAGATAGCCCGCATGGGGTCGATACTTTATCTGCTGGCCGTACCGATGTATATCCTGATGGGCTGGAACCTCCACATGGTCATCATCTGCACCTCCATCGCCATCATCATCTACTCGATGATGGGCGGACTGAAAGCCGTCATCTGGGCCGACGCCATCCAGGGCATCATCCTCATCGGCGGTGCCCTGCTGTGTCTGGCCATCCTCATGTTCTCGATGCCCGAAGGGCCGATGCAGACCTTCGAGCTGGCCGCCAATTCGCCCATGGGCAACAAGTTCTCGCTGGGCGAGTTTACCAGTGACCTGACCACGTCGACCTTCTGGGTATGCCTCATCTACGGCATCTTCATCAACCTGCAGAACTATGGCATCGACCAGAACTACGTGCAGCGCTATCATGCGGCCAAGACCGACCGCGACGCCAAGTTCTCGGCACTCTTTGGCGGCTACCTCTTCATTCCCGTCTCGGCCCTGTTCTTCCTCATCGGCTCGGCACTCTACTCCTACTACGAGTCTGGCGTGGCCCCACTGCCGGCCGAGATAGCCCAGAAGCCTGACTACGTCTTCCCCTACTTCATCGTCAACGGACTGCCCGTCGGACTGCGCGGCCTGCTCATTGCCTCCATCTTTGCAGCAGGCATGTCGACGGTGTCCACCTCGGTCACCTCAGCCGCCACGATTATCCTGACTGACTACGTGCGCCCGTTCTTCCTGAAAGCGCGTAAAGAGGCCAAAAAGGTTGCCAGCCACCTGTCTCATCATCATCACGATGCCACAGGACAAACTACTCCCCTCCCTCACAGGGAGGGGCAGGGAGGAGGGTCTGCCGGTGGAGGGTCTCACCAGAAACTCGAGCTGGCCATTGTGCGCCTGTCCAGCTTCGGTGTAGGCATCCTGGGAGCCGTCGTGGCCATCGCCATGCTCTCGGTCGAGAGCATCATCGATGCCTGGTGGACGCTCAGCAGCATCTTCTCCGGAGGCATGCTCGGACTGTTCCTCCTGGGCTGCATACCCCAGCGCATCAACCGTTGGGCAGCCATGCTGGGCTGCATCTGTGGCATCTTCGTCATCGGCTGGATATCGCTGGCCGACCTCTGGCAGTTGCCTGGCCCGCACCTGCACCCCTACCTGGCCATCGTGCTCGGCACGACGGTCATCTTCCTCGTAGGCTTCCTGGCTACATACCTGTTTAACAAGAAATAATTCATCATTACGACTATGAAGCAAACGAATCGTTACCAGTGGCGACTGACAACCACCCTCATCGCCGCCCTCAGCCTACTGACGGCATGTACCGTCACTGACAATCCCACGGGCTACGACCCCGTCATATCAGAAGACGAGATGTTCACGGAGCGACTGGTACCCGTGGCCGACCCACAGGGCAATGCCATCGGCACGGTTATGCTGCGCTTCTACAACGACATGCCCAGTGTGGCCTACGTCAGCATCAGCCGCTTTCAGAGCATGATGTATCCTGGCACCACCGTACAAGTGGAGAAGATGTCCGCCAACCAGTATCTGCTGACCAGCCCCTGCGGCACGGCAACGGTTGACACGGCCACGGACACCTTCCGGTCCGACGACTACGAGGCCTTCACCAACATGATGGGCATGGTGCAGCCGGGCATGCCCAACACCACCTACGACGCGCTGCCCATGCTGCGGTGGAAGTCGCTGGAGGTCACGCCCCGCCAGGTCAGCGTCGCCCTCGATTATGGCCAGTACGGCATCGACCTCAGGGCCGACGGTACTGACGTCTACTTCCCGTTTGCCACCGTCTCCGACCTCTATACCGACGGATACATGCACCTAGCAGCCTACAACGGCCAAAGCGTCATGATGGCGCCCGATGGTGCCTACTCCCTCGACGCTGGCTATCCCAAGGGTTTCATCACACCCATCCTGCAGGAGACGCGCACAGCCGACATGGCCGACTTCAGCTACCGTAACCTCTGCTTTACGCTGACCAACTTCTTCGGCTACCCAGGACGCGCACTCCTCGAAGCCAGCATGAGGGAGAAGGGCCTTGACCAGGCCCTGCAGAACTACGGACTGGCCGGCACCACCACCCGCGAACTGCTGCAGTCCACCGACATGTACGACTACATGGGCGGCATGGCTACACTGGGCTTCCTGCTCGACGATGGCGGCCACACCTATACCGACGTGACCCGCATCAGCAACATCAGCGGCAATGCCGACTTCAAGGCGAAGGCCGACGACGTCATCATGTACAAGAAGCTGGCCTTCTTCGACTACTGTCCGGAATACCAGAAATACTTGGATGACAGCAAAAGCATCCGCCAGATTAAAAAGCAGCTGGACTCATGCCGCAAAGAGCAGTTCGGCCCGGGTGTCAACTACTACAAACATGGCAACACGGCCTACTGTCTCTTCAACAGCTTTATGTGCGAATACGCCGGCTGGGAGGCGTTCTACCGTGGCGAGGGTCCCAAGCCTACGCTTGCCGATGTCCCCGACGACTGGCTCCTCATCCTGATTGATGCCCTGGAGAAGGCCGAGAACGACCCCGAAGTCAAGAACTTCGTGCTCGACATCACCACCAACGGCGGCGGCTCGTCAGACATCGTAGCCTTCATCACCTCGCTCTTCTGCAACAAGGCCGACCTCTACTACGAGAACGTGCTGACGGGCCAGCGCATGAAGTGCTCATACGAGGTAGACCGCAACCTCGACGGACGCTTCGACGCCGAGGACAGCGAGACGCAGTACCACCTCAACTTTGCCCTGCTCGTCAGCCCCTACAGCTTCTCGTGCGGCAATCTGCTGCCCTCCCTGCTCAAGGACTACGGAATACCGCTCATCGGCCAACAGACGGGCGGCGGCTCCTGTTGCGTGCTCTTCAATCCCACGGCCGAAGGCTTCGGCTACCGCTACTCTTCCCACAGGGCACGCATGATCAACCTCCAGGGCCAGAACATCGACCAAGGCATTACGCCCCACTACACACTCGACACCATCGACGACTTCTTCAACGTCAGCAAGGTAGAGCAACTCATCAACGAGTACTACCGTTGACGGCACGATAAAAAAGCAAAAATACTGCGAATCATTTGGAAGTTTAAAAGATAATGCCTATCTTTGCAAGAAATAATTCTAAGTAAGGCATGCTATGGCAGACGACATCAAGGAGAAATACATTAATCCGTATACCGACTTCGGATTCAAGAAACTGTTTGGAACAGAGATGAACAAAGACTTGCTCGTCAGTTTTCTCAATGCCCTGTTTAACGACAGCACCAAAGAAATCGAGGACGTACAGTACCTGAACAGTGAAAGCCTCGGCGAAAGCTATGGCGACCGCCGCTCCGTGTTCGATGTCTACTGTATAGCAAAGGACAACAGCCGCTTCATCGTAGAGATGCAGAAGGCCGAGCAGACCTATTTCAAGGACCGAAGTCTCTATTACACTACCACACCCATCCGCCAGCAAGCCAAGAAAGGCAAATGGGACTACCGCCTGGACAATGTCTACACGGTGGGCATCCTCAACTTTGTTTTCCCCAACGACGAATATCCTGCAGACGACTGTCGCCATGAAATCAAGCTCATGGACACAAAGGACCATCATATATTCTATGATAAGCTGAGCTTCATCTATCTGGAGATGCCTAAGTTCGTCAAGACAGAAGACGAACTGGAGACGATGTTCGACAAATGGATGTTCGTACTCCACAACCTCTACCGTCTGCTGGAGCGGCCCAAAGCCCTGCAGGACCGCATCTTCCAAAAGTTGTTCGAACAGGCAGAGATTGCTAAGTATAACGAAGTCGAGCGCCGTCAGTACGAAGAAAGCCTGAAAGAATACTGGGACTACACTAACACGTTGGACACTGCATTTAGTAAAGGAGAACAAAAAGGACGAGTCGAAGGCAGGGCTGAAGAAAGAATAGAGAATGCCCGCAATCTTAAAGCAAATGATGTACCCATAAACATTATTGCTAAAAGTCTAGGTCTCACGCCCGAGGAAATCGAAGCACTATAGATCCTCCCCAAGCAGACCCACCACAAGCAGACCCTCCCCCTGCCCCTCCCTGAGAGGGAGGGGAGTAGATACTTTCATCAGTAGAACATTTTACTCCCCTCCCTCACAGGGAGGGGCCAAATTAAAAAAACAAATTCAATTAATCTTGAATGGTCGCAAAGCGAGGAGTCGTCATCGACGAAGTCGCTCACTATTCTAAACCAAGAGTATTGATTGCAAAAATTAGAGAAAAAACTTGCTCGTTACAAAAATAAACCTTATCTTTGCATCGTAATAAGCAAAAACGTATGGCACAAGTAGAATATATATCCATCAAAAATGCATCTAGACGCGTTTTGGACAAAATGCGTATGATAGGCGAACAGAAAGCCCAGAGGCTCCAAGAAGTACAGGAGCGGTGGGATGCAGGCGACTACAAGGAAGTAGAGGTCGTTCAGCTATAACAATGGAGAAACTCATCAGAATCTTTAAGTCGCCGCAAGGTGATGTTTATCACATCACTCTGTCAGAGGATTATGGTATTTTGTCTCCTCAAGTCAAGGAAACTCTAGGTGACGTACATATTGTTGGAATAGAATTACGTCGATTGTCTGGCTGGCATTCCACAGGACATGAGGTGCTTGCAGCCCTTGAAAAGACTATAGCAGATTATTTCCTTCAGAATGACAATGTCATCATTTGTTATTACTGCGATTTCATTAATCCTATTCCTCATACCAAGAAAAACAAAATGCCTCCGCAGGAGTACCGAAGCAAGCTGTTTGACGTAATGTTTCAAAGATATGCAAAACATCATGGTATAAATAATGTCCGTTTGTCAGTGGTGGAGATTAATGGCACTGATGAAATTTATTATTTCCACGTCATTTACAGAGAGATACACTCCATGTTAGCTGCTCTAATTGGTAGTGACCTGAAAGAAGGGTTTGGCAAATGAGTCTTTTTAATAATTACTGCCACCCATCCTCACGGA
>DFGF01000015.1:17547-24752 GCA_002371715.1 Prevotella sp. UBA3757
TCTTCACAGATGGTCGCCACCCTTATTCACAATTTAATTTTAAATTTAAAAAACAAATTCAATTATATCTTGAATGGTCGCAAGGCGAGGAATCGAACCTCAACGAGTTCCCTTGTCTTTAAACTGCATGCGTTAATTACATCAGCCATCAGACACCAACTACCTTACTCCTTACACCAGACTTATGCCATAACCATCCATGGCTCAGCCACCTTTTGGATGGCATCAGAACACAAATTCCTTAGAATTGCCATAGACCTTGCCACGCGTAACGGTCTTGTTCTTGAAGCGTTTAAACTCTGTCCAGGTCTGTCCCTGGTCATTAGAGGCCGAAACAACAATGTCAACGGGGACTGTGGTAGTCACCAAAGGAATATAAACTACCAACGAGCCTGCTGCTCCAGTCAAGTCAGCAAGGATTTCTGTCCCGCCACTGCGCTTTTCGTAGCTGTCAGCCGTCAGACTGGCATCCGGCTGCATCTCGCCATTGACGGCAAGTCTGGCCGAGAAGATGCCGGCAATATTGATGGGCTTGGTGCCTTCCTCCAACATCTGAACCTTGAGCAGGTCGGCCTTGCCACTGGTGCCAGCCAGCTGAAGGCGCAGCACTGCCGTGAGGAACTTCATGCTGGTATGCAGCACCTGACCGTCGTTGATTTTCGTAACCTGCCCCCAGCGCGGCAACCAGTCGGTGAAGTACGTATTGCCGCCATTGTTGACAGCCTCGCTTGTTAGCACCTGCTGATTTCCTTTAGCATCAACACCTATTCTGAACTTTGACATGATGTAGGGCTGAAACGTTGTGTGGTCACGATCAAAATAGCCGCCATCGATGTCCTGGTAGGCAAAGAGTGCCCAGGCAGCATCCTCTGTATAGAAGCTTTGCTCTAAGACGCGGCTGAAAACTCCCGACTGATGCTGGTCGTCCTTCCAACCGAACTTATATATATCGAAGCGTACAAGGTTGCTGTCGTAGACGCGCATTGAATCGTTTTCAAGCCACAGATGGCTTTTCATGTCGCGGCTCATATAGGAGCGTGTGGCATCACTGTCTAATTCTTCGTCGCAGACCAGCTCTTCCAGGCTGACAATCATGTCGCTTGGCTTCAAAGTCTGCTGCGTGCTACCATCGTCGGCCTCGTCACTTGAACAAGCAGCCATGGTCAGCAGGTAGATAATGAACAGTCCTAAAGTCTTATATATATTCATTATTATTGCAAGTACATATTTTGCATCCGGAGATGCTGTAAAATAAAAGAGAGGGTGTGCAAGTGGCATGCACCTGCACACCCTCCTTCAAATGATGTTTACTTGACTTAGGCTCCTCAGCGTTTAGATGCTGTGAGCATGAGGCTTCTTCGTCAGATCATAGAAGTGCTTGTTGCCAGCGGTATAGTTAGAGCCACCCTCCTGATAAATCTGATAGACGACACCATTAATCAAATAGTTATTAGTGTTGTCTTCATACGTACCATTATGACCGACAAGCGTCTGGTCAGCACGACCGAAGTAGTTAATACCAGTCAAGCTATGGATCATAAAGGCTTTAGACTCGTCAGCACCAGTGATGGTGAGGGCCTCCTTCACATCGCCCTTGTAATCGGTGATGGTGATGTTACCCGTAGAAGAACCCATAAGCAAACCGGTCATGCCCTGATAGAGGTCATTCTCGTTGGCCTTGTCAACGTGAGTCACATTGATTTTCAGACCCTTAACCTCGGACGTAGCAGCCTTGAGCTTATTGTCTGCCTCAGCCAATTTAATGTTAGTAGCATTTTGGTTGAAGCCAATGAAGCCACCAATGCTGTACCAGCCAGACAGGGCAGCAGCAGTAGCATCAACCTTGACACCCTTCAGATCGGCTACAGAACCAGTAGTCTTACCAATAAGACCACCGATGTTAGCAGACTTCAGGTTGTTGGTACCGTCGGAACCGAAGTTAGTACCTGCCAGTTTCACAGAAACACGGCTCATATCAACATCCTTGGTAGTAGAACCGATCACGGCACCTACGGCATTCATAGCATCGCCAGAAACCATGTCGAAGGTTGTCTTCACGCCATCGAAAGTAATATTACTCATCGTGACCTTACCAGTAGCTGTTGCTATGAAGCCTGCGACCTTCTGATTGCTGGGGTTCGTCAGGTTCACGTTGCTGATGGTCTTGCTCTGCCAGTAGGCTTCGCTCTTGGTATTGTCAATACAACCATTGATGGTCGTTTCAGCATCAACCGTGATACCCTTCCATTCCTCATTGTTCAGGTCGATATCGCTGCGGAGTGTAAATTCAGGCTGTGCAGCTACCAACAGGTAAGCCAGCTGAGAAGCCGTCCAGACGGCCTTGTTTGGAGTATCGAATGCATATTCTGAATTGCTCATCTGAATCTGAACACCATTCCAGATAGACTTGTTCTGCGGTATCAGGTTGTTAGGCGTGGTGACCGTCTTGATAGCGGCCATAGCGGGTGTTGAAGCGAAGGTCAGCTTCACCTCACCGGCAGTAGCGTCAACAGTGCCTACAAGACCACTCGTCAGCTTCAGAGCATAGTCAGCACCATCAGCAAAAGTCATCTTACCTGTCACGGCAGCAAAGTCGCCACCATTCTTAGTTACATTCACAGTAGCAGTACGCTTCAGCGACACATCACCGACAGTCTGGGCACTCTCCGTCACGCTATAGTCGCGGCCGGCAGTGATACCAACGGTCTTGGCCTCACCCTTCAGGATGACATCCTGACCAGCCTCGCTGGGAGTAGACAGTTCCACCTTACCGCTGACAGTCAGGTCAACATCGGCTTTAACGGCTGCAGAGAATGTAGTTGCTTCTGTGGCGTTCAGCGTAACACTTCCCTTAGTAGCTGTTACGGCTCCAGCGTATGTGAATCCTTTCGTGTTGTCGATAACGATGTTACCCTCTGCAGAAGTTATATCACCTGCGGGGACATTGGCCTCCTCGGTGATGGTGATGTCACCCTTAGCCTCTACCTTACCGTTTGTTACAGTAGCCTTGCCAGAGAGCGTCACCTTACCCTCCTCTGACTTGACGTCGCCAGTCGTAATTTCAACCTCGTCAGTAGCAGCAACGTCGCCCTTAGCTGTAACAGCGGCAACCTGAACCTTGCCAGAGAGCGTCACCTTGCCCTCCTTAGAGGTAATAGGATCAAAGGTCTTAGCCTCACCGGCAATAGTGATGTCGCCGTCTGCAGTGATAGCCCCGGTAAAATCAGAACTTTTGCTGTTGATATCCACCTTACCCTTGGTCACAATGCTTCCTGACTTTACCACAGCATCGTCGCCTTCTACCTTGACATCAACGACATTGTCAGTAGCAGTGATGCCGTTAGTGATTTCACCATTGACGGTAACAGTTTTTACGCCACTGAACTTACCAGAATTAATTGTTACATCGTCAATTACACCATCCACGGCAATTGTCAGGGCTTTGACATTCTCAGAGAGCGTAACGTCTGCGTAGTTCACGCTGGTAGCAAGCTTTCCGTCACCAACAACGAACTCGGCAGCGTCAATGTCGAATGTCTTCACTGCAGCATTGCTTGCATCATTGCCAGCAATAGCAAAACCTGACTCGTCAAGGTCTACATCCAGCTTAACAGGGTGAGTACCAGCCGTAGCAGGAGTAATCAGCGTGACATTGCCCTTGAACTTGTCAGCAGTGTTCTTATAGACTATCTTCATCGTCTGGTCGTCTGCGCATCCATCCAGACCCTTAGACAGGTCGATGATGATGTTCTTTACACCATTCTTGTTAGGAATCTCGATGGTGGTGTTGTTGGTTGAAGCACAGACATCGATAGGATTGTTAGCCTTCAGGATGATGGTCTCCTCGCTGGTCTCGATGAGTTCAAGAGCATCGGTGATGGCCTCAGGATTGGTACCGTCAATAGCGAGGTTATAAGCATTCTTGTTACCATAAACCTTACCGCAAACGATGGTCTTGTTCTTCAGAGTAGCATACTCCTTCCAGGTTATCGCACCACCATTTTTCAGATCATCCTTTTTATATGCAGGGGTTAAAGGATCATTGATAGACACTACGATATCCACCTGCTTATCCCAGACAGGCAGGGGCAGATAGATGACAGACTTTACATTGTCCTCAGCCGTCAACTTGGTAGTCTCGGGAATGTAGACATAAAGTGCACCGTCCGTGCCAACCTCAGCAGGAGCAACATGACCGTCAGTCCGAATGCAAGCGTCACCAATCATCACGTCGTTCTGAGCAATCTTCACATGGAAGTCGCCATTGACACGAAGGGTCTTGTTTACGTCACCAGCCTCACGGAGCTGTACCCTGATGGCGTTGGCATACGTCGGTGTACCGTCGAGCTGCAAGCGCAGGATACCCGTCATCCACTTCAGTGAGGTAGAGAGGTACTCACCGTTGTTTATGCTGGTCACCTCGCCCCAACGGGGCAGGTCGTCCAGATAGTACGGACTCTTGTCTGTTGCATAGTTGGCAGCGTCGTAGGCAGCATCGTACTCTATCACCTGAGGAAGGGTAATATCCACAGACGACTCACTGTTATACAAGCCGCCAACAATGTCCCACTTGCCATTCTTGATTTGATCAAAGGGGAACAGTGCCCACTTGGCAGTCTGGACATACGAGGGGTTGCTGACAATCTTGAACTTACCGCTCGTTTCATTGACATTCTGCTGGAACTGATAGACATCAAATGCACCGAACTGCGAGCCATAGACCCTCAGCTTGTCCATACCAGAGTACCATCTGCGCTTCTGCATGTCGCGGCTGGTGTAGCCACGGGTAAAGGCTTCACCTTCCTCCTGGGGCTCGTCAATGGTGACGAGCATCTCTCCCTTCTCAAGCGAAACGGCGTCTTGGGCCTTCTCGCTTAAGAAGTCATCATTCGAGCAGCTGGCCAGCGTAAGCAGGCCAAGTGCCACAGGAATAAACTTAGCAAATTTCTTCATAATTGTTTGTTGATTTTGATAATTTAAATAAAACAAATTCACTCAATAATTGTTTAGTCGAGATCGAAGTCATGTTCAGGGTCAGGAGTGGGTTCTTCGATACCCTCAGCGTTGCCGGAACCAGCCAACAATGCTACAGAAGACTTCAGCTCAACCACCTCGCAGGCGGGAGTCTCATAGAATTTCAGTTCTTTCTTGTCCATAATTTTTTGTTTAAGTTTAAAATGTTAATAAAATGAATTAATAATGTTGTTTAATGTCTCGTTTTACTTCACACAGGGGCACACAAAGGTGCTGACCAACACTCCCCTGCCGGTCAAACGCATTGGATGTCTGAAGGATGATGGCTGATGGTTTAGTCAGCACACTCAACGCTTCGCAATCCCAAAATTATGGAAACAAAAAAGACGTGGGAGTCATGTCTCTATCGCACTTATCCTTGCTGTCAGGCTCTAGCATTGCCTCTTGGAAAAGATAAGCAACGTAGAGCCTGCCCACGCCAAGTGATGTTATAAGACACACTACGGCCTGGCAATCCTATACAACATATATGATAAGAGAGTACACCTATTGCTGGGAGTACACCTTATATATAATATAATAGAATATAAAGCCGCAGGGAGATATAAAATCAACCTACGTAGACGTCTCGTGTTGCATTACCGCTGTTCCAAGATTCAAATTTGCTAGATTCGACAAGCACAGTCAGTAACGTTCGAAAACGTCCTTTTGAGACTGGGCTTACAACTGCCCGAGGTCTCGTTCCATCGATGTTTTTAATGCTCCTGCCCACGCGCGGACAGGGCGAAAATGCGCACTAATGGCGTAAATTCGGTGCAAAGATAAGCATTTTTTTGTAACCGACAAATATTTTTAAGGAAAAATTACAGTTTAGGGGCAAAAAATTGATAAAGGCAAGCCTACAGACCCTCAAAGACCCTCCCCCCTGCCCCTCCCTACGAAGGGAAGGGAGTGAACTGTCATGCTATTAAATTAGACACGACTGACAGGTCAAGTTTTCAAGATGCCGCTTCCCACAAAAAAATCAGCCCGCCTCCCATGACAGGAAGCGGGCTGAATGTTTTGATATACTATAACCTTACGGCTTAGGCCTTGGCGGGCTCGTCGCCGGCATTCTCCTCGCGGATGGTGCGACCCATGACGAGGAATGCGGTGGGAGCGGCGATGAACAGCGATGACAGCGTACCGAAGACGACGCCGAGAATCATGGCGAACGAGAAGCTGCGGATAGAGTCACCACCGAGGATGAAGATACACAGCAACACGATGAGCGTCGTGACAGAGGTGTTGATGGTACGGGCCAGCGTCTGGTTCAGCGAGTCGTTGAACAGCTGCTGACGGTCGCGCTTGCCATAGAGCTGGAAGTTCTCACGGATGCGGTCGAAGACCACCACCTTATCATTAATAGAGTAACCAATCACGGTCAGGATGGCACCGATGAACACCTGGTCAATCTCGAGCGACATGGGTACCCAGCCCCACAGCACGCTGTAGAAGCCGATAACGACCAGAGCATCGAGGGCCAGGGCAATGGTAGCACCCGTAGAGTAAGCCACATTGCGGAAGCGCAGCAGGATGTAGAGGAAGATGGCTATCAGGGCAATGATGACCGAGATGATGGCACCGTAGGTGATGTCCTTAGCCACAGCAGGACCGACCTTGGCCGAGCTGATGATGGAACCGCCCTCGCGGACATCAGGATTCTTGAAGTCCTCGACCTTGGCCTGGCTGACGAAGCCACCCTTCTTCAGGGCATTGTAGAGGATTGTCTCGGCCTTGTCGTCGACATCAGGATTGTTTGACTCGATATCCCAGTTGGTAGAAATGCGGATGGTCTTGCCGTCAGTACCCAGAGCGATGACCGACGTATTAGCCTCCTTACCGGCATTTTCGCCGACAGTATTGACGAAGGCACCAGCCAGTGCGGAGCGGACGTCCTCAACATGAGACTCCTTGTCGAGTGTCACCACGTAGTTACGGCCACCGGTGAAGTCGATGCTCTGGCTCAGGCCACGCACGAAGAACGAGCAGATGAAGACCAAAGCGGCAACACCCCAGATGGCGAACGACTTCTTATACATACCCATGAAGTTGTACTTGGCGTTCTGCATGAGGTTCTTTGAGTAACCGGTCACGAAGGTGAGGTCGAGCCACTTGTCCTTGGCCAGACGGTTCTCGTAAACCAGACGGGTCAGGAACACGGCGGTAAAGAACGAGCAGAAGATACCGAT
>DFGF01000015.1:24823-24996 GCA_002371715.1 Prevotella sp. UBA3757
GTGGTAGCGAAGCCCTTGACAGGACCGGTACCGAAGAACAGCAGGATGAAACCGGTAATCAGAGAGGTGACGTTAGAGTCGAAGATGGCCGAGAAGGCGTTGGAGTAACCCTTCGTGACAGCCTCCTTCATGCCAAGTCCGCGGCGCAGCTCTTCCTTGATACGCTCGTAGAT
>DFGF01000010.1:0-7105 GCA_002371715.1 Prevotella sp. UBA3757
GAGTAATCCGAAAACAAAAAACAATCAAAACTAAAATAGATAATTATGCTGATTAAGATAACATTAACCATCATCTTCCTGGCCGTGATGATTGGCGTGGGCCTCTATACCCGCAAACAGGCCAGCAGTGTCGACGGATTTGTGCTGGGCGGCCGCGCCGTCGGTCCCTGGCTCACAGCCTTCGCGTTTGGAACATCCTACTTCTCGGCAGTGGTCTTCGTGGGCTATGCCGGACAATTTGGCTGGAAATACGGCCTCTCCTCGACATGGATTGGCGTGGGCAATGCCGTCATTGGCTCGCTGCTGGCATGGCTGCTGCTGGGCCGCCGCACCAAGCTCATGACGCAGCATATTGAGAGCCGCACCATGCCCGACTTCTTCGGCACCCGGTTCCAGGACCAGGGGCTGCGCGTCGTGGCCAGCATCATCGCCTTCATATTCCTCATTCCCTACACTGCCGGTGTCTACAAGGGCATCTCGACGCTCTTCGAGATGGGCTTCGGCATACCCTACGAATACTGCGTGGTCATCATGGCCATCCTGACTGCCATCTACGTCATTCTGGGCGGCTATAAGGCCACGGCCATGAACGACTTCATCCAGGGCATCATCATGCTCTTCGGCATCGTGGCCGTCATAGCCGCCGTGATAGCCGCACAGGGCGGGCTCTCAGAGGCCGTCCACAAGCTGGCGGTGCTGCCGGCCGACGGCTCCACCGTGCCCGGCAGCGGTATGTTTGCCACCTGGTTCGGCCCCGACCCGTGGGGACTGCTGGGCGTCGTCGTGCTGACGTCGCTCGGCACGATGGGACTGCCGCAGATGGTGGGTAAGTTCTACTCCATCACCGACGAATCTGCCATCCGCCGCGGCACCGTCATCTCTACCATCTTTGCCTTCATCGTGGCCGGAGGCTGCTACTTCCTGGGCGGTTTCGGACGGCTCTACGACCCCGTCATTGTCGGCGGCAAGATAGCCTTCGACTCCATCGTGCCCGCCATGCTCGTTACCCTGCCCGACATACTCATTGCGCTCGTCGTGCTGCTGGTGCTGTCGGCCTCGATGTCAACGCTGGCCTCGCTGGTGCTCACCTCGTCGAGCACGATGACCCTCGACCTCATCTACCGCGACAAGAAGGCGCTGCCCGGCGAGGTAGAGGAAGGCAGCATCGACGATACCGTCTCCGAGAAGATTGAGCGCCGCAAGGTGGTTGTCATGCGCGTGCTCATCATGTTCTTCATAGCCATCTCGCTGCTCATCGCCCTCAACCCGCCCACGTTCATTGCCCAGCTCATGGGCATCTCGTGGGGCGCGCTGGCCGGTGCCTTCCTGGCACCGTTCATGCTGGGACTCTATTGGCGTGGCGTCACCACGGCATCGGTGTGGGCCTGCTTTGCGTGGGGCGTAGGCCTGACGGTGGTCAACATGCTACTGGGCAACCCCATCAATCCCATCAACTGCGGCGCCATTGCCATGGTGGGCGGTTTCCCCGTCGTGCTGATAGCCAGCCTGGTGACCAAGAAGATGGACCGCCAGACGGTTGACCGCATCTTCGAATGCTATCAATAAGGCCATTTTATAGAAAAAGGGTTACACCTCTAACACCTCTAACACCTGAAATATCTGGCTGAGTCCCTCAAAAACGGAGGCTCTATTTGAAAAAATAGCGGCCCCACGCAAAAAAATAGCGCCTCTAAATTTTCAAATAGCGCCTCTAAATTTTCAAACGGAGCCTCTAAATTTTCAAGCGGAGCCTCCGTTTTTGAGGGACTCAGCCAGATATTTCAGGTGTTAGAGGTGTTAGAGGTGTAACCTGTTTTTGTTATTCGTACCTTTGAGCCCTATCTGTATAATAGTCGCCTATAAAACAACGATTGCCATAACAGAGGTAATACCTACATCTTGTTAATCTGCTTTTGCCGGACTTTTCAGATGCTCGATACTTAAAAACCTCGTTTTTAGGTATTGTGCACCTCGTTGATTTACCGTACCTTTGCAGCAGAGAAAAAAGGACAATGATGATAACAACGAGAACGGCGATTCCCACAGAGATAAAGGTTCTGATGAACCATATCTACGAACTGCATAAAGGTGTGCGGCACATGGTGCTGTTCACCTGTAACAAGAAGTACAGTGAGCTGGCCATACAACGACTGGAGAGTCAGGGTATTCCTTATCTGCTGCAGCCTGCCGGACGACAGAACCTTAACGTGTATTTCGGTCGGCGTGAGTGTCTGGATGCCATCCGGCTCATCGTCACACGCCCGTTGAACCAGCTTACGCCTGAGGAGGATTTCATCCTTGGCGCCATGCTGGGCTACGACCTCTGTGCACAGTGCGAAAGGTACTGCAAACGCAAGAGTCAGTGTGAGGGGAAGTGCCAAGTGAAGTGCGAAGCATGTATGAATAGTATTTAATAACTTTTTTTGAATAAATCACAAAATGAACGCAACAATTGTAATCTATGGTTCCTCAACGGGGACCTGCGAGGCTATCGCAGAGAAGATTGCCTCGAAACTGGGCTGTGAGGCCTTGAATGTACAGGAACTGACTGCCGACATCGTGTCTGCTAACCAAAACCTGATTCTCGGTACCTCGACATGGGGCGCAGGAGAATTGCAGGATGACTGGTACGACGGTCTGAAAACCCTGCAAAGTGCTGACTTGACGGGTAAGACTATTGCTCTCTTTGGCTGTGGAGACTGCTCGTCATACAGCGACACCTTCGTAGGCGGCATGGGCGAACTCTACAACGGTATCAAAGACAGCGGTGCCAAGTTCATCGGCTCGGTAGAGACCGACGACTACACCTTCGATGACTCTGAGGCCGTGATTGACGGTAAGTTCATTGGCCTGCCCCTCGATGACATCAACGAGGATGACAAGACGGATACCCGCATCGAGGCATGGATAGCCGCCATCTCTCCTGAATTGTAATCACAGGATAATAATTCATAAAGTATGTGTTTAGTAATGAGGTGGTTGTCGGTTACGATTAACCACCTTTTTGAAAAGATCAGGATTATGGAGGTCTTCATTACTCAGGGCTCAGCGGAGGAACTTCCTTACGAAGATGGTAAATTCGACCTTGTGACAGCCGTTGAGACTGTGTATCGGTGTAAATCTGTCGTTCCACGGATATGAGAAAAATAATGGTGCTACCAACCTAAAGACTCGCCAAAAATGTCGAAAAAGGCAAAATATTTATAAGTTTCGACACTTTATAAGGATTTGTTTTGTACCTTTGCACGCAAAATCAGATAGATTTTTACTTTAACAAGTTCCTAATACTTCCATTTATATGATTTATTATTGTCATGTAGCTTAGTTTGTGAAAAAAATAATTGAACTCATGCAGTCTTTTACATGATTATCGGACATAATAAATAGAGACATCATGTTTTCGATGGAAGTTACGCGGCTGATAGAACGGTGCAGACAGGGGGATGCGGATGCCCTCGGAGAACTGTACAAGGCATACGCCCAACGGATGAGGGGCGTATGCCGTCGGTATGTCAGTGACGAACAAGCCATTAGTGATGTGTTGCATGACTCCTTCGTGATCATCTTCACCTCCTTTGATAAACTGCGCGATGATAGGAAGGCAGAGGCATGGATGATGTCGATAACGAGAAATGTCGCGTCGAAATATAAAGACCATCTGGCAAAGATGACCTTTGTGCAACTGGAGGATGCAGAGCAAGTGCGGGTGCCTGAAAATGAGAGCGAAGTGAGAGGTGTTCCGTTGGAGGATGTCATGCAGCTCGTTGACCGTCTGCCGGAAGGCTACGGGCAGGTGTTCCGACTCTCTGTGTTCGAAGGCTTGTCGCACAAGGAGATTGCCGATATGCTGGGCATTGAGCCACATTCGTCTTCTTCACAACTGGTACGGGCGAAGAAGATGTTGCGCAAGATAATGCAGCAGTATTGGGTGGCCGTGCTTCTGTTGCTACTCGTTCCCATTACGTTCTACCTATTCAGGAAAGGGAACACTTCCATCAAAGATGAAAAAACTGTTGTGGCCAAACATAAGGATACAAGGCAAGGATCGCAGACAGAATCTCCGACGGAGCAGCCGCATGAACCTGCGACTGTTGATTTGTCTGTGCATAGTTCCACCGTCATTGGCTTAGACACCCTGCAATCGGTCATCGCTCAGGCTGTGGATTCTGTCATGTCTGACACCTTATCTAATATAATAGCTCAGGAGCAGATAATCTCTGACACCATTGCAACCGACACGACCGGGACGAAACGCAAGGCCGAGATTTCGCATTACGATATGGCCGAGTTATTCCCAGAAAAGCCAACCACAGACCCTAATAACGATAAGAAATGGTCGGTAGAACTGGCATACGCTGGAGGTTTTGGCGAACAGAATTATAATCGTCCTTATGGCTTCACAGAAACACCGATGATTGCTACGACGGGTGAGCCCCCATCGCCTGTCACCTTTGAGAACTGGAGCGACTATGCGGCCTTCTTGGCTGAGATGCCAGATGACGGCAGCAGCCATAGCCGAAGCGTCATTATGAATATTGCACTGAATAATGCCGGAGATGCACAAGGTACAGGTACAGACAATATCGTCCGTAAGAGCCATCACTACATGCCCGTCAACTTCTCGTTGGCATTGAAGTACAGACTGAATAATCGCTTTGCACTGGAGACAGGGTTGAGCTACAGTAGGTTGAAGTCGGAATTCGAGATGGGTTCAAATGGTAATACAATCAATGAGCAGCAGACCATCCACTATCTCGGCATCCCTGTGAAGGGCATCTATAATATATATAATAGAAAGGCGTGGAGCCTCTACGGAAGTCTGGGCATTACCACGGAGATCCCTCTCTACTCGCCGCTCAACACAAGTTACTACTTACACGGCATGTTGGAGGCTACCGACAAGTCAACCATCCACACTCCGTGGCAGTGGTCGGTAGGTACGGGTCTTGGTCTGCAATACAATTTCACTCCTAACATCGGACTGTTCGCAGAACCAAGGCTGCAATACTACATTCCGACAGGTACACAAATTGAAACATACCGCTCAGAGCATCCGTTTACGTTCTCCCTGCCTATGGGCATCAGATTTACGTGGTAGACGTGCAGTCTTTTCGTAGTTCGGCGGACTATATAAGTAGAAAGATAACAAAATTTTTTAGTTATGAAGAAAAATAATAAGAACAGTATCTGGACGATGGTGATAGCCATTGCCTGCATTGCAATGCTACTGGCAGCTTGCAGCAACGATGACAATGAGGTTAGCAGGATGATAACAGAAGACAGTTTCCAAGAAGAACCCCGGCTTTTTGCTCGTGGCTATTGCACGTTGCCAACAGTATTGTCAGAAGGTGATGTTTACGAAGTATTTACTGAAGATGACATCGTATGGTTTGACCTGAATACCCGTGAACTACGCTTCCATGACATGGAGGAGCCTCTTTATCAGAAACTGCGCCTGCTCTCCGGCATAGAATTCCGTTTGGGCAACCAGACGCTCTTTTCCGGCAGCACCTTCGTCGGACTCATCTGTAGCCAAGTATTCAATGACTTGGTACTCTGCTGTGGCAAGATTGAGGATGGCGAAGTTATCGACAACAATCGCTATTATCTCTACGACTGCTATCCCAATACACCTCAGTTTCTCAACGACGAGCAGGTGAAAGCCAACCGTGAAAAACGAGCAGAGCAGTGGGAAACATTCACAAGATACTTAGATAGTAAGGGGAAACTGAGGAAATAATATTCTATTTCGTGCAGTCATTGGTTGCAGTTTCAGACTATATAGATAGAAACTGCAACCAATTTTTATGTACACGATTTATGATTATGCCTATAATGGGCTACTCTATCTGAACAACGTCATGAGGCCAAAGCACAAGCGCCTATCGCAACTGATGATTTATTCGACCACGCTCTGCCAGTCGAGGTGCAAGCACTGTAACATCTGGCAGAAGCGTCCTGTGGAGCATCTTTCGCTCAAAGACATTCAGCGGATTATGCAGAGCCGATGCGTGACACAGAGAACTACTGTAGGACTGGAGGGCGGCGAGTTCATCCTTCACCCGCAGGCTGATGAAATCATGGCGTGGTTTCAGAAAAATCACCCTAACTACACGCTGCTGTCAAATTGTCTCGCGCCCCATCGTGTTATAGATGCCGTCCGTCGCTATCAGCCCCGACATCTGTATGTCTCTCTCGACGGTAGCCGCGAGACTTACCTGCGGATGCGAGGGCGCGACGGCTACGACCGGGTGATTCAGGTGGTGGAGGGATTGAAAGACGAGGTGCCACTATCGCTGATGTTCTGTCTGTCTCCATGGAACACATTCGAAGATATGGCATATGTCATAGACGTTGCCAAGCACTACGATATAGACGTTCGCATCGGCATCTATGGAACAATGGCCTTCTTCGACACAACAAGCGAACTGCTGACGACTTCGGACTTCGTGAAGCAGATACCGCAAAGCATCCACCAGACACAAGAGAATTTCGACTTTGTAGCACTCTACGACCAGTGGCTGGGTGGGCATTTACGTTTGCGCTGCCAAAGCATCATGAGTTGCCTTGTAGTGCATAGCAATGGTGACGTACCGCTCTGCCAGAACCTCGATGTGGTGCTGGGGAATATCCATGAGCAATCTCTCGACGAGATTTTCAACGGTGCATCGGCATGTCAGACCCAATGCCAGTATTCCAAGGACTGCAATGAGTGCTGGATCAACTTCCACCGAAAGTATGACATCATCCTCGTGCGCAACTTTGAGCGAATGTTGCCCAAATGGCTCATTGAGAAGATCTACGGTCCATATCAATGGACGGCAGACCCTAAGCAGACCTATCGCAAACATCTAAACGCAATACAATGATACAAGCACTTATCAACCGATACAAGCGGATGCGTACGGAGCGGTTCCTGCGCCAAACGTACCAATATCAATATGCCTTCGTAGGCATGGGGCAGCACTCGCTGACCAATCTCTATCCCGTGCTTCATTACCTCGGAGTGTCCCTGAAATACATCTGCGTCACGTCGGCAAGAAAAGCCCGACTGATAGAGCAGAAGTTTCCTGATGTGAAAGCCACGACCTCGCTCAACGAGATT
>DFGF01000010.1:7172-22812 GCA_002371715.1 Prevotella sp. UBA3757
TGAACGATGAAGCAATCAAAGGCTTTTTCGTTTCAGCCTCTCCAACAGCCCATTTCTCTATAGCCTCGCAAGTGCTCCACAGTGGCAAGTCGCTTTTCATCGAGAAACCACCCTGCCAGACATTGGAAGAACTCGATACGCTCATTGCCCTGCAGCAACAATATGGCATTCCCATCGCAATGGTGGGTATGCAAAAGCGCTATGCCCCAGCCATCCAACTGCTAAAGAAGCGTCTCAACAAGGAGCGCCTAATCAATTACGATTTGCATTATCTCACAGGCGCATACCCAGAGGGTGATGCTCTTTTAGACCTCTATATTCATCCTCTCGACCTCGTCTGTTTCCTGTTCGGTAAACCCGAAATCCTTGCCTACCATCAGATTGCCAAAGATTCTTACATCCTCATGCTCCGTCATCCCCACATCGTCGGCACGCTCGAACTCTCCACAGCCTACTCATGGACTGATGCAGAAGAGTCACTGAAGGTATGCACCTGTTCTGGCAGTTATCGCCTTTCGCAAATGGAAGAACTCTCTTTTACCCCTTCGTCACGGACTGTCTCAGGCATCCCAATGGAGAAATTGCGCCCTCATAAAAGGACTATAGAATATCTCTATCAGAACAACAGTTTCTCCCCAATATTGTCGGCCAATCAGGTCTATTCACAAGGATATTTCAATGAATTGGCCACTTTCGTGGAAGCCGTTGAACATC
Source organism: Prevotella sp. UBA3757 (assembly GCA_002371715.1). GTDB lineage: Bacteria > Bacteroidota > Bacteroidia > Bacteroidales > Bacteroidaceae > Prevotella. Next base: position 7,887 of record DFGF01000010.1, read on the forward strand.
ATGATAGCCACATCATTTCGACTCTCGAAACAATAAGGGACACTTATCGGTTGATGGACAATCTGAAAAGGACTTAATGCCACCCTTCACAATATCTACGCCCTGTGAGCGTTTATAAAGAAAAAGCCAAAAGAAATTTTGGCTTTTTGCTCACTTATTCGTACCTTTGAGCTTCGCTCGAAAGTACTAACGTTCGAAAAAGCCAAAAGAAATTTTGGCTTTTTGCTCACTTATTCGTACCTTTGCAACATGAAAAAGGATTCTGTACTGATACTGAGCGGCGGCATAGACTCCACGACGCTGCTCTACGACGAGCAAGAACGCATAGCACTGGCCATATCGTTCGACTACGGTTCGAAGCACAATGGCCGGGAAATCCCCCTGGCCCAGTGGCACTGCAGCCAGCTGGGCATCAAGCACGTGACGATACCACTGGACTTCATGACACGCTACTTCAGAAGTTCGCTACTGGAGGGCGGCGAAGAGATTCCAGAAGGACACTATGCCGACGAGAACATGAAGTCGACGGTAGTACCCTTCCGTAACGGCATCATGCTCTCGATAGCCGTGGGCATAGCTGAAAGCAACGGACTGCAATACGTGATGATGGCCAACCATGGCGGTGATCACACCATCTATCCGGACTGCAGGCCCGAGTTCGTCAGGGCTTTCGGACAGGCGGCACAGGCCGGCACGTTTGTTGGCGTCGGACTGCGTGCGCCGTACACCGACTGGACCAAGACGGACATCGTGCGCCGGGGAGCAGCATTAGGCATAGACTACGGCAAGACATGGTCGTGCTACAAGGGCGGTGACCGGCACTGCGGACGGTGCGGCACATGCGTGGAGCGCCGCGAGGCCTTCAGCGAGGCAGGCATCGCCGACCCGACGGTCTATGACGATTAGTAGGCATCGACTGTTGCGGTTGTTTTTTTACATAGTAAACAGAGAAAAAAAGATTAAGGCTATGGCACTGAACATGAACAAGAACCTGAAGTTGTACTACTCGATTAAGGAAGTCGCCGAAATGTTCGGCATCAACGAAAGTACGCTGCGCTACTGGGAGCAGGAGTTTCCCTACCTGAAGCCCAAGAACGCCGGGGCATCGCGCATACGGCAGTATCAGGAGAAGGATATTGAGCAGATACGGCTGATTTACAACCTGGTGAAGGTGCGCGGCTTCAAGATTGCTGCGGCCAAGAACATCATCAACAACAACCGTACGGGAGCCGACCGCAGGGCTGAGGTGCTGACACGACTTATTGACGTACGCACCGAACTGCAGGCACTGAAAAAGCAAATCGACATGCTTTAGGGATGCCTACAGACGGTGCAGCGCGAGACGGATTCAGGGCTGAACAGCCCAGACATCATGGATGGCAAAGACGGCTTCGGGGGTAATCTTCGAAGCCTCTTTCTTAGTGAGCTGGCGGCTCCAGGAGACGCGGCGGTCGGTGGCAGCGCCCTCGCCAGTGTTGTTGTACTCCATGTAGCGGGCCGTCTTGACAGCCTCGGGACGCCACTGGTGCCAGCCCTCCGGGCGAATCTGTCGCGGCAGCTGGCAGTTCATGAAGAGCGTATAGCCATAGTCGCGCCAGGGGCGGCCCAGGTAAACCTTGTCGACACCGTCCTGACACGTGACGGTGCAATGATTAAAGATGTAGCCGTAAGGCACGTCCTGCGGCGTAGAGGCTGCAGTTATGTAGGAATTGGCCTTGCAGTGGATGCTGCACCGTTCGAACCACGCCGTCGAGGGGCCAAAGATAAAGTCGGTGGTACCCTCGATATAGCAGTCACGGAAGTAAAGACGCGTCTTGGCCACACCGGTATAGACAGTATCCTGATGGCCCAGGAACCGGCAGTTGACAAACGTCAGGCGGTCACCCTCGGTATGCAGGGCCACGGCCTGTCCGAGGCGTGCGGAATTATTCTCGATGGTGATGTTCTTCAGCGTGATACGGCTGCCCTGAATCTTCAGTGTGAAGGTACGGAACGTGCCGATTTTCTGCACAGGACCGGTAGCGGTGAGCGGCGTGATGTCGGCCTTGATATTGGCGTGGTCGTCCCAGGTGATGATGGTCTGGTCGCGGTCTTCGCCACAAATCTCAATATTGGTAAGCCACTGCGGTATGATGAGTTTCTCCTTGTAGATGCCCTTCTTGACGTAGATGACCTTGTGGTACTCCATAAAGGCGCGGCACACCTCGATGGCTTCGCTGATATTCCGGAACTCGGTGGTGCCGTCGCGAGCCACAAACAGCGTGTCGGGATTGTCGTAAGACTTCGCCCCTGCGGGGCTAAATAAAAAATATAAAATAAAAAATAAACTTACGCGTGGAATCCGTGACAGCATTGACACGCGCGTATCGTGCGGTAGCACCGTAGAATCCGTATAGTAGTGTAGTCTCATTGTATAATTGTTTTGTATTTGTATTGTTCTTTTATAGTTTATAGTTTATATTTAGGCCTCTGGCCGCCCTTCGCCTACATGATTTGTGTGACATCCTTGAGGTCCTCAATCTTGCGCAGGTTGGCCATGATTTCCTTGACGTCGTCGCGGTCGTGGACGCGCAGCTCGATGGAGCCGTCGAACATGCCGTCCTCGCTGGTAATGGTCAGGCGGTGGATGTTGACGTTCATCTGGGTGGAGATGATCTGCGAGATGTCGAGGAGCATGCCGACGCGGTCGATGCCCTGGATGCGGATGGTAGCGTCGAAGAAGAGGCGCTTGTGCATGTCCCACTTGGCGTCGAGAATGCGGTTGCCGAAACTGGCCTTGAGCTTGGCTGCCACGGGACAGGCGCGCTTATGAATCTCAATCTGGTGACGACCGTCAATGAAGCCGAGGATGTCGTCGCCAGGTATCGGGTGACAGCAGTGCTTGAACTTATACTGTCCGATATTGTCGTCGGTAATGTAGATGGGCTTTTTGCGGTTGAACTTCTCGGGCACGACGAAGAGCTCCTGCTGTTCGGCAGCAGTCTCCTTCTTCTTCTTGTCGCCACGACCGAGGAACGGCACCAACTTGCGCCAGCCCTTCTTGCCGGATTCCCTGCCTTGCAGCTCATCCAAATCCTTCTCGCCCAGCAGGATGGACTTGTCGCCGATGGCCAGGAAGAAGTCGTCGCGACTGCGCGACTCGTGCAATTCCATCAGCTGGTCGGCAGCAGCAACAGGATTGTCGACACCATTCTTCTGGCAGAATTCCGAGAACAGGTCTTCACCCTTGCGCTGCAGTTCACGGTTGTTGCGGCGCAGGATAGCCTGAATCTTGGCCTTAGCCTTGGCGGTTGACACAAAATTTATCCAGGACTGCTGCACATGCTGCGACTTCGAGGTGAGGATTTCGACCTGGTCACCGCTCTGCAACTTGTGGCTGAGGGGGACGAGCTTGTGGTTGACCTTGGCACCGATACAGTGGGAGCCAAGGAAGGTATGGATGGAGAAGGCAAAGTCGAGGGCCGTACAGCCGGTGGGCATGGTCTTAATCTCGCCCTTGGGGGTAAAGACAAATATCTCGGAGGCAAACAGGTTGAGCTTGATGGCATCAAGAAAGTCCATAGCGTCAGGCTGCGGGTCGTCCAGAATCTCCTTGATGGTGCGGAGCCACTCGTTCAGTTCGGCCTCATCCTCCGTGTACTCGTCGTCATCAGCATTGTCACCCTCTTTATATTTCCAGTGGGCGGCCAGTCCCTGCTCGGCTATCTCGTTCATGCGGTCGGAGCGTATCTGTACTTCTATCCAGCGTCCTTGCTTCGACATCAGCGTGACATGCAGCGCCTGATAGCCATTAGCCTTCGGATGCGAGAGCCAGTCGCGCAGCCGGTCAGGGTGACTCTTGTAAATCTTGGAGATGGCGACATAGATGTTGAAGCACTCGTTGATTTCCTCGTCACGGTTGTTGGGGGTGAAGATGATGCGGACAGCCAGGATGTCGTAGATTTCGTCGAACGACACGTGCTTGTTCTGCATCTTGGTCCAGATGCTGTAGGGCGACTTGACACGTTCCTTGATCTCATAGCGAATGCCCATCCGCTGCAGCTCGGCCTCGATGGGGGCCGTAAACTCGTCGAAGAGTTCATGGCGCTTGGCATGGGTAGAGGCCAACTTCTCCTTGATGGAAGCATACTCCTCAGGATGCTCATACTGGAAACTGAGGTTTTCAAGCTCGGTCTTCACCTTGTTCAAACCCAGTCGGTTTGCCAGGGGTGCATAGATATAAAGCGTCTCGCCGGCAATCTTGTACTGCTTGTTGGCTGGCTGCGACTCAAGGGTGCGCATGTTGTGCAACCGGTCACAGATTTTAATGAGGATGACGCGGATGTCCTCGCTCATGGTCAGCAGCAGTTTCTTGAAGTTCTCGGCCTGGGCAGAGGCCTGCTCGCCAAAGATGCCACCGCTAATCTTAGTCAGTCCTTCGACAATTTGCGCAATCTTCGGGCCAAATATGTTTTCGATATCCTCGGTCGTGTAGTCCGTATCCTCCACCACGTCGTGGAGCAGGGCGGCACAGATGCTGGTAGAGCCGAGTCCGACTTCCTCGCAGGCTATCTGTGCCACGGCAATAGGATGCATGATATACGGCTCACCCGACAGTCGGCGCACACCCTTGTGAGCCTGGCGGGCAAAGTTGAAAGCCTTGGTTATGATGTCCACCTTCTTGCGGTGGCGGGAGGCCAGATAGCTGTCTAACAGGTGCTGAAACGCATCGTTGATGAGTTTATCGTCAGCGGCTTCGCGCATAATGTCATCGTCCATATCGTTGGAATTTTAAGGTTTTATAAAAAGAGTTAGCAGGAGTTAGCGGCGACGCCGTGAGGAACGGCGCTTGGCACTGCGGCGGCGCGTAGAAGACTTCTTGCGGACGACCTTGCTGCGCGAGCGCGACACCTTGCTGCGCGAACGGGAGTACTTGCTGCGGCGCGAATAGCGCGAACTCTTGCGCTTGACGTAGCGCTTGCTCTTATGGTAATAGGTCGGCACGTCATCGTTCACCTCCACCTCGGCGCGACGGTTGAGCAGTTCGTTTACCTTATAATTATAGACAGAATCCTCCAGGTCGAGGAATCGGCCCACCTCCGTCAACGGCAGTCGCAGGGGCGACGGCTCCGAGGCACCAGGAATGACGTCACGCCGGTACATGGGGTTGAGCGAACGCAACAAGTCAATATTGAGACCCACCACCTCGGCCACCTGTTCGAGGTGGACATTACGGCTGACCATGACGGTGTCGCTCTTGGCTGGCAGACGCGTAGGCATGGGACAGATATTGTGAAGCGAGTAGTAGGTCATGATATAGTTGGCGGCTATGAAAGCCGGCACGTAACCACGCGTCTCCCGAGGCAGGTAGGGGTAGATGTGCCAATAGTCCGTGACGGGAGCTGTCGTTTCGCCGTCAGCCGCCTTGGCCGTCTTGGCCGTCGATGCGTTGGCACGGCGAATGGCTTTGTTGATGTTCTCCGGACCGCAGTTGTAGGCGGCAATGACCAGATTCCAGTCACCGAAAATCTTGTAGAGGTCGCGCAGGTAGCGGGCAGCGGCAAGCGACGAGAGCACGGGATCGCGGCGTTCGTCGACCAGGGAATTGAGTTTCAGCCCGTACTGCTTGCCGGTAGCAGGCATAAACTGCCACAGGCCGGCGGCCCCCACCCTACTGACGGCCTTCGGATTGAGAGCCGACTCAATGATGGGCAGGTATTTCAGTTCCAGCGGCAACTGATACATCTCGAGGGCCTGCTCGAAAATGGGTATATAGAAATTGGAGGCGCCAAGCATATAGCTGATAGAACGGCGCAGACGGCCACTATAGCGGTCAATGAACTTCTGGACGACGTCATTATAAGACATCTCCATCACGCACGGCATGCGGTAGAGGCGCTCAACATACTCCTCGCGACTGTACTCCGGATTGACATCCTTCATATTACAGTCCTGCGGCTCGTCGAGGTAAGTCTTGGCCATATAGAGATTGAGCAGCGAGTCGAGGTCGTAGGTCATGGCCTCCGGGAACTCGATGACCTCCTCGTTGCCACTTTGGTCGACCACGGTAATCTCGTCCTCCTCGTCAGGCTCGTCTTCATCGTCGTCAACGGTCTGGGCGTTCATTCCCATGGGCAAAAGGGTCAATAGTGCCAGTGTGAACACGCGTCGCACCACTCGCGGTACCAATAGGTATGTTTTGTTATATATCATCATAGTCTACAACGTTTCAATTCTAAATATTCAACTCTCAACTCTCATCTCTCAACTGTCAACTCTCAACTGTCAACTCTCAAAAGTTCAGGGTACAATTGACACCCACAGACTGAGCCTGCAACGGGCTGCCTCCTGAATGATTAGGGATTACCGCCGGCTCAACACGCAGGCTGAGGTCTTTCGAGATGTCAAAGACCGAGAGTTCCGCATCGACGTAGGCATCGATGACCGAGAGCGCATAGACACCAATCATGACGAAAAAGCTCATATCGCGCCAACGGCGATACTTGTCCTTACGGCTCTTGAACAGCTCGCGGTATCGCTTTTCGTCAGCGGCATTGTTGATGGTGCGCCCCAGGTGCAGGAACTTGTTATAGGAAGCCGTGCCGGGGTCGCTGTCCGAGATGTCGAGATAGGCCTGCGAATAGTCCTTATACATCATGTCGTTCCACAACAGCGCATAGATGCAGCCCATGAACCCACCATAGATGATGGGCAGTTTCCAATACTTGCGATTGTATATCTGACCGGCACCAGGCAGCACAAGTGCCAGCCACAAGGCACGCTGCGGGTCTGGCTTCCATGTATTCCAGTCACGCTTCGCCTTGGCTTTCTGCAATTCCTTATTAGTGACAACCGAAGAGGTGTCTGCCAGTAGGATGCGTGCGTCGGTGGCAGCCACCGAATCCATGGGAGCCAACAGCGCACCGACACTGTCTGCCGGCAGGACATCCTTCTGGAGGCCGATGCTGTCAGTCGAGACAACAGCCTGCTCAAGACGGTTGCCACCGACAGGACTGGCTTTGGCCAGCGAATCGGTCTGCGCATGTCCTGACAGCACGCAGCCCGCCACAAATAGCAGCGTCAGCATCAGCCTGCGTATGTTACAACGACTCTTCACTTTCAACTTTCAACTATCAACTTTCATCTCTCAACTTTCAACTCTCAACTCTCAACTCTCATTCCGTCCGTCCAGAGCATTCATGATACGCTCTAACTGCTCCTCGTCGTCGAAAGCGATGGTAATCTTTCCTTTTCCCTTGGGCGAACAAGTCATCTGCACCTTTGCCTGGAAGAACTGCGACAGGCGGTTGCGAAGCACGTCGAACTCCTCGGGCAGTGGTGTCTTCGAAGCGATGGTGCCGCGCGTGGTTTTCACGTCGTCGCCACTCTTCAAGGCTTGCACCAGTTCCTCCACCTTACGTACTGACAGCTGTTGCTGCTGAACCTCACGGAACAGTTTAATCTGTTGCGAAGGACTGTCGAGCGACAACAGCGCACGGGCGTGCCCCATTTCTATCTCATGATTCTTCAGTGCCATCTGCACCTGTGCGGGCAGTTTCAGCAGTCGCATATAGTTGGTGACGGCAGCTCGGCTCTTACCCACGCGCTCGGAAATCTTAGCCTGCGTCATGCCCGATGCCTCGGCTAAGTGCTGATAGGCCAAGGCTATCTCGATGGCGTTCAGGTCCTCGCGCTGGATATTCTCAACCAGGGCCATCTCCATGACACCCTGGTCCTCGACGGTGACGATGTAGGCCGGTATCTTCTGCAGCCCGGCCAACTGCGATGCACGCCAGCGGCGCTCACCGGCAATGATCTGGTAGCGCCCGCCGTCGACCTTACGCACCGTAATGGGCTGGATAATGCCCAACTCACGAATACTACCTGCCAACTCCTGCAGGGCATCGGAATCAAATTCGCGACGCGGCTGATTGGGGTTGGGGTCTATCAAACTGATTTCCACCTCGCCAAGATTCGAAGAACCTTCGGTTTTCACTTCGGCGGTGGTATCTATCAGTGCATCTAATCCGCGACCGGTACTGATATCGTCCAGTCCGCGGCCAAGCACACTTGCTGAATATTTCTTCTTGACAGCCATAATATAAGGTTGAGGGAGAGGAAAGGGTTAACTGTTCTTATTAATGATTTCCTTTGCCAGGGCCAGATGGTTCTTGGAACCCGTCGAGTCAGCATCATAAAGGATGACGGGCAGTCCGTGACTCGGACTCTCGGAAAGCTTGACGTTACGCTGAATGACGGTCTTGAACACCAGTTCCTGGAAGTGACGCTTCACCTCGTCGAATATCTGATTGGCCAGACGCAGACGGGAGTCGTACATGGTCAGCAGGAAGCCTTCTATCTCCAACCTGGGATTAAGTTTCTGCTTGATAATCTTGATGGTATTCAGGAGCTTCGAAATGCCTTCCAAGGCAAAATACTCACACTGGACAGGAATGATGATGGAGTCAGCAGCCGTCAGCGCATTAACCGTGATGAGTCCGAGCGACGGCGAGCAGTCAATGAGAATATAGTCATACTCGTTACGCAGCGGCTCCAGGACTTTGGCCACCAGGCGCTCGCGGTTTTCCATGTTCAGCATCTCTATCTCGGCACCAACCAAGTCAATATGACTGGGAATAATGTCAAGTCCGTCGATATCGGTCGTATAAATGGCATCGCGCACGTCGGCATGATCAATCAGACACTCATAGAGCGAGCAGTCTACCTCCTGAATGTTGACGCCAAGACCGCTGGAAGCATTTGCCTGAGGATCGGCATCGACCACCAGAACGGTCTTCTCCAAAGTAGCCAGTGATGCGGCCAAATTGATGGTTGTCGTGGTCTTGCCAACGCCACCTTTTTGATTGGCCAAAGCAATAATCTTTCCCATAATCTTTACTTATACATAAACATAACAGGCTGCAAAGGTACAAATTTTCTGTGAGAAATATCCAAATATCAACCTTTTTTAGTACTTTTGCACCCAAATAAGACATTATTAGCAAAAAATATGAAGCCACTGATACTGATTTCCAACGACGACGGCTACGAAGCCAAGGGCATTAACGACCTGATAGACATGGTGCGCGAACTGGGCGACATACTGGTGTGTGCACCAGAAGGGCCGCGCAGCGGGCAGTCATGCGCCTTCTCGGCCACGGTTCCGCTCACGCTGACCCGACGAAGCCAGGAAGCGGGTGTCGAGGTATGGTCGTGCAACGGCTCACCCGTCGACTGCGTCAAAATGGCACTGGCCAACCTCTGTCCGCGTAAGTCCGACCTGGTGATTGGAGGCATCAACCATGGCGACAATGCCTCGGTAAACACCCACTACAGCGGCACAATGGGCGTGGTCATGGAGGGTTGCATGAAGTACATCCCGTCGGTTGCCTATTCGTTGTGCGACCACCGTGCCGACGCTGACTTCGAACCGCTCAGGCCCTATATCCTGCAGATGACGAAGCAGGTGCTGGCAAACGGGCTACCCAAAGGCGTCTGCCTCAACGTCAACTTCCCCAAGCTCTCCCCCCAGCCCACAACCAACAACCAACACCCATCCTACAAAGGCATCCGCATCTGTCGCATGTCGGCAGGGTCATGGTATAACGAGGTGACGCGCTGCCACCACCCGCGTGGCTACGACTACTGGTGGATGGTAGGCCACTACCAAAACGATGAGCCGGAGGCTACCGACACAGACCGCTGGGCTTTGGACAACGGCTATGTTGCCGTGACACCCACCCAAATCGACGTAACGGCCTACGATGCCATAGACGTCATCAGAAAATGGAATCTGTAATCCCCTCAACATCTCATTTCCCCAACTACCCAATGTCTCAATTCCCATGAAGTACTACCTGATAGCTGGTGAAGCAAGCGGCGACCTGCACGCCTCGCACCTGATGACAGCACTGAAACGGCACGACCCATCCGCTGACTTCCGATTCTTCGGCGGCGACATGATGGCCGCTGTCGGGGGTACGCGCGTACGCCACTACCGCGAGTTGGCCTATATGGGTTTCATACCCGTCTTGCTCCATCTGCCCACCATTCTGCGCAACATGCGTATGTGCAAGCAGGACATGGCCGAATGGCAACCCGACGCAGTGATACTGGTAGACTATCCTGGCTTCAACCTTGACATTGCCAAGTTCATTGGCGACGAGAAAAGGAAAGCAAGAAGCGAGAAATTTGCCAATGGCCGTGTCCCCAAGGTCTATTACTATATCTCGCCGAAGATATGGGCCTGGAAGGAGTACCGCATCAAGAACATCAAGCGCGACGTCGACGAACTCTTCTCAATCCTGCCGTTTGAGGTAGACTTCTTCGAACGAAGACACCACTACCCTATCCACTATGTGGGCAACCCGACGGCCCAGGAGGTTAGGGAATACATCACAGATGCAGAGGCCAAGGATGACGCTCCAAGAGCCACTTCCCAAACCATTGCCCTACTGGCTGGAAGCCGCAAACAGGAAATCAAGGACAACCTGCCAGCCATGATTGAAGCCACACGCCACCTCAGCGAGCGCTACGAGCTGGTTGTGGCCGGAGCGCCAGGCATCGAGCCGGCCTACTACGAGCGCTTTCTCAAAGACACCAGCGTCAAAATCGTCTTCGGACAGACGTTCGCACTCCTCAACAGTGCCACGGCAGCCCTTGTCACCAGCGGCACGGCGACACTGGAAACGTGCATGTTCGGCGTGCCGCAGGTGGTGTGTTACGAAACGCCACTGCCGACACTTATCGGATGGCTGAAGCGACGGATACTACGCGTACCATACGTCTCGCTGGTCAACCTCATAGCTAACCGCGAAGTCGTCAAGGAGCTGGTGGCTGACACATTCAGCGTTGACAACATACGCCACGAACTGGAAGCCGTCCTTCCGGGCGGCAGCCGGCGCGAACAAATGCTGACGGATTACCAAGAGGTGCACCGCCTCTTAGGCGACAGCCACGCACCCGACGAGGCGGCACGCATCATGACGGGCCTGCTGGCCAGCACCGATGACATGAGCGCTAAGACGCGTGCTGCTCAGAACGACAAATAGCGGTTCTGGCGCTGCATGAAACAAGCCTCGTGGGCCTCTTCCTGGCACACATGAGCTTCCTCTTCACTGATGGCGTCGGGATGGTACGGATTGCCGTCGACGATGCGCCCCGTCAGAAATTCACACCACGTACAGGCTGCAGTATAGCGGCCAAGGGTATAGCTCAGATGGAAGCCATCGCGATTCAATACGTCGCCCAGCCGGTAACGGGCCAACTGGATGGCAGTACCCGAAGGAATGACTGACTCCAGGCCGACAGCGGGCAACACCTGCTGCATGGTGCTGACAATAGCAGCGTACATCTTGTGCTGGCTGTTGTCGTAAGCCGCGAAATTCTTTGACTGGAAATCCTCGGCATAGGCCCACGTCATGTGCCATACAAACCGGACGTGCAGATTGGTAGTATAGCTCTTGACCAAGCGCTTGAACTGGGCAAGATTGGCGTAAGTGGCGGGAATGCCGGAAAAATGGCTGGCCTGCTGAAGCGAGATGACATCCCACTGCTCGTCACGGATAATGTTTCGCAGTTCGACCTTTTTTTTGTTGGAACGTACACCAGCCACCACCTTGCGGTATTCGTAGTCGGACTTGCCTGTCAGCAGGTTGTCGTAATGACGGTCGATGGAACAGCCGCCGATATAGGCATTGCCGATAATCAGCGAGTCGCCCTGGGCAGCAGCCAACTCGTAAAGATACTGCTCGACGGCATCCTGCGAAAAACTATTGCCGATGGCCAGCACCTTGATAACTTTGGCTGGTAAGGGTAATAAGATTAAAAGGTAGAAAAACAGAAAAAGTGCTGTGCGTTTCATTTTTTTAAATTCATCCTACTTATATCTTCCGTCTTTATCATCGTCTGTTTTACAGCTTTCTTTTGGCCGCACGCCGCAGCTTTCTGAGGGCTTTGTCGCGCTCCTGACGGACGCGCTCGCGCTTCAGTCCCATGTCGTCGGCTATCTCGGCCATCGTCTGGCGCCACCCCTTCAGCCCGTAGTAACGACTCACCACCTCGCTCTCACGGCTGTTGAGCACATCAATGCAGCTGAGCATCTGGTCGTTGAGCGATTCTTCCTCAACGATGGCGTCGGCCTTCTGGGCATCAACATCTTCCAAGACGTTGAGCAGCGTGTAATTATTACGGCTACCAACGGGTATCGACTCGTCGGTGGAGCGTACGTCGGTATCGGTAGCGACTTTGCCGATGGCGCTCTCAATGCTCCGGCGGATATAGGGTGCTGCAAAGGTCACAAAAGGTTTACCGCGTTGGGCGTCGTACTTCGTTGCGGCTTTCATCAGACCAATGGCGCCCTCGCTGACCAGGTCGTCGGTACTCAGGATGTCGCTGCGGTATTGGCGTGCCAGGGTCACCACATAACCCATATTCGCCGTCACCAGTTTTTCTTGTTCTCGTGTCATGGTTATCTACAATTTAGCGTTTGGATTTTTTAGTGTTATTATACGTTGCCAGCAACTGCTTGACCATGCGCCCATAGGGCGACAGCACGTCATCGCGCCACGGACCGGTGGACTTGGCTGACGGCAGTAGCATGGAGCACGTCTCGGCCTTATCGCTCACGCTCCAGCAAAGCCAGCTCAGGCCGTACCGTTCGCACAGCGCCAGCCACTGCTGCTGGCTATCGCTGTCGATGGGTCCGTCGCCAGAGGCTTCCATAAACCCACACTCGGAAATGAATACGGGCAAGCCCTGCTTGATGGCCTCCTCCGTGCGCTGGCGCAGCGTCTCGCCATGCGTGGCAGCATAGAAATGAACGGTATACATCAGATTGTCATAGCCCTTCAGGGGACTGTCGGCTGCCAGATGGATGTCCTGATCCCAGTGCGGGCAACCCATCAGTATCAGGTTGTCGGGGTCATACTTGCGTATCTCGTCGATTATCGGCGTTGCATATTTCTTCAGGTCGCGCCAGGTATCCTCCACAGGCTCATTACACAGTTCGTAGATGACGTGCGGATAGTGACCATAGCGCTGTGCCATCTCGCTGAAGAAGGCTCGTGCCTCCTTGGGATGCAGCTGGTGGGCGTGCCAGTCAATGATGACATAGATATTCTGCTTGATGGCAGCCTCAACGACCTGCGTCACACAATCCATGGCCCGCTGACGGTTGGTGAGGTAGCCACCATCAGGTTCAACACCCATGGCAGCACGTACCACCGTGCAGTGCCAGTCACGAGCCAGCGTCTTCACCACCTTTTTATTATAGAAGCGCGGCCACCAGTTGTGCCACCCATAGCTGACGCCCCTCAGCGTCACGGGCTGTCCGTGCTGGTCACAAAGCTGCGTACCCTTGACCTGGAGCTGTCCGTGCTGCTTGACAGGACTCTGCGCCACTGCGTGGCTAAATATAAAATAGAAAATAAGAAATAACAGACTCCTGTGTATCATAAAGCTTCTCATCATCCTATATTTTTATTTTATATTTTATACTATATATTTAGGCCCCGCCAGTATCTCAAAACAGCGACAGCGTATACAGGTATATCACTGCTGCGGGAATAGCCAACAGCGAAGAGTCGAAACGGTCGAGCATGCCGCCATGACCAGGCAGGATGCTACCACTGTCTTTGATGCCCAACGTGCGTTTAAAGAGGCTCTCGACCAGGTCACCCCACGTACCGAAGACGACGACGACCAACCCTAAGCCCAGCCATTCGGGCAGGGTAAGCATGACGCCATCGAGGAAATGGGATATGGCCCAGGCTGCCACCAATACGAAGACGGCTCCGCCGATGCTGCCTTCCCACGACTTGCCCGGCGAGATGCGGGGGAACAGCTTGTGACGGCCCAACAGCGAGCCAACACAGTAGGCCCCCGAATCGTTAACCCACAGGAATATAAAGACGCTCAGCGGTAACAGTGTGTTGAATGCAACGACGCCACTGCTGTCTACCGTGAAAGCCAGCACATTCAGAAGCGACAGGGGCAGAGCGATATACATCTGCGAGAGCATGGTGTAAGCCCAGTCATGTATAGGGTCGGCCTGCTTCATGTATAGTTCGGCAATGAGCAGATAGACAATGGTGACCAGATAGGGAATAAACACCACGCTTTTGGCCGCCCCGCCGTAGAGGTCACTGCAGAAGTAGGTCATGGCAAAGAAGAAATAGACCCCTGCCACCGTGCAAATAAAACGGTTGACCGTGACATGTTCGCGCTCGTTCACCAGTCCGGTAAACTCCCAAACGGTCAGTCCCGTCACGGCAGCGAACAGGGCCACCATAGCCTCAGGCCGCAAGAAACTGACAACAACGGCTGCCACAAAGATAACTCCCGTAATGGTGCGTATAATAAAGTTCTTCATCTTATAAGTTTGAAATTTGAACTTTGAAATTTGAAATTTATGATTACCATGCAGCGGTAGCAAACTCTACACTCTTCACTTTTCACTCTTCTTGGCTTCCAGTTCCTTGGCGCGTTCTTCAGCCATACGCTCGGCCTCGGCACGCATCTGGGCCTCGAGCAACTCCTCGGAACGGCTCTGCCAGGGACGCTTACCGAAAATCTTCTCGACATCGTCGGCAAAGATAACCTCACGGTCTACCAGCATCTGGGCCAGCTGGGCGTGACCGTCCTTATGCTCCGAGAGTATCTGCTTGGCACGCTGGTACTGCTCGTTGACCATCTTCAGCACCTCTTCGTCCATCAGTTTGGCTGTCGTCTCGGAGTAGGGTTTCTGGAACGTATACTCCTGCTGGTTATAGTAACACAGGTTGGGCAGCTTGTCGCTCATACCGGCATAGGCCACCATACCATAGGCCTGCTTCGTGGTACGCTCCAGGTCGTTCATGGCACCGGTGGAGATATGACCGATAAACAGTTCCTCGGCAGCCCGACCGCCAAGCAGTGAACACATCTCGTCGAGCATGGCCTCCTTGGT
>DFGF01000010.1:22875-25271 GCA_002371715.1 Prevotella sp. UBA3757
CGCGCTCCTCGGGCAGATACCACGCAGCACCCAGTGCACGGCCACGGGGCACGATGGACACCTTCACCAGCGGATTGGCAAACTCGGTAAACCACGATATGGTGGCATGACCAGCCTCGTGGATGGCTATCGAGCGCTTCTCGGCCTCGGTCATTACCTTGGTTTTCTTCTCCAGACCGCCAATGATACGGTCTACGGCATCGAGGAAGTCCTGCTTGCCCACCTTCTCACGGTTGAAGCGGGCGGCTATCAGTGCGGCCTCATTACAGACGTTGGCAATATCGGCACCCGAGAAACCGGGCGTCTGGCGGGCCAGGAAGTCAACATCGACACTTTCGTCGAGCTTCAACGGCTTCAGGTGCACCATAAACACCTCCTTGCGCTCGTTCAGGTCTGGCAGGTCCACATGTATCTGGCGGTCAAAGCGGCCGGCACGAAGCAGGGCGGAGTCGAGCATATCGGCACGGTTGGTAGCGGCCAGGGTAATGATGCCGCTATTAGTGCCGAAACCGTCCATCTCCGTCAATAGGGCATTCAGCGTATTCTCGCGCTCGTCATTGCCGCCCATGGCCGGATTCTTGCTACGGGCGCGCCCGACGGCGTCTATCTCGTCAATGAAGATGATACAGGGAGCCTTGCTCTTGGCTTTTTCAAAAAGGTCGCGCACGCGCGACGCGCCCACGCCCACGAACATCTCGACGAAGTCGGAACCCGACATCGAGAAGAACGGCACACCGGCCTCACCGGCCACGGCCTTGGCCAACAGCGTCTTACCCGTTCCGGGAGGGCCGACAAGCAGCGCGCCCTTGGGAATCTTACCGCCCAGGTCGGTATACTTCTGGGGGTTCTTCAGGAAGTCTACGATTTCCTGCATCTCCTGCTTGGCACCGGCCTGCCCGGCTACGTCCTTGAACGTGATGCCCAGGTCACCACCCTTCTCATACATCTGAGCCTTCGACTTTCCCACGTTGAAGATGCCACCACCTATGCCCGTTGCGGCACCGCCACCCATACGGCGCATGATAAACATCCAGACCATGATGATGCCACCAAAGAAGAGGATGTTCATGATCAGCGAATTAAAGAACTCACTATCCTTCGAATTGTCATACGAATACTTGCCTGAGAACTTACCGGCATCGCGAGCCTCGTTGACGAACTGCTCCACCTGGTCGGTAGAGCCAAACGCCACGCTGACGCTGGGCGTCCGGCCCGTCTGGTTGACACCCTTGTGAAACACATCACGGATGTGCTCAGGTTTCACATAGACCTGAAGCGTGTTTGAATACTTGTTGACGACAATCTCATTGGCATAGCCCTTCATCACCATCGTCTTAAACTCAGAGTACGATGTCTGAGTGGACACGCTCGATGCCTCGCGACCCTGCGTCATATATAGCGTAATCAGCGTGATAATCACAATTCCGTAGATCCAGTTCATGTTGAACCTCGGCATATTCATCTGCGGCCCCTTGTTCTGGCCCTGGCTGTTCTGCTGTTCCATCAGTCTAAATCTTCTATTTCCGTCAATTCAGCATCCTCCCAGAGATGCTCCAAATCATAGTAGTCTCTCACGTCGGGCAAAAACACGTGCACCAGCACGTCACCATAGTCCATGGCCACCCATTGGGCATTCTCAAGACCGGCCACACGGACCGGTTTCTCGTTCAACTCCTTGCGGGCCATCTCGCCAATCGACTCGGTGATAGCCTCCACCTGAGCGGGCGACGACCCCTGGCAGATGACAAAGTATGGGGCTATGGCACCATCAATGCCCTGAAGGTCAGCTACGACGATGCGCTGCCCTTTTTTCTCCTGTATTCCTTTTTTAATAGTCTCTACTAACTGTGTTGTTTGTTCCATTTAAATAATAATAATGTATATTTTGAGCCACAAAGTTACATCATATTATCGGAAAAACAGCAAAAAGCAGAAAAAATTGTCTTTTTTTATAAAAAAGTGCCCAAAAATTTTGTTAGTTTCAGAAAAAGTCGTACCTTTGCACCCGCAAAACAAAACAAGCGAGTTTTGAAAAACAAATTCTGGGGTATGGTGTAATGGTAACACTGCAGATTCTGGTCCTGCCTTTCCTGGTTCGAGTCCGGGTACCCCAACAAGATGATTTCCCAATCACTTTCAAGACAAGTGGTTGGGATTATTCTTTGTAACATACCGCCGTTTTGCCGTCGTAACTCCGAAAAACTCATATCGGTCTCATACTGATCTCATACTGAACTCATACTGAACTCATACTGATCTCATACTGATCTCATACTGAACTCATATCGGAGTCATATCAAACACTAACAGTGACTTTTCCTGATTTCACTAGACACTTATTCTCTTCATTAGCTGAAATAGTAGACAGTTGTTTTGTAGTCGTACTGAATCAATAG
>DFGF01000014.1:0-3799 GCA_002371715.1 Prevotella sp. UBA3757
CATCACCAATAATATCCTCGTAGAATATAATAGTGCCAACGATGCCAATGGGGCCGGATTATGGCTACAGCGCATGGACGAGGCCGTCAGCAAGGCCGTAGCCAATCCGAGGTGTAAGGCGGTCAGGGCCGATGAACTGCAGGCGCGTCTGGCTGTCAACCGTGCCATCGTGCTCTCTGCCAAGGGCAGGAGGGTAGAGGCTGACAAGGCTTATCGCAAGTTCCTGACCTACGACTATGCCAGTACGGGTAACGGACTGTTAGACAAGGCAGTGTACCTTGAAAAGGTAGAGCGGTGGGACGACCTGGAACAGTTGCAGTCGGCCCTCGACTCATTCGACAAGGCGCAGAACGTACCCCTCTCGCTGGAGTATCTGAAGTCGAGCCTGGCGGTGCGGTTCCTGGCCGAGCTGAAGTCCGGGCGAAAGCAAAAAGCGCTGCTGACGGCTGAGCGTATCGTGGACGCACTCGATACGGTGACCATCATTCAGCAGCGGAATGATGCCGCGGAACTGGCCGTCATCTATGAGACGCAGGAGAAGGAGGCCGAGATAGCCCGCCAGCATGCTGAACTGACCGGTCAGCGGCTGATAGGCACGGCCGTGGCATTCGTGCTGGTGTCCGTATTCTTTGTCGTCTACACCCTGCATCGCCGCCGTGCTGCCAAAAGGCTGGCGGAGCTGAATGCCGTCAAGGAGCGCATTGAGAGTGAGCTGCGCATTGCCCGCGATATACAAATGTCGATGGTGCCCAGCGCGTTCCCCCGGCGTGACGGCCTGGACATGTACGCCTACATGGAACCTGCCAAGGAGGTTGGCGGCGACCTGTATAACTATATGTTGCAGGGCGACAAGCTCTACTTCTGTGTGGGCGATGTGTCAGGCAAGAGTGTGCCCGCCTCACTCTTCATGGCCCAGGCCACGCGCCTCTTCAGGACCTTCGCCTCACAGGGCATGATGCCGGCCGCCATGGCCACACAGATGAACCGCGTACTTTCCGAGGACAACGAGCAGGGCATGTTCGTTACGATGTTCATCGGCCTGGTTGACCTCACGACGGGGCGTCTCGACTTCTGCAATGCCGGCCATAATCCCCCCGTGCTGGCAGGAGCGTTTCTCGAGATGAAACCCAACGCCCCCATTGGCCTGTGGCCCGTGCTGGAGTTTGAGGGCGAGGTGTTGGAGTCTGTCTTCGACCGTCCGATATTCCTCTATACCGACGGCCTCAACGAGGCTGAAAACGAGCTGCAGGAGCAGTTTGGCGACTCCCGGTTGCTGCAAATCATCCGTACCGGTTCTTTCGAGAATGCCCGCCAGGTTATTGACGCCTTCAAGACCGAGGTTGCCGCCCACCGCCAGACAGCCGAACCGAACGACGACCTGACCATGATGTGCATCAGGCTGACCTCGTGAAAGATTTCGGCCGTGGGCGCTTATTCAACCTTGATGGCCACGGCCTTCAGCTGCTGCCATCCGGCACGGTCGGTCAACCGGATCATGAAGTGGTAGTCGCCGGCATCGATGTCGGTAGGAATGGGGATGTCGATGCGGGCCGTGTAGGTGCGCTGTCCGGCAGGGATGGTGTAGGCCTGGTTGAAGACCCAGGGGTTGACGGGCTCGGCGTGTTCATGCTCGTGTTCGTGCTCCTCTTCGCATTCCACTGACGACGTGCTGTGGCTGTGGTGGTCGTGGTTGCTGTGAATCTCGATGTTGAAGTTACCCAACTCGGTGTCGTCGGTGAAGACGTAGTTGAAGGGGATGACGTCGCCGGGGTGATACTCCTGGCAGTCGATGGGACAGGCCACGATGCCCTCACCGCTGATGACGGGATAGGTCGTGTCCTTGTCGTCATCGTCACCACCGCAGGCCATAAAGCCTAATGCTAAAACACTTACGAGAGCCATCGTGAGGCTCATATATTTCCAATTCTTCATATTCGTTTTAATTTTTAATTTTTAATTTTTAATTTTCAAAACTCCAGCCCCACCATCAGCGAGACGTTACGTCCGGGTTCGGGCACGTCGATGAGGCGGTAGTAGCTGGTGTGGTCGTAATAGCGGCGGTTCAGCAGGTTGTCGGCATGCAGTACCGCCTTCAGGGTTGTCTGGCCCAGGGCAAACACCTTGCCGGCCTGGGCATTGAGCGTCCAATAGCCCTTGGTGGGCTGCTCGGGCGGCACGATGTCGTTCTGTGCGCCCACGATGTGTGCGTTCATGCCTATAAAACCGTCACCATGCCATTCGAACTGGTACTTCACGCCGGCATCTATGGACCACGGCGTCGAGAACGGCAGCGTGAAGCCCTTCTTCTGGCCCGACTGTTGGCGGGCGTGCAGGTATTCGCCCTTCACCTCGGCCTGCCAGTGGCGGTCGATGCGCCAGCCCAGCTGTCCCTCAACACCGTAGCGCAGCACGCGGGCCTGCGTGTAGTGATACAGTTGCAGCCCCTCGACGTAGTCGGCCGTGGGGTTCAGGTAGATGTAGTTGGGGAAGTAGTTCAGGTAGGGGTCTACCTGCAGCGTGAAGGTGCCGTTGTCCCAGCCGATGCCCGCATCCAGCTGGTACGACTCCTCCGGGTCCAGCGTGCTGTTGCCGCGCTCGTAGCGGAAGATGTGGTA
The DNA here is from genome assembly GCA_002371715.1 of Prevotella sp. UBA3757. Taxonomy (GTDB): domain Bacteria; phylum Bacteroidota; class Bacteroidia; order Bacteroidales; family Bacteroidaceae; genus Prevotella. The sequence goes on from DFGF01000014.1 coordinate 2,616, forward strand.
GTTGATGCCGTCGGCACCCAGCTCCTTGGGGATGGGCACGCGGAACGACTTGCCCACATTGGCTTTCAGCACCCACTGGCCGGTGGCGTAGTTGACACCTGCCGACCATGTCAGGCTGTTGAAGTGGCGCTTCAGGTCGGCCGACCGTTGCTGGTAGACGGGCGTGCCGTTGACGGGCGTCTGGTACCAGTCGTTGTACGGGTGGATGTGCGTACGGGCGTGGTCGAAGCGCACGCCGGCATTGACGATGAAGTTGTCAGTAATGTTGTAGCGGTCGAAGACGAAGGCACCGATGCTGCCCGTCTCGAAGTCGGGGATGATGAATCCCCAGCCGTCGCGCCGGTTGTGCTGCACTTCGCCGTTCAGGCCTGCCGTCAGCGCGTGGTGTTCGCCCAGCTGGTAGTGCAGGGTGGCGTTGGCCGTGTAGGTGCTCTTGTTGAACTGGCGCTCCAGCGAACCGTCGGGCGTCGGCATGTAGCCGTGCGAGACGGGTTCTGACCGCTCGCGGCGCAGGTTGTTCTGGTAGGCCAGGTTGGCTTCCACGGACAACCGCTCGTTGCGCCACGTGGTATGGCTGAGCACCTTCAGGTGGTTGACCGACTGGTAGGGCAGGTCAATGTCGCGCGCCGAACGGTCGTAGTCGATGTCCGACAGGCGCACCTCCAGGCCGTGGGCGTTGGCAAAGAAACCGCTCTTCGCATAGCTGTCCGACACGCGTACGTCCGTGTGGAAGTTGTAGCCCGCATAGCCCAGTGTCACGCTGCCGTCGCGCTCCAGCCCGGCCGTGTTGCGCAGTCGGCGGTCCTTCAGCTTAATCCAGTAGGAATAGTACTGGATGCTGTCTGTCGGCACGCGGTAGTCGGCATAGTCGATGAGCGTCATGTTGGCACGATAGAAGAAGCGGCCCGTGCGCCCGCCTATCTTTGCCGAGAGGCCCAGCTGTCCGTTGTTGGTACGTCCGAACAGCTGGACGGCACCCTCCACCGTCTTCATCGGCACGTGGTTGGTATACAGGCTGAGCACGCCGCCAATGGCGTCGCTGCCGTAGAGCAGGGCAGCAGGACCCTTGATGACCTCGGCACGGTCGACGGCAAACTGGTCAATCTCCAGTCCGTGGTCGTCGCCCCACTGCTGGCCTTCGTGCTTGATGCCGTCCTCGCTGACGGCCATGCGGTTGAAGCCCA
>DFGF01000014.1:3916-12028 GCA_002371715.1 Prevotella sp. UBA3757
ATGCCCTCGAGCGTCTGCATCAGACTGCCCGCAAAGTTCTGTTGCAGGTAGTCGTGGCTGATCTGGACACCCGTCTGCGACGACTTCATCTGGAACTCGCGCTGTCGGTTGCCAGTCACCGTCACGCCGTTGAGCGTGATGGTACTGTCGGGCAGCGAGCACGCCATGAGTGCTGCTGCCACCATGTTAGTCAATGCCATTACTTGTTACTGTCGTAAAACAATCATCGTGCCTTCCCACCTATTATTAATAAAGTGTAAGGCTGTCTGTTTCTCCCTATGTGTCACTAACAGGACAGGGTGGGGGGCGCACGCAGACCGACGATGCCGCAACAACTGATGCTGGTGCGGCTGCTGGCGGCGCCGTGTGAGCGCCGTACGACGTGTTGGTAAAGGATGACGGCTACAACGGTAGCCGCCAGGAACGGCAGACTGACCATCTGGCACAGCACGCAGGCATGCATCTGCATGTCGTAGACGGTGATGTGACCCGAGCAGTGATGGTGTACGCAATCGTCGCACACCGTCTCTGTCAGTACTGCCGACGGATGAACATGAAGCGACGCCAAAACCACCATTGGCACAAATACAGCCAATAGCACCCATGAGGCAATATGTCTTTTAGTTTTCATGTTCACGGCTGCAAAGGTACGAATAAGCGAGCAAAAAACAAAATTTTTTTTGTACTTTCATAAATAATTGCTACCTTTGTCGGCTGAAAATAAAAGAGAGAACAGTGCAGAAGCTAATTGAACTATATAAACAGTGGAGTGGGGCGGAGCCCCAGAACGTGCAGCAGCTGACGGCAGGCGGCAGCAATCGTGAGTATTACCGGATGACGTCGCCGGAGGGACGGAGCGTGGTGGGGTGCGTCGGCACCAGCCGCGACGAGAACCATGCCTTTGTCTACTTGGCACAGCACTTTACGGCGTGCAAGCTGCCAGTGCCAACCATTCTGGCCGTCAGCAGCGACGAGTTGCGATACCTGCAGACCGACCTGGGTTCTGTATCCTTGTTCGACGCCATCCGTGGCGGGCGCGAGGCCGGTGGGCGCTACACGCTGAAGGAGCAGGAACTGCTGCGCCGCACCATTCGCGAACTGCCCAGGATACAGATGATTGGTGCCGACGGCCTGGACTTTGCCAACTGCTACCCGCAGCCGGCCTTCGACAGCAATTCGGTGCTCTTCGACCTCAACTACTTCAAGTACTGTTTCCTGAAAGCCACCGAGGTGGATTTCCACGAGCTGAAGCTGGAGGCCGACTTCCGGCTGCTGGCCAAGGACCTGACCAATGCCGACGATGCGCAGGGATTCCTCTACCGTGACTTCCAGGCGCGTAACGTCATGCTGAACAGCGAGGGACATCCCTATTTCATTGACTTCCAGGGCGGGCGCAAGGGCCCTTACTATTACGATTTGGCCTCGTTCCTCTGGCAGGCCTCGGCTAAGTATCCCTACAAGGTGCGCCGCGAGTTGGTCTACGAATACTACAATGCCCTGAAGCAGTTTGCCGAGGTACCCTCGCCCCACCATTTCGTCGACCGGCTCAGCCTCTTCGTGCTGTTCCGTCAGTTGCAGGTGCTGGGCGCCTACGGCTTCCGTGGCTATTTCGAGCGCAAGCTGCACTTCATCGAGTCGATACCGCCCGCCATGCAGAACATCCGCGAACTGCTGGACGAGCGCAACTTCCCCTATCCCTATCTGACCGACATCCTGCGCCAGCTGACCGAGATGCCGCGCTTCCAGCAGGTGCAGGCCACCGTCAGTCGTGCCGACGGTTACAGGACCACCGACAAGAATCCCTATAAGCAGCACCCGCAGGACGGTCCGGCCACGTTCTCGAAATACGACGCCCAGGGACCGCTGGTGGTGCGCGTCTTCAGCTTCTCGTATGCGAAGGGCATACCCGAGGACGAAAGCGGCAATGGCGGCGGCTACGTGTTCGACTGCCGCAGCACCCACAATCCCGGCCGTTACGAGCCGTACAAGAAGCTGACGGGACTCGACGAACCCGTCATCCGATTCCTGGAGGACGACGGCGAAATCCTGACCTTCCTCGATTCCGTCTATAAGCTGGCCGACGCCCATGTGCGCCGCTACATGCAGCGCGGCTTCACCAGCCTGATGTTCTGCTTCGGCTGTACGGGTGGTCAGCACCGTTCCGTCTATAGTGCGCAGCACCTGGCCGAGCATATCCACGAGAAGTTTGGCATCGAGGTGCGCATCTGCCATCGTGAGCAGCAGATTACCCAGACGCTCAGCGCCAGGTAATCTGCCTTAACACTCACTTCATCACAATCTTCTTACCGTTCTTGATGTATATCTTGCCCGGCTGGGGTGTCGTCACCTTGCGGCCCATGAGGTCGTAGAGGGCTGGATGGCCGTTGGCCAGCGTCGCGCGTTCGATGGTTTCGATGCCGGTAGCCTCGCCAATGATGGGTTCGATGGTCAGCGCACTCTGTGTCATGTTCAGCGTCAGTGTGTTGCCCGTCACCTCCTCGTTGCGTGCACCGCTCAGTCGCCAGCCCTTCACCTCCTGACCCTCGGGTGCCGCTGCGCTGACGGTCAGCGGGCGGTTGGCAAAGAACTTGCCGCTGAATGTGCCGCCCGACACGGGTATGCCGTTCATCGTGATGTCGACATCCTGGCCGCTCTTGTTGACAGTAAGTGCAACGGCAGTACCCAGACTCCATTTCGTGCCAATATGGTTGTAGAAGTTGGCGGTTCGTCCTTCAGCCCATTTCTTGGCATCGTTGAACTTGTTCTGGATGTCCGAGCGGTTGTCGGCAGGCCACCAGCCCCAACCGGGATTGTACTTGTCGCGGTGGGCCACAAACTCCTCCATAGCCTCCTGGCGGATGATGTCTATCATTTCACCAGTGCCCTTGCCGTTCATGAAGGTGCCCATGAAGACGCAGCACTTGTCGATGAAGAGGTTCAGCAGGTCCTTGTCCTCCAGCATGTTCTTGATGAGTGTGGTGGCAGGTGCGGTGAAGGCCCAGTTGTCGTTGGGATATTTGCTGGGATTGTAGAGCAGGTCGATGGTGTTGAAACTGGTTGGGCGTCCGTAGAGTCCGAGTCCTAAGTCGGTGTCCTTGACGATGACGCGCCAGCGTTTCTCCAACGGACAGTCTTTGGCATCGTCGTTGGGTCGCCAGAATACGATGTTGTTGCCAGGGAAGTCGATGTTGCCGTAGTAGAGGTTCATAATCATCACGTTCAGGTATTCGCTGACGTCCATCCACGTCTCGTATTCGGCCATTGTGTGTCCCTTCTCGTTGTAGAAAGTCTTGAAACGGTCGTAGAAGTCGATGGTTCCCGACTTCAGTTCCTCGATGAACAGGTCTTTATTGTTGCTGTCCTTCTCGTGGCCAATCTCCACCATGTCGATGTCCTCCAGCCCGTCGTAGTTGCTGTAGATGTTGTCCTCGTTCGAGCGTTCACGGATGTTGAGCATACCCATATATTCGCCGTTGATGTAGAGCACGGCGGTATGGCAGGCCTGCCAGTCCATGTCGACGTGCCCGGCCATGGTGCGCTGAATGATGGCATCGCGGAAGTACAGGTCGCCGAAGTCGTTGCCGCCGTCGCGCAGCGAGAACGACTTGAATTCCGTCACGCCCGGCTTCTGGTCGGGGAAGAACTCATACTGGAAACGCTTGTGGTCGGGGTCGAAACGCTTGTTGGCATAGAACACCAGCGACTTCAGTGCATTAGAGCGCGACTGACCGCCCTGTATGCGTATCTCGCCCAGTTGGTTGAAGGCACTGGCCTCTCCCTCCGTCGGGAAGAACTCAATGTTCATGGGGCGACGCCAGTCGTGGGTCTTCTTGTCCTCCTTGCTGTTGTTGTATTTGAAGAGGCCCATGTAGTTGTCGCCGTTCAGATACAGGTCGTTGATCTGCATGGAGAAGACGGGCGTGGTCATCTTCCGTGGGTGGAAGACGTACGACTGTGCCGTGCTCATGGGCGAGAGCCAGCCGTCGCAGAACACCTTGGCGCGGATGACCGTCGTCTTGCTGATGCTGATGGGCTTGGTGTATTTCGTGTCCGTGGCGGTCGGTTCGCTGCCGTTGGTGGTATAGGTGATATAGGCTCCCTCCGGACTGCCTTCGGGCAGAGTGAGTAGCAGCCTGACCGACTTGTTCTCCGACGTGACGCGGCCCGGCTGGCTGAACACCGGTGCGCCCAGGATGTTCTTCGTTGTCTGGCCGCAGTTCGACTTGCCGGGTGTGGGTGTCAGCTGGTAGCCCCACTGGTCGGCGCCGTCGGTCTGGCGTCCAAAGGCTATGTCCGGCGCCGGCATCTTCTTCATGCCTGTGGGCAGACTGTCGACCGCCTCCTTGTTGGTGAAGAGGTAGAGTGTGCAGTCCTTGCCCGACTCCAGACGGAAGTCGGTGTGCAGCCCTTTCTCCTCCTTGTCGCAGTAGATGACGATGTAGCCGCCTGCCGCTACCGTCCTGTCAGGCAGTTGCCACGCCTTCTTTTCCCTGTTTTTGTTGCTGATTTTGTAGTCCTTCAGGTTGATGGCTGTCTCCGTCGGGTTGTATAGTTCCACCCATGAGTCGGGAAATTCATGAATGTCGTCCATGACGCACTCGACATTCGACTGCATGATTTCATTGATTTTCAGTGTCTGTGCCGACACGTTGCCACTCAGCATGGTGGTGGCCAGTAATGCGATAAGTTTCATTGGTTGGATTATGTTACGTTCTATTAATGTATTGCAAATCGTTGGCAAAGATAGAATATTTTTTTGATTACCTGCTATTTATTCGTAATTATTTTGTAACTTTGCAACCCAAAGCAAAGAGTATGAAACAAACGATGATACTGGCCGCTGGGCTGGGTACCCGGCTGAAGCCCCTCACCGACACCATGCCAAAGGCCCTGGTGCCCGTCCAGGGACGGCCTTTGCTCGATATCCTGGTACGCCGGCTCCAGCAGTCTGGCTATGACCGCTTCATTATCAATATCCATCATTTTGCACAGCAGATTCGTGACTACGTGGCCCTCCAGGACTATGCACCGCTGGTGCATTTCAGCGACGAGAGTGCCCAGCTGCTGGAGACGGGTGGGGGACTGAAACATGCCCGTCCGCTGTTTCGCGACGACGAGCCTATCCTGATTCATAATGTCGACATCCTCGACAATGTCGACTTCGAGTGGTTTGCCCGTCAGCATCAGGCCGACGAGGACGCCGTGCTGATGGTCAGCCGGCGGCGCACCAGGCGCTACCTGCTCTTCGACAGTGCCATGCGCCTCATGGGGTGGACGAATGTCGAGACAGGCGAGGTGAAGTCGCCCTTCCCGTGGCTGCGTGAGGCCGACATCACCATCGACGACCAGCTGAATGTGAGGGCGGTAGCAAACTCTACACTCTCCACTCTCCACTCTTCACTCCACGCCTATGCATTCAGCGGCATCCATTCCTTCTCGCCGCGTCTGTTCCCGCTGATGGACCGCTTCCCCGATCGTTTCAGCATCATCGACTTCTACCTCTCTGTCTGTCACCGTGCCCGCATCGTCGGCCTTCCCAAGGACGACCTCCGGCTGCTCGATGTCGGCAAACTCGACACGCTCCGTGAAGCGGAAGAATTTATAATTTAATCATTATATTATGCAAAAAATCATTATTCTCGACTTCGGGTCGCAGACCACGCAGCTCATAGGCCGCCGTGTGCGCGAACTCGACACGTTCTGCGAGATTATGCCCTACAACAAGTTTCCGAAGGACGACCCCGACGTCATCGGCGTCATCCTGAGCGGCTCGCCCTACTCGGTCCACGACCCGGAAGCCTTCAAGGTCGACCTCTCGCAGTTCGTAGGCCGTCTGCCGGTGCTGGGCATTTGCTATGGTGCCCAGTTCATCTCCCACTCGCTTGGCGGCAAGGTGGAAAAGACCGACTCCCGCGAGTATGGACGTGCCAATCTTGAGACTGTCGACACCACGAATCCCCTGTTCCGCGGTTTCGAACAGCACTCACAGGTATGGATGTCACACGGCGATACCATCACCGAGATTCCCGACGGCTTCCAGGTCATCGGCTCTACGAAGGACGTTACGAACGCCGCCTTCTGGTGCCCGGGCGACAAAATTGTAAATTGTAAATCGTCAAATTGTAAATCAGTCTGGGCCGTCCAGTTCCACCCCGAGGTGTTCCACACCCTTCAGGGCTCACTGCTGCTGAAGAATTTCGTGGTCGGCATCTGCGGAAGCAGGCAGGAGTGGAGTGCCGCCTCGTTTGTCGACAGCACTGTAGCCGAACTGAAGGAACAGTTAGGCCAGGACCGTGTCATCCTCGGCTTGTCGGGCGGTGTCGACTCCTCGGTGGCCGCCGTACTGCTCAACCGTGCCATCGGCGACCGCCTGACCTGCATCTTCGTCGACCACGGTATGCTGCGCAAGAACGAGTTTCAGCAGGTCATGGCCGACTACCAGGGACTGGGACTCAACGTCATTGGCGTCGATGCCTCCGCGAAGTTCTTCTCCGATCTGGCCGGCGTTACCGACCCTGAGCAGAAGCGCAAGATTATCGGCCGCGACTTCGTCGAGGTCTTCAATGCCGAGGCCAAGAAGATAACAGATGCCCGCTGGCTGGCTCAGGGCACCATCTATCCCGACCGCATCGAGTCGCTGAACATCACCGGCAAGGTCATCAAGAGCCACCACAACGTGGGCGGACTGCCCAAGGAGATGCACCTGCAGCTGTGCGAGCCCCTGAAGTGGCTCTTCAAGGACGAGGTGCGCCGCGTGGGCCGTCAGTTGGGCATGCCCGAACACCTCATCACGCGCCATCCCTTCCCCGGTCCGGGCCTCGCCGTCCGCATCCTGGGCGACATCACGCCCGAGAAGGTGCGCATCCTGCAGGATGCTGACGACATCTACATCCGTGGCCTGCGCGACTATAAAGTCAGACTTTCTGGCGAGGATGCCCGCAAGGTGCTGGCTGCCGGTGTGCCCGCTGAGATGCAGGATGGCGAGATTGAGGTTTCCCTGTACGACCAGATATGGCAGGCCGGTGCCATCCTGCTCTCCACTGTCCGCTCCGTGGGCGTCATGGGCGACGAGCGTACCTACGAGCACCCCGTAGCCCTGCGTGCCGTAACCTCCACTGATGCCATGACGGCCGACTGGGCTCACCTGCCTTACGACTTCATGGCCAAGGTCAGCAACGAGATTATCAACAAGGTGCGCGGCGTCAACCGCGTCTGTTACGACATCTCGTCAAAGCCGCCCGCAACCATCGAGTGGGAGTAAAAGAATGAGGAATGAGAAATGAGGGATGAAACTTCCATTTCATATCATCGAACTGTTGAAGCGCAAGTCAGGCTCTGGCTTGCGCTTGCCTTCTGACTGCGAACTGCTGTCGCTCGACATCGAGAGCAAGACGGGAGTCCGCATCGGTGCCACTACGCTCAAACGGTTGCTCGGCTTCGCCCAGGACGAGCGCCAGCCGCACACCAGTACGCTCGACGCTATTGCTCACTATTTAGGCTATGCCCATTGGGATGAACTGGCAAAGATTGAAGATCAGGGGAACTCCGATTTCGACTGTCCTGACGGTGAGGTGCGCTCTGCCGACTTGCAGGTTGGCTGTGAGGTGGAGATTACCTATCTGCCCGACCGCCGGGTGGTGCTGTCCTATCTGGGGAATAACCGCTACAGGATACGGCAAAGTGAGAACAGCAAGCTGCTGGAGGGCGATGAAGTGGAGATACTTTGTTTCGTGCTGCATCATCCGCTGCTGGTCATGCAGGTATGGCGCAGTGGCCAGTCGCTTGGCCAGTTCACGGCAGGCCGTATATCGGGCTTGTCTTCCGTAAGGGTTATTTGATTTTCAATTCTTCACTCTTCACTTAACTATGGAGTCGTCGCAGTTTTCTGATGTTCAGTCACCTTTCGAGAGCATCGAACAGATAGATGCGCATGGAGCCACCTGTGACAGCTTTCGGGTGAAGCTCTATGGCAAGCTGCACTTCCTGAAACGCCTGAAGCCAGCTTTTACAGGCGACATCCGCTATCAGGAAGCTCTTCGTAAGGAGTTTGAGACGGGCTATCGGCTGGAGCACCCCAACCTCGTGCACTATATCTCGCTGACAGATGACGGC
>DFGF01000073.1 GCA_002371715.1 Prevotella sp. UBA3757
CAGGTGGTGAACTGAATAGTTACTTTCGTGGGCGTTTCTGTTAAAAAACATTAAGCGGAAGCAAATTCTTCGCTCTTCATTCTTCATTCTTCATTTTTCTTCTTACCTTTGCACCCGCTTACGAAAAAGTAAGGGCGCTTAGCTCAGCTGGTTTAGAGCATCTGCCTTACAAGCAGAGGGTCGGCGGTTCGAATCCGTCAGCGCCCACAAAACAAATTCAATAAAGGATTGTCAGGCATGACAGTCCTTGTTTTTTTTACTCACAATCGTTACATGGCTATCGTTAGGGACTATACGGCAGAACTGCGTCGTATCATGAACGAGCCTGTGTCGATGCGCTTGCCGTTGGTGCCTCATCATGTGGTTCTGGCTGTGCGTGTCGTCAAACAGCTGTTTCCCCCAAAGACTACCGATTGCGTCTTTCGCCTTCTGACAGCCCTCAACCTGCTGAATGCAGCCGTCAAATTGCCGTGGGGCAGGCAGATGGTGGGCTATCGGTTCATCAAGGGCTATGTCAGTCTGGTGCTGCTCAGCGTGATTAACTGGCAGGTGGCCGACGTCGACTACTATTGGGATGCTGTGGAGCGCATTGTTTATTTCCGCGTGTTTGGCATACAGTTGGGCTTCCATTACATACCGTTTACAGACACCCTGCGTGCACTGCTGGCCACCTGCAATGACCATGTCCAGCACTGGGACGGCATCCGTTTGCAAGAGGTGGCGGTAGAGGTGTTCCTGCTGGGCAATCCCGAACAAGCTGCTGTTCCGGTGCCGGCCGTGCCGCCCCGTATGCCGCCGGAATGTTTCCGCTCGCCATTGCCACTTGAGGAGCGCGTGTTCCGACAACAGCCGCAGAGTGAACCCAAGGGGCACTGCCGTCACGGCCCGTCCCGTCGGCTGCATTTCTGTCACTCGCTGCGTACGCTCCATGTCGCCCTTACCTTCCGCTTTTCCTCATCCGGCATCTGTCTGTTTTACCGTCGCAAGGACCGTTGCCGCATCCCGGTGGGACGCTATCGGGGTGACAACTATGCCGAACTTATCAGCCATTTGAGTGCGTCGTGCCCGGAACTCTATCGGCGCCCAGAACGTACGCTGACGAAAGGCTGCCTCTACTATGTCTCGCCACGACTTCGCATCGAGAGCCTGCTACCCTCGCGCCGGCAGGCTTTCCTGGCCAAGAACTGCTATCTTTTGGACAGCCGTCGCCGTTGCTGCCACAACCTGTGCGTCACCTATGGCATTGCCCGCTACCTGACGCTGCTCTTTCCGTCGCTGCGCTTCATCAACCTGCTGAACTTCAACCGTGTCAGGGTGCGCCGTCGCTATTATTCGCATCAGGCGCTGCTGCGCGTGCCCCTCCATTCACAGGCGCGGACGCTGAAAGTGTGGATGGTAGCTGGCGGTGCCCACGCGCTGCGCTATTTTGACGTGGGCAGTCTGCCGCCCGCACTGCTCGTCGACTACCACCAGACGCCCGACTACTATCAGGAATTTGAGGTCGTCTGTCGCAACGGCTCCTACGGCGTCTGTGCCTACCGCCGTCACTACCTGCTGAAGCCGGTTTTCCGGCGCGTCGTCATCAGCGGCAATTACGCCTTTGCGACGCGTCATGATGGCAAGGTGGCCCTCTATGCCCTGCAGGAAGAATGCTTCAAGTCGGGCTTCATCTACGACCGAATCTGGCACGTACCTTCCGAGCATACCACCTACGGTCAGATAGGCAGCGTGGTCGTCGTCATCTACCGGCTGCACCCTGGAGAAATGAAAAATGAAAGATGAAAAATGAAAGATGAAAGATGGAAGATGAAAGATGAAAAATTAAAGATGAAAGGTGAAAATTGAAGAAAAATGGAAAATCCTTTGGCGGTTTGCTGGCTTCTTTGTATCTTTGCACCCTCAAATAGAAGAGATTCTATATATAGCTATATATTATAAATAAGTAAGGAATTCAAGAGAAAGTCATGGAATTAGACGTATTGACAGCCATCTCGCCTATTGATGGCCGTTACAGAAACAAAACACAACAACTGGCAGAATACTTTTCGGAGTATGCGCTGATCCGTTACCGGGTGCGCGTAGAGATAGAGTATTTCATCACGCTCTGCGAGTTGCCCCTGCCACAACTGGAGACATTCGACCACAGCCTCTTTGAACCCCTCCGCGATATCTACCGGAACTTCACTGAGCAGGATGCCCAGCGCGTGAAGGACATTGAGAAGGTGACCAACCACGACGTCAAGGCCGTGGAGTACTTTATCAAGGAAAAGATTGACGCGCTTGACGTTCAACGTTCAACGTCCAACGTTCAACGTTTCAAGGAATTCATCCATTTCGGACTGACTTCGCAGGACATCAACAACACCAGCGTGCCCCTGAGCATCAAGGAGGCCCTGGAGCAGGTGTACTATCCGATGGTCGAGGAACTGATAGAGCAGCTGAACGACTATGCCGAGCAGTGGAAGCAGGTGCCCATGCTGGCCAAGACCCACGGACAGCCCGCTTCGCCCACGCGCCTGGGCAAGGAGGTGATGGTCTACGTCTACCGCCTCGAGGAGCAGCTGCGCAGCCTGAAGGACACGCCCATCACCGCCAAGTTCGGTGGTGCCACGGGCAACTATAACGCCCACCATGTGGCCTATCCCCAGTACGACTGGCGCGAGTTCGGCAACAAGTTCGTCAGCGAGAAGCTCGGACTGGAGCGCGAACAGTGGACCACCCAGATTTCTAACTACGACTGGCTGGGCGCCATCTTCGACGCCATGCGCCGCATCAACACCATCGTCATCGACCTGGACCGCGATTTCTGGATGTATATTTCGATGGAGTATTTCAAGCAGAAAATCAAGGCCGGCGAGGTGGGCTCGAGTGCCATGCCCCACAAGGTGAACCCGATAGACTTCGAAAACTCGGAGGGCAATATGGGCATGGCCAATGCCGTGCTGACCTTCCTGGCCCAGAAGCTGCCCGTCAGCCGCCTGCAGCGCGACCTGACCGACTCTACCGTGCTCCGCAATGTCGGCGTGCCCATGGGCCATGCCGTGATTGCCATCCAGAGCACGCTGAAGGGACTGCGCAAGCTCATCCTCAACGAGGAGAAGTTGCAGCAGGACCTGGACAACACGTGGGCGGTGGTGGCCGAAGCCATTCAGACCATCCTGCGCCGCGAGGCCTACCCCAATCCCTACGAGGCACTGAAGGCCCTGACGCGTACTAATCAGCGGATGACCGAGGCTACCATCCATGAGTT
>DFGF01000020.1:0-5455 GCA_002371715.1 Prevotella sp. UBA3757
GGCGCCAGCGGCTGCGCTCCATGTTGACGATGATGCGCTGGCGGTGAGCCAACGATGTGTCGGCCGACAATTGCTGCGCGAGATAGGTATAATTGGCATCGTTGGGCTGAATGCTGTGTAGAAGATCTGGCAAGCTGTCATGCCGAATCTTGTTTAACACTGTGCGGCCGAAGCTTTCACTGGGCAAATCCATGGCGATGTCGAAGAGGCCACGGTATAATGTATATTTGAGCGTAGTGTCCTGTTTTTCTACATCCAGATGGTTGAACAGTCGGTTCGGATTGACGAATCCATAGCGCTGACCGTAGCAGTAGCGCATACAGGCCTTCGTGAGCCGATAGTCAAGGCGGGCGGCGACGCGAGGCAGCGGATTGGACGCGTCGAACGAGAGCGTGCGCAGTCGCATCATGTCCTGCTCTATCTGTTCCACGTCGAACGAACGTTCCGTCAGCCCCAGTTCGCCAACCGTATGCAGCCAGTTGAGCAGCGTGTCGGCTTGCGTGCTGACACCGTACTTGCTGACCCACAGCAGGTGGCCTCGATAGCAGGCACGCATCATCCTGTCAGCTTCGTTTTTCGGCTTGTCGGCAGCCAGTAGGTGTCCGACGTTAGCCTCAATCACCTTCTGCTCAAAAACGAACGCAGGCGTCTTCATGTTTGAAAACGCCTCCGTCGTAATCTGTCTGTTCTTATTTGAATGGTCCGCGCTGCAGCCTGACAGCCACAGTACGGAGATGAAAAGCGGTATCAGCGAACAGTAACCTTTCGTACCACTTTTCCTACTTTCAGAATGTAACAACCTTTAGGAACGTTTAAGTCTATGCGTTGAGCGGGGCTATCAATCTTGGCCGACATCACGCAGCGCCCCGTGAGGGAAACAACCTCCAGCGTCTGGCCTTGTGCACCCTTGACGGTGACGGTCTGACCACTGATGGTTATAGTGATGTCATCATCGGCAGCCTGCTCTGTAGCAGGAGCCATCAGCTCACTGGCCATAATGCTCTGAGGAGCCGTCACTGCAAGTGCGGCCATAAATGAAAATATGAGTAATCGTTTCGTCATACGCCTATTCTCTTTATATAGTTTTCTGCAAAAGTAGGCATTTTTGGTGAAACTTCCAAACTTTTTGAGGGAAAAATGCCATTTTATACGTCAAAAACAGCATTTTCGTCCGTCAAATGGCTGTTTTTGAACACTTCCTGCGCCTCGCGAAGCAATATTTGCTCGTCTTCATAGCGCGACGAGTAGTGACCTAACAGCAGCTGCCCCACCCCGGCATCGCGCGCCACGAGTGCTGCCTGGCGGGCCGTGGAGTGATAGTACTTCTGGGCCATCAGCAGGTTGTCCTCGCCATAGGTGCTCTCGTGGTAAAGCGTGCTGACACCTTGTAAGCGAGTGGCCAGTTTGGGCATATAGCGCGTATCGCTACAGTAGGCATAGCTGCGAGGCGTGTCGGCAGCTTCCACCAGTCGGTCGTTGCTGACGACCTCGCCGTCGGCTGTCGTCCAATCGGCACCGGCCTTGATATTGTTAATCTGGCTGGTAGGTATCTGGAGGTAGTCTATCATGTCGCGGCGGATGTGAGGCAGCAGCGGCTTTTCTCGGAACAGGTAGCCACAGCAAGGCATGCGATGCTCCAGAGGAATGGTCTCTACCGTGAGCGAGCGGTCCTCGTAGACTACCTGCTGTTGCGTAGTGTCTACGGCATGGAAGTCGACCTCGTAGTCAAAGTCGTGACAGAACAACTGCATCTGCTGTTGTAGCATAGACTCCAGGGCGGCAGGTGCATAGATGGCCAGACGGGCTGTGCGGCCAAGTAGCCCGAAGGTACTGAGCAGACCAATCAGTCCAAAACAATGGTCGCCGTGCAAATGGGTGATAAAGACGGCACTGATCTTGGTGAAGCGCAGCCGCGAACGGCGCAACTGCACCTGGGTACCCTCGCCACAGTCTACGAGAAACAGCTTGCCACGCACTTCGACCACCTGCGCCGAGGCATTGTGACGCAAGGTGGGCAAAGCACTGCTGCAACCCAGGATATGAACTTTGAACGGTTCCAAACTAAAGGCAATAAGGGGTTGGGGTTACATGAAGAATTCGTCGCGGGCATCCTCCAGTTCTACGTCCATGCCGTAGCGCTCCTTGGGCTTTTGGCGTGAGTATTCGAAGGTGTCCTCGGCATCCTTGAAGACCAGCGAGTCGGGCGTGAGCTTGACAAGTTCATAGAGATAGACCTCGTCTTCCTCCGTACCGCCCTCACGTATCAGCACAAGTTCCAGCATGCCGCGCGTGAGTCTCCATGACTTATACTGCAGAGTGCTCTGTTCGATGCCCTCGGCTATGCCGCCTTCTTTGATACTGATACCGATTTCGTCGCTGCCGTCAATGGGGTTTGGCATCACCCAGTTGCCTAACAGTGCAGCCTGATTGACCACCATAGTGGCCTCGGTTTTCTTTTCGTTGGGCAGTACGGCCATACGGTCGCCCACCTGAAGTCCGCCGAACACCCTGTCTGCCTCTTTGGCATTTGTCAGGTCCAGGCGTAGCGTGTCGCCAGTGTCGGTTATCAGCTGCAAGGTGTTCATGGATGTCTCCTCGCCGCAAACGCCGAACAGTGTCGGGTCGGCCTTGACGGCATAGGCAGAGTCGCCGCTGTCGAAGGGTACTTTGACACTTTTGCTTCCACAACTGCCCAGCATCACGGTTAGGGCAGCAAGTGACGAGAAAAATACATACTTTTTCATAACTTGTCTATTCGTTTTCCTTTGTTTTTGCTTCGTTCCATAGCGCATCCATCTCTTCCAGGGTCATGTCAGTCAGCGGTTTGCCGACTCGGATGGAGTGTTGCTCGATATAGTTGAACCGACGGATAAACTTCTGGTTGGTCAGTTCCAGGGCATTGTCGGGATTGAGCTTGTAGAGCCGTGCGGCATTGATGACGGAGAACAGAAAGTCACCCAGTTCCTGCGTGGAGCGTTCCTTGTCTTCGCGCTGCAGTTCGGCCTCCAGTTCGGCCAGTTCCTCATGCACCTTGCCCCACACATCCTGCTTGTCCTCCCAGTCGAACCCCACGTTGCGGGCCTTGTCCTGTATGCGGTAAGCCTTGATGAGCGCGGGCAGAGCCTGGGGCACGCCGGAGAGCACCGTCTTGTTGCCGTCTTTCTCCTTCAGCTTGATTTGTTCCCACGACTCCAACACCTGTTCGGCCGACTTTGCCACCGCGTCGCCATAGACGTGCGGGTGACGGAATATCAGCTTGTCGCACAGCTTGTTGCAGACGTCGGCTATATCAAATTGCTGTTTCTCCTCGCCAATCCTGCCGTAGAACACAATGTGAAGCAGGACGTCGCCCAGCTCCTTGCATATCTCATGCTGGTCGTCACGAATCAGTGCGTCGCACAACTCGTAGGTTTCTTCTATCGTGTTCGCCCTCAGACTTTCGTTTGTCTGCTTGCGGTCCCACGGACACTCCTCGCGCAGTCGGTCCATCACGTCAAGCAGCCGTCCGAAGGCCTCCATTTTCTCTTCTCTTGTATGCAATCTTTCCATATTGAGGGCAAAGGTACGAATAAGTGGGCAAAAAACAAAATAAATTCGGTTTTTTATGTCCTTTATCATTACTTTTATGAGTCAGGAATGTCGTAATTCGGAAATTATTTGTACTTTTGCACCCGATGTGAAACTGATAGCATCAACACATTATTTATATATTGCAATATGGCAAAATGAAGAAGAAAGCATTTATACCTTTGTCTCGAAGGCTTCTTCCTGCATAGGACTGCAAGACTACGAAAGGAGAGCGAGTGCGTGCAGTGATGATGTTTTTTTTCTGCTTGATTCGTTTTTATTGGTACTCACGTTCGAAAAAGCCAAAAAGTTTTGGCTTTTTGCTCACTTATTCGTACCTTTGCAGCCAATTTATAATAGTTAGGTATGGAATTAGCAAGCAAATACGACCCAAAAGAGGTCGAGTCAAAATGGTACCAGTACTGGCTGGACCATAAACTCTTTTCAAGTAAACCCGACGGACGCGAACCCTACACCATCGTGATTCCGCCTCCCAACGTGACCGGTGTGTTGCACATGGGTCACATGCTGAACAACACGATTCAGGACATCCTGGTGCGCCGCGCCCGCATGGAGGGCAAGAACGCCCTGTGGGTGCCTGGTACTGACCACGCCTCCATTGCCACGGAGGCCAAGGTGGTGAAGAAACTGGCCGAGCAGGGCATCAAGAAGCACGACCTGACGCGTGAGCAGTTTCTGGAGCACGCCTGGGACTGGACTCACGAGCACGGCGGCATCATCCTGAAGCAGCTGCGACGGCTGGGAGCCTCGTGCGACTGGGACCGCACGGCGTTCACTATGGACGAGAAACGCTCGAAGAGCGTCATCAAGGTCTTCGTCGACCTGTATAACAAGGGACTCATCTATCGCGGACTGCGCATGGTGAACTGGGATCCGAAGGCACTGACCGCCCTCTCGACGGAGGAGGTCATCTACCGTGAAGAGAAGAGCCATCTGTTCCACCTGAAATACTACGTGGCAGATCCTGTGGACGGCGATTCACTCGCCGCCGATGGCAACGTCGTCCACAAGGACGAAAAGGGCTACTATGCCGTCGTGGCCACGACGCGCCCTGAGACCATCATGGGCGATACGGCTATGTGTATAAACCCCAAGGACCCGAAGAACCAGTGGCTGAAGGGCCACAAGGTCATCGTCCCGCTGGTGGGTCGTGTCATTCCCGTTATCGAGGACCGCTACGTCGACATCGAGTTCGGTACGGGCTGTCTGAAGGTGACTCCCGCCCACGATACCAACGACTACATGCTGGGCAAGACGCACAACCTGGAGACCATCGACATCTTCAATGCCGACGGCACCATCAGCGACCAGTCGCCCCTCTATGTCGGCATGGACCGCATGGACTGCCGCAAGCAGATTGCCAAGGACCTCGAAGAGGCCGGACTGATGGAGAAGGTAGAAGACTATACTAATAAGGTGGGCTACTCAGAGCGCAACCCCGACACGGCCATCGAGCCGCGCCTGTCGATGCAGTGGTTCCTCTCCATGAAGCACTTTGCCGACATCGCCCTGCCGCCCGTGATGAACGATGAGCTGAAGTTCTATCCCGCCAAATACAAGAATACGTACAAGAACTGGCTGGAGAACATCCAGGACTGGTGCATCTCGCGTCAGCTGTGGTGGGGCCACCGCATTCCGGCCTACTACTTCAGCGTAGGCATCAGTTCCACCGATGCTCAAGAGAAGTTCGTCGTTGCCGAGACTGCTGAGAAGGCCCTTGAGCTGGCCCGTCAGAAGAGTGGTAACGCTAACCTTCAGCTCTCCGACCTCCGTCAGGACGAGGACGCGCTGGACACGTGGTTCTCCTCATGGCTGTGGCCCATCTCGCTGTTCGACGGCATCAACAACCCCGGCAACGAGGAAATCA